>CAXTWM010000169.1:0-10410 GCA_964247915.1 uncultured Armatimonadales bacterium | reverse complement strand
GTCTCGTGGGCGCGGAGAGGTGTATACGAGACAGCCGTAGAGAAGCTGCACGAGATGGACAGGTCGCAGCTCGCGGAGGGTCTGCCGGGCTACCGGGAGGGGCCTATGCAGACGCTGGAGTCGCGCGTCGGCGACGCGCGGGTTTCCGAATGGACGGCGGACGGCGGCAAGACGCACGGCTACCGCGTGACGATGCTGGGCAACCAGCGCGAGATGACCGTCATCTGCATCTCGCCGGAGCGCAACTGGGCCATCCTCCAGCCCGCCTTCCAGCACATGATTAGCAGCGTCGTTCCAGGCAATGGGTAATCGCCGGATTGACAGCTCTTGCTGCCAAAGGGAAAAATGATCAACATCGCGCGTCTTTTACGCTCCTATCGCAAGCGCCGGACCATCAAGGCTTACCTGACGCGCATCGGACCGATGTTGGCAAAACGCTACGGCAAGTCGGAGCGTTACACGCCGAAACAGGTGGAAGCAGCCGCATGGGAGGCGGGCCTGCCAATGGCTGACCTATGTTGTGCGCTGTCCGTCTATTGCAACCAAGACGCTCTTGATGCTTACCATACAGCATTGGGTGAAGACTGCAACTACTGGCAGATGCGAGCAGAGGTGGCCGAACACTGTTTTCACGGCAATGTCGCGTTCACACCGCATGATGTGGCTGAAGTGGCCGCCCCCCATTCTCCCACGGGGGAGACCATTTCGACGGTCATGATTTCGGCGGACATTCCGGCCATCATCACTGAAGGCTCAAAAAGCCATCGGAGGCATCATCCATGCTGTTCGTCCTGCCGTTCCGGGCGAAAAACCCGTCGCCGGTCTTTCCCTCTGTGACAGTCGGCCTGATCGTCCTCAACACGCTCCTCTTCGCCCGCACCTGCGACAGTCACCTTCAGGGGGCCATGTGCCTGGAAGCCGAAGGCGGCCTGCGCCGACTGCCCGCGCCTGCGCCGTCTTCGGCCCATTGAGGTGTGTTTTGGAACCGCCTTTCCGCCGCCTCACTGGGGCCAGACGCCGGGTGTGCGGAGAGCGCGACGCTGATCTTCCGTCAGTTCCGCTTGTTCGTTTCCGGTCGGATAGTTGCGCGACCAGGCCATGTGCTTGGGACAGTATTTCAGGAACAGGGTGCGGCGTTCGCCGGCTCCTCGCCAGGGCAGGGTGCCGTGGGTCAACGCCTCGGTGAAGATGACCGCGCTGCCCGCCTTCCCCGGAACCGCCGCCACGCAGGGGGCGGGGCTTTCCAGGTCCCGCCAGTCTTTCGGGGCGGGATAGTTGCTCTTGTGACTGCCGGGGATGCAGCCGAACCCGCCGTCGCCCGGCCCGACGTCTTTCAGGTTGTAGGCCACCACCGTCAGGCCGTTGAACATGGCCCCGTTCCTGAACAGATAGTACTGCACGGGGTCGAACGGCGTCGCGCCCCCGTGCAGCGTCGCGCCGATCGGACCCAGCCCGGTGCGGATGATGTCCACATAGCTGTGATCCAGCCGGAATCCGTCGCCCAGCATCTGCGCCAGCACGGGCGCGAGTCGGGGGTTTTGGAGCAGTTCGTAATACGGCTGACCCCAGGGCGTCGGACTGAATCTTTTGGTTCTCACATCGGGGTCACTTTCGGCAGCGAGCGTCCCGTCAGCGAGCCGGTTGAGGGCGGCGACCTGTTCCGATGACAGGGCATCCTCGACCACGAGGAAGCCCCGGAGGTCGAAGAGGTAGCGTTCATGTTCGTTCATGGGTCATAACCATCCTTTCACACATCGGACTGGGGAACAGTTAGACGGTCTGCGCCCAGTCTCCTCCGTTCCCATTCTCCTCCGTTCCCATTGCGATTCGCCGCCCCCCACCGGTTGACAAAGGTAAGGGGTTGCCGGTATAATACGCTGACTGCGGGATGCCTCCAACGGTGGGGTTGTAGCTCAGGGGATAGAGCGAGGGACTCCTAAGCCTTAGGCCGCTGGTTCGATTCCAGTCAACCCCAGTTCCCGCCTGTCAGAAAATACACTGGAGAGGTCGCATAGTTGGTCTAGTGCGTCCGCCTCGAAAGCGGATGTGGCGGCAACGTCACCGTGGGTTCGAATCCCACCCTCTCCGCCAGCCCCCAGACCAGGAAAGACGCCCCGACGATAGGCCTATCGTCGGGGCGTCTTTCTGTCACAAGTCCATGCGGGTTTCCGGCTTTTCCAGGATGTTCACCGACTGCGCCTCGCGGCGCGTCTCCTGGCCGTTCAGGTAGGTCACGAGGTAGATGACGCGCTGCGAGCCGGCCTGTGCGGCGGGGACGCCGGGGTGGACCTGCTCGGTCGTTTCCAGCGTTTTGCGGACGCGCACGGTCAGCAGGAGCGGCATTTTTTGGACGTTCAGGGTGTCGCCGGGCTTGAGGCGGTTGATGTTCTTGTTCGGGTTCGCCGTGATCAGGTCGGCGAGGGAGATGTGGCTGCGGTAGGCGATCCGGGAGCCGAGGTCGCCGGGGCGGATGGTGTAAGGCTTGGTGGCGGGCGGCGTCCAGAAGTAGGGCGCCGCCTCTTCCGGGGTCTGGCGAGTCAGCCGGGTGTCCACGGCGCGCTTCTCGATGTCCACGGACTCGACGATCTGGGGCTGACCGACGATTTGCGCGGGGGGCGGGGCCTGTGCCCAATGGTCTTTGACGAGCCGCAGCGTCTCGGTCGCCGCCTCCGGCGTCGGCAGGGCGATGCTGGGGCGGCCTTTGACCAGGATGACATACGCGCGGATATGCAGCGTCAGGCTCTGGGTCAGCTTGGCCTTGACGACGGCGTCCGGGTCCTGGGGGGCGCCGGCTTCGGCGTGCAGGAGGCGGACGCGCTGCATCCGCACCGGCTCTTCCCCGGCAAAAGCCGCGCCGATCTTGGACTGCTCGGCGGCGGCGATCAGCTCGTTCGCCGCCGCGACGCTGCGGACGGTGGCGATGGGCTTGTTGCCCACCAGAATGGTCACGGGCTGGCCCAGGTGGCGGAGGAAAAGGAAGACGCCCCCGCCGACGGCGAGGGCGGCGGCGAGCAGGGCCGCCAGCAGCTTGAAGAGACGCAGCTGGCGGGCGAGCGTTTCGGGGGCGGGTGTTCGAGGCGGCGTGTGGGTGGACATGGGGCGTGACCTGTAGGGGCGCGATGAATCGCGCCCCTACAACCGTCACCGGCATCACCAGGCTTTTGCTCTGGCGACCTGCATCTGCTGCTTCATCTGCGCGAGCGCCGTCTGGAGCTGCGTGTCATATTGCAGGTCGTACAGCGCCTCGGAGTGGACACGGTAGAAGGCGGCCTCCTTGCGCTGGTTGTCGTCGGGGATCGTCACCTTGATGTCCGGCTCGATGCCCTTGTGATTGATGTCGTTCTTGTGCGCCGTGTAGTAGTGCTGAGTCGTGATCTTCACGGCGGACCCATCCGGCAGGGACAGGATGGACTGGACGACGCCCTTGCCGAAGGTCTTTTCGCCCACCAGGGTGCCGGAAGCCGTGTCCTTGATCGCGCCCGAAACGATCTCCGCCGCGCTGGCACTGTTGCCGTTCACCAGGACCACCAGGGGGTAGCGGTGGCTGGAGTGCTGGCTGGGGTCGGCGTCCAGGTGCTCCATCGTTTCCAGGGACTGCGACCTGTCTTTCATCCACAAGACGGGGCCTTCGGGGATGAAGCGGCTGGCGATCTTCTGGGCGATGTCCAGCAGGCCGCCGGGATTCTCGCGCAGGTCGAAGACCAGCCCGCGCATCCCGTGCGCCTCCAGGTCCTGGAGGGCAGCCCCGACCTGGACGTCGCTCTCCTCGTTGAAGACGGCCAGCTTGATGTACCCGATCTTGCGGACCGGATCAATCATGGCGTGCTCGACGACTTCCTGATGCACCGTGGCGCGGATCATGCTGATGACGACCGGGTGGGGGACGCCCTTCCGCAGCAGCGTCAGGGTGACGCGTGTGTCTTCCGGCCCGCGAATCAGCTTGACGACGTCCGCGTCCTTCATCTTCAGCGTGGATTTGTTGTCCACCTTCAGGATGATGTCGCCCGCCATCACCTTCGCCTTGATGGCCGGCCCGCCGGGCAGCGGCTTGACGACGTACACCTGCTGCGCCTTGTTGGTGCCGAGCAGCGCGCCGATGCCGACGAACTGGCCCAGGTTCTCTTCCTCCATCTCCTTGTAGCTCTTCGGGTCCATGAAGGTGGTGTAGCGGTCGTGGGTCGCGCCGACCATGCCCCGAATGGCATTGTAAGTCATCTCGGTGGGGTCAATGTCCTTGCCGTAGTAGCCCGCCCGCAGTGTCGCCAGCACGTCCGCATAGGTCTGATACGGCGTGTACGTCTCGCCCTGCCCGTGCGCCGCCGTGAAGACCGCTTCAGACAGGCGCTGGGGGGCCATCTCCACGACCGTCGCCAGAGAATTCCGGTCGTGGACGCCGCGCAGGTCATTGACGGAGACGCCGCCGACGAAGGCCACGCCGAGGAGCGCCGCCGTGCCCGCCGACCGCCCGATAAATCGTCCGATACGCATGAATGCTTCCTATCTTGACTTGGTTATAAAGCCCTAGCTCCGACCTAGATTCGGTTGGACGGGAGCCGCGCGACCCGCCCCGAAAGGACGGCGACGGCCTGGTTCAGCGGCTCGTCGCCCGCCGTGCTGGGGACGAGGACGTCCGGCTTCAGCCCGACCCCGCCGAACTGGCCGCGCGTCGCGGTCAGGAGCTTGCCGACGGTCATGGTGAAGCCCGACCCGTCGCGCAGCGTGATCAGTTTGACGTCGCCCGCGTCGCCGAAGGTCCGACCGCCGACCAGCTTCGCGCCCTTGCTCTGCAAGGCCGCCGCCAGCAGCTCGGCCGTGTTGTCCGTCCCGCCGTTCACCAGCACCGCGACGGGGCAGGTGATCGGCGCGTCGGCGGTCAGCGCGATCGGCTGGACCTTTTTCCCTTTCGCCTCGATGTAGCCCAGCACGGGCGCGGCCGTCAGCTTGGCGGCGATGGCCGTCTCCACGTCCGTCTGGGCGCGCAGGCCGCCCAGCGTGTTCCGCAGGTCCAGGATCAGGCCCTTGGAGTCCGTGCCGAAGCCGGCCAGGGCGGCGGCGAAATCCTTGTCCGCACCCGGCGTGAACTGGACGATCTTGATGTAGCCGATGCCGCCGGGCAGGCTGCGCGAGACGACGGGGGAGACCACGGTCGGGGCGGAAGTGTCCAGGGCGAGCGCCAGCGGCTGCGGGGCGCCCGCGCGCACGACGGAAAGCGCGACTGTCTTGGCGGCAGGGTCGTCCAGCTTGGTCTGCGCGTCGTTCAGGGAGACCGAGTTATCTATCTTCTTTTGGAGCGCCGCCACGGTCTTGTTGAACGCGGGCGCGTCGTCCTGCAAGGCTCTCAATGCCTTGGTCTGGTCGTAAACGAACCTGTCGTTGTAGACCCACACGCCGTTGATGGACGTGACGACGTCGCCCGGCTGAATGCCCGCCTTCTCCGCCGGGCTGCCCGGCACGGGGGCGACGACGACCAGCCGGTATTCCGTGTAGGCCGGGAGGTCGGCGGTCTTGGCGTGGGGGACTCGCTTGACCGCGAGGGCCGCGCCGATGCCGTGGTAGGTGCCTTTGGCCTCGTCGCCGAGTTCGGCGACTTCGGGGGCCTCCAGGAAGCGCGAGTCCGGGTCCTGGAGCGAGGCGATCATCGCCGCCGCCGCGCCGTGCGCCATCTTGGCATCAGTCGGCATCGGGTCCACATAGCGCGCCTTGACCAGCCGGTAGACGTTGTCGAAGGTCGCTCCCGGCCCCGTCCTGCCGGTGAAGTCGTCGGGCGAGTCGCCGTCCGCCGTGCCCTGGCCCGCCCCGGCCGCCGCGACTGTGGTAGGATGGCCCGTGGACGCGAGCACGAGGGGAGACCGGGCCGCCGTGGCGGCCGGCGGGTGGTACAGGTTGTGGCCGACGGGCGGGGTCGGGCCGAGATAGGAGCCGGCGGCGAACGCCCCGGCGGCCAGGACCCCGACCACGGCGACGCCGGCGAGGCCGGTCGCGTTCAACTTCAAATTCTGCTTCCTTTCCTGTGCCCCGCCCGGCGGGGCTTGAAGCGTGGGTAACAGTGGGCGGTAGATACTGTTTTATAACGAGAAAAAGCGGCACGCGGTTCCGGCCCCGTGCGGAACGACGGGGTCAGGCGGCAACCAGCTCATTGTCCGGCACGAGCGGCACGAGCAGAACCGTCAGGTTCTCCGACTTCTGCAACTCCGCCTCCACTTCCGCCAGCGCCTCGTAATACTCGAACCGTTTTGGCGGCTGAAAATCGGGTCGTACCGAGACGTACCACCAATCCTGCTCGTGGCGGACGCCCTCCGGCAACACCTCCAGAACCGCGCCGCCGGGGTGTCGATCTTTGATGTACTTGCGAACCGCGTCCACAACCTCCTGGTCGGTCGCTTGCCGCTCCGGTGTGGTGTTCATTTGACGTTCCCCCATAGATGTCTCTGAATTTCCGCCGCATTACGAACACACCCACGGGCAAGTTGTTCGTCTACCGGAGTCTGCGGCCGGTAATCTGCATCCTCTCGGAAGAGGCGCAAGAGGCCAACCAAGGCATTGATGCTTGACTTGGAAGTCTGCGGAATGGTCAGGTTGTTCTGGACGTAAGCCGTCAACTTCTCATGCGATGGGTTGTTGCGTCCGTATGAGAAGGTCGTCAGTTTTTGAATAACCTCATGCGTGATAGCACAGTACGCAGCGTAGTAGGCGCGGCTCACACAACTGCGGTATCGCCCCTCCCGCAGAAGCGCCTCTGCGGCCAGCAAACTGTCTTCACTCAGTTGTCGCCACGTTTCCAGTTGCGTTTACTGCCTTCAAGCCGTTTGTCGGGGCTTCAAGCCGTTTGTCGGGCGGCCCAACAGGGCATTGTACCACGGCGGTGGGGCGGTGTCAAACGGAACCGCTCGTTTGGGGCGCGGCGGGCGCGAATCCGCCGCGTTTCGGGTATCATGAAGGCGGGAGTCTCCTGCGTTTACGGTTGCTTTTACGCTCCGGCCGACGCGCCGGGTTCCCGCTCTCAGGCCCGACCGGCGAGTCCCGCTGATGACCGGCCCAAACCAAAGCCTGATCGCAAGCAAGCCATACCTTGACTATGACTCTTTCCAACCCGCGTGACGAAGCCCTCGCCGATCTGCGCGACCGGCTGGCGAACGACGATTCGGACCCGACCAGCCCCGGCACGGAAGCCGTCCCACTCGGCGCGAACCAGATGCGCGTGACCGACAACCTGGCGCAGCTCCTGGAGATCCTGCCGCCGGCCCTGCGCGCCGCGCTGGAACACGACGACGAAGCCGCAGGACTGGCGGGGCTGATCGAGATCGTGATGGACCTGGGGCGCACGGCCGAAGCCCGCTTCGCCGACGGCCGCGCCGTCTGGCTGCGCGAGGACACGCCCGTCACCGCCGAGGACATTGATTTCGTCACCACGCGCGTCGGCTCGTTCGGCAAGGACAACCGGGCCGGCATCGAGCGGACCCTGCACCGCATCTCGGCCATCCGCAACCGGCAGGGCCGCATCGTCGGGCTGACCTGCCGCATCGGGCGTGCCGTCTACGGGACGATTGACATCATCCGGGACGTGGTCGAGTCCGGCAAGTCCATCCTGATGCTGGGCAAGCCCGGACGCGGCAAGACCACCAAGCTGCGCGAGGTCGCCCGCGTCCTGTCCGACGAGTTCAAGAAGCGCGTCATCATCGTGGACACGTCTAATGAGATCGCCGGCGACGGCGACATCCCGCACCCGGCCATCGGCCGCGCCCGCCGGATGCAGGTCATCGAACCCGACGACCAGCACGCCGTCATGATCGAGGCGGTCGAGAACCACATGCCCGAGGTTGTCGTCATTGACGAGATCGGCGTCGAGCAGGAAGCGTTCGCCGCCCGCACCATCGCCGAGCGCGGCGTGCAGCTCGTCGGCACGGCTCACGGCAACTCGCTGGAAAACCTGCTGATGAACCCGACCCTGTCGGACCTCGTGGGCGGCATCCAGGCCGTCACGCTGTCCGACGAGGAGGCCAAGAAGCGCGGCACGCAGAAGACCGTGCTGGAGCGCAAGGCGCCGCCGACCTTCGAGGTGATCATCGAGATCATGGAGGTGGACAAGCTGGCGATCCACCACGACGTCACCCGGACGGTGGACCGGATGCTGCGCGGCGGCCAGCCCCGCCCCGAGATCCGCGTCCGCAACGCCTCGGGTCAGGTCGAGGTCGTGCAGAAGTCTGACCTGGAAGCGCCCCGCCCGCCGGACCGAGACCGGACGCCCTCGCTCTTCGACGACGGGACGCGCGGGCGCGGCAACTTCGGGGCGGGCGCGTCCTACCCGGCCCCCGCCCGCGAGAACGGGCGTGAGAATGGGCGTGAGAATGGGCGCGAGAGCGGCCGCGAGGAGGTCCCCGCCCCGCCCTCGCGCATCGCCCCGCCGACGCCGGAAGGGGCGCCGCTGACGAACGGCGGGCCGCCGACGCTCTCCAACGGCAAGCCGCTCCCGACGACCCTGCGCGTCTTCCCCTATGGGGTCAGCCGCAGCCGCCTGGAGCGCGCCATCCGCACCCTGCGCGTTTCGGCCTACATCTCCAAGGACGTCAAAGACGGCGATGTCATCATCGCGCTGAAGGCCAACTACCGCAAGGAGCCGGCCAAGCTGCAAGAGGGCATCACGCGCAACCTCCCGACCTATGTGATCAAGAGCAACACCTACATCCAGATCGAGAGCGTCCTGCGCGAGATCTTCAAGATGCCGCAGGAGATTTCGGAGGAGGATGTCGCGATCTCGCACGCCGAGGAGGCCATCGAGGAGATCATGAACGACAGCACGGGCGGCCTGAACTCGCTGGAGCTGGCCCCGCAGAACTCGTTCCTGCGCCGCTTGCAGCACCAGATCGCCGAGAACTACAAGATGGTTTCGGAGAGCGTCGGCCAGGAGCCGAACCGGCGGGTGCGGATCAGCCGACCGTGACCCCCCCCGCCCCCAATCCTGGGGGAGCAGGAGAAGAATATCGGGAGACCCGCGTGCATCCCATTCCGGCCCCCCCAGGATTGGGGGCGGGGGGGGCGTCAGGAGGGCTGTTCATCACCTTTGAGGGAGTGGAAGGCGCGGGCAAGACGACCCAGATCGCGCGGCTGGCGGCCCGTCTGCGCGGGGCGGGCCGCCGGGACGTGCTGACGACGCGCGAGCCGGGCGACGGCCCGCTCGGCGCGGAGCTTCGCTCCCTCGCCCTGCACCCGCCGATGGGCATGGTGGTCGAGCCGCGCGCCGAGCTGCTCATCATGCTGGCCGACCGCGCCCAGCACGTCGGGCAGGTGATCCGCCCCCACCTCGAAAGCGGAGGCATCGTCCTTTGTGACCGCTACGCCGACTCGAGCGTCGCTTATCAAGGGTACGGGCGCGGGCTGGATGTCGGCGAGATCGTCCCCCTGAACGCATACGCGACGGGAGGACTCGTGCCTGACATAACGGTCCTGCTGGACCTTGACCCTGCCGTCGGGCTGGCCCGGCAGCGGGAGCGCAGCGTGATGGAGGCTCAGGCCCTGCCGTTCCACCAGCGCATCCGGGCGGGCTTTCTGTCTCTCGCCGGAGCTGACCCCGGCCGCTGGCTCACCCTGGACGCCTCCCGCCCGCCCGACGTGGTTCACGAAGACATCTGGGCCGTCGTCTCCGCCCGCGTTTTCTTCCCATAACTCTGGCCCATGAAACTGATCATCGCCATCACGCACGAGCGTGACAAGCACAAGCTGGCGGACGCCCTGCTGCAAGAGGGCCTGAGCTTCACCAAGCTGGGCAGCACGGGCGGCTTTCTGCGCCAGGGCAACGTCACGATCCTGATCGGCGTCGAGGATGATGACGCGGGCCGCGTCCTGGGAGTCATCAGGGACGCCTGCCGGGTCTCTGAAGGCTTCGTCAATCTGCCCGGCGGGATGGTCGGCAGCGTCCCGGCTTTGGGCGCGTTCGCCCCGCACCCGGTCCGCGTCGAGGCCGGCGGCGCGGTCGCCTTCGTGCTTTCCGTGGACAGCTTCGAGCGGTTCTGACGACGTCCTATGTTCCAAAACATCATCGGACAACCTTACGCCGTGCGCGTGCTGGAGAACGCGCTCCGCCACGACCGGCTGGCCGGCTCGTACCTGTTCGTCGGGCCGGACGGGGTGGGGAAGGCGACGGCGGCGCGGCAGTTCGCCAAGCTGCTCTGCGGCGCGACCGCCGATTCGGACCCCCTCGCCCGCGCCATTGACGCCGGGACGCTCCCCGACGTCCGCAGCCTCGACCTGCCGCCGTCCCACATCACCAGCATCGCGCAGGTCTGGCCCCGGCCCGGCCACAAGGAGCACCCGCCCGAGAACGCCCTGTTGCGCGACTTGCAGTTTGAGCCGATCTCGGCCCGCAAGCGCGTCTTCATCCTCCACGACGCCGAAGGGCTGGGGCGGGGCCAGACC
>CAXTWM010000168.1:0-10426 GCA_964247915.1 uncultured Armatimonadales bacterium | reverse complement strand
AGATCAAGAGGAGGTCGGACCACACGGCGGTCAGGAACGGGGTCATGCGGCCAAGTTTCTAAAGGTTTTCCAAGTGCTTCCAGGCTTCGTCTTCTTCGGGCGTGTCCCAGATGCGGCGCATGGTAGAGGCGGAGCCTAGCATGGTGAGTTGACCCATGTTCTCTTCCATGCTCTCCCTTGTTGCCTGTTCCGAGCGGCAGAAAATCTCAATCTGGCAACTACTGGCGATCACAAAACTGCGGCCTGTTGGCGAGAAGCCGTAAGCCCGAAGTTCGCAGGGTTCATCGCTGCCAACGCAGGTGCGCTCAGGCTCCTGATACGGCGCGGTCTGCTTCAGGAAGATGCTGTGTATCGGGCCTTGTGAGGGGTGCTGAGACTTCGTCAACTCATCCTGTAATTGCCATCCATCAGGAGTTATGGAAGGCAGGCTTCCTCCGTACAGACCTGCTGTTGAAATGAGTTGACTTTGCAACGGGCCAATGCCTTGAACCTTCATTGTTGCTTCATCAAACAGACTGAACACATCGCTGTAATCCCGCGCCACTCTTTCCCCATTGGTACAGTTAAACACGCCGTTCCCTTGCGAGGAGACGACCTGCAACAAATCCGATTCATCAGAAAAACCGACGGCAAATAACCCGCCAATCGCGAAAATGCCCAGGCTTTTCCAGGGCTGAGGTGGCCCTTCTACCGTGGCAATGTCATTCAAAACGGTCATGTCATTATCCCTGCATGGTCGGGAGGCCGAAGGCGCGGAGCCATTCTTGGAGCTTGGCGACGCGGGCGGTCTGGTCGGTGGGGACGGCGATGGGGCGGCCCCGCGTGTCCAGGACCAGGCCGACGACGCCGCCTTCTACCGTCACGGTGCGGGACTTGCCTCGGCCCGCGCCGATGTCGAAGCCTTTGGCGGGGGTGATCGTCGCCTCGTCGGTCTGACCGTCGCCCATCGGCAGGACGCGGATCTGGCCGAAGGGGACGGCTTCGGTGCTGCCGTTCTTAAACGAGACCGTCAGGCACGGGTCGCCATCTTTGGCCGTGCCGATGGGAGCGATGGCGTGGCCCAGCTTGATGAGGCAGTCGCGCTCGAACACTTGAGTCGCGGCTTCGGGCAGGATGGTGGACAGGACGCCGAGCTGGGGCATCATGAAGATCGAGTCCACGGCCAGCATGGTGACGCCCTCGGGGGCGTAGGCGTCCAGCATCATCAGGGCGGACTGGGCGCGGTGGGGGGCGTGAGACAGGACGCCGCCCGACCCGACGATCATGTCCAATTTCAGCATGTCTACGGTCGTCTTGCCGGTCGCTTTGTCCAGTTCCATGCCCGCCTCGGTCTGGCCGCCTTTCAGTCCGCGCGCCAGGGACTTGTGGTGGTCGAAGGCCAGGCGCAGGGCCTCGCGGGCGACGGCCTGCTCGATCTGCAAGTCTTTCAAAGTCTGCGGGATGGTCGTCGGACGGATCATCTTGTTGCGGAGCTGGTTGCGGAGGTATGCGTCGTCGGCTTCAAACGGTATCCAGCGCGCGATGGCGGGCAGGCCCGCCTCGGTGAGCACGTTGCAGATGGAATAGGACATGCCCAGGTTGGCGGACACGGTGCGGACGAAGTTGCCGCTAAAGACCGAAAAGACGTCCGTAGTCGCCCCGCCGATGTCCACGCCCAGGACGTTGATGTTCCGCTCCCGCGCGATGGTCTCCATGATCTTGCCGACGGCGTTGGGCGTGGACATGATGCCGGACGAGGTCCAGGTCATCAGCTTGGCATAACCAGGCGCCTGCTGCATGACGTGTTCCAAAAACAGCTCGTGGATCGCCTCGCGGGCCGGGCCGAGGTTCTCGCGGTCCAGCGTCGGGCGCAGGTTCGGCACTTCGCGCAGGTCCACGACATCGCCGACGATCTCCTCCACGGCCTGGTGCGCCTCGACGTTGCCGGCGTAGATGACCGGCAGCTTCAGGCCGATGCCCAGGCGCGGCTTGGGGTCGGCCGACCGCAGCATCTCGGCCATCTCGGTCAGGTGCGTGACCGTGCCGCCGTCCGTGCCCCCGGACATCAGGATCATGTCCGGGCGCAGGGCGCGGATGCGCTCGACCTTCTGGTACTCCTTGCGCCCGTCGTCCACGGCGATGACGTCCATGATGATCGCGCCCGCGCCCAGGGCGGCCCGCTGGGCCGACTCGGCGCTCATGGCCTTGACCACGCCCGCGACCGTCATTTGCAGGCCGCCGCCCGCCGAGGACGTGCTGAGGTACAGGTCCACGCCCGACCCGTCGGCCCGCTTCGGCGTGATGATCTTGCCCTCCTCGTCCAGAATGGTGTAGCCGGACAGCTCCTGAATCTCGCGGGCGGCGTTGGAGACGCCCACGGTCACGTCATCGAACGGCGCTTCCACCGTGGTCGGGGCCTCGCCCCGCGTGGTCTGGCGGTACACGTCCCCCTGCTTCTCAATGAGAATGGCTTTGGTGGTCGTGCTGCCGCAGTCGGTCGCGAGGATGGTCTGGACGTTGCTGTTGTCTGGCATCGGGGTTCCTATCGTTCCAGGGTCAAACAATGCGCGTGATTCCGGGGCGATCCGCCCGGAGGTAAACATACGGCAGAAGGGCCGTCAGCGGCATGGCCTGAATGCCGTGTTCCGCATTCAAAACGACCTGTATTTCGGGGCAGTAATCCGTTAAGATTTGCCGGCACCGCCCGCACGGCGCAATCACGCCGCGCCCCCGGTCGGCCACCGCGACAATCGCCAGCGGCTTCGCCCCACCGCCCTCAGAGACCAGCCGGGCCAGTGCGATGACCTCCGCGCACGGCCCGCCGGTGAAGTGGTACAAGTTGATGCCGCTATAGATCGCGCCGTCGTCGGCATAGAGGGACGCCGCGACCGTATGGTTGTTGCCGTCACCGCTCCGCGCCAGCATCTCCGACGCCGAACGCACCATTTTCTCGACTATATGCTGGTTAATAGAGCGATCCTCGCCGCGCGGAGTAGTCGTGCTGCCGCAGTCAGTCGCCGGGACGGTCCAAACAGGGGTGTCTGCCAAAGGGGTGTCGCTCCGGTTTCCGGGAAGTTGACCTGACATTACGCGCCAGTTCCCCTGGAACACATTCCGGGGACTACTGTGCTAAGATCAGTAGATTTATTGTAGCATATCCGCGCCATGTTGGGTATAGGAAAGCCGGAACCCTTACCGTTAGACTGGTGTTGCCCTAGTATGCCCATTCTAGAAACTCCCCCTGATTCGGTCCAAGAAGTCCTGCGCGAGCCGCGCCGTGATGGCCACGCCCAGGCGTATACGCCGGAGCCGCGCCTGTCCATGCCCGCCGACATCCTGCCGGACGGCCGGTTCGGCGAGCGCTGGCTGGTCGTGGACCAGACTCACCTGCGCGTCCTGACGTCGCAGGAGCGCGGCCCGGCCCGCGTGGACCTGGACATCCCCCTGAGCGAGATCAAGACGGCGCGCGCCGACACCCTGGTCGGCAGCAACGCCCTGCGGCTGGTCAAACGGGACGGGCAGGTCGTGGAGGCCGTGCGGTACACGCTGGCCGCCGCGCCCGCCTTCGCGACGGCGGCGCGCATCCTCGAATCCTGGCTCAAGGAGGAGGAGCCGTCCGACTCGCTCTACGCCGAATTCGACAAGCAGAAAAAGAACTGCGGCAAGTGCGGCGACCCGCTGCCGGAAGACACCAACGTCTGCCCCAAGTGCGTGGACCGCAAGGCCGTCCTGATGCGGCTGCTCTCCTACGCGATGCCGTACAAGGCCCGCGTCCTCCTCGTCACCGTGCTCATGCTGGCCGGCACGGCGATCAGCCTGCTGCCGCCGATCCTCAACAAGCGGCTGGTGGACGACGTCCTGATCCCGCACCGTCACCAGTCCTGGATCGGGTTGATCGTGCTGGCGCTGATCGGGGCGAACATCCTCGGCATCGCGGTCAGCGTCTGGCGTGGGCGGATCGTCGTCTGGATGTCCAACCACATGGTCCACACGATCCGGGTGCAGGCGTATGACCGGCTCCAGTCCCTGTCGTTGGGCTACTACGACAAGCGCCAGACGGGGTCGCTGATGTCGCGCGTGACGCAGGACGTGGGCGAGCTTCAGGACTTTTTGGTCCAGGGCATCACGTTCTTCCTGGTCAACACGCTGATCATCGTCGGCATCCTGGTCGCCCTGATGGTCTATGACTGGAAGCTGACCCTGCTCGTGCTGATTCCCGTGCCGCTGACCGTCATCGCCACGCGGGTGATCTGGCGGCTTCTGCGGACCCGGTGGCAGCGGTTGTGGCACCTGCGCGGGAACCTGTCGGCCTCAATCAACGCCGCCATTTCGGGTGTCCGGGTCGTGAAAGCGTTCGCCCAGGAGTCGCGTGAGGCGACCCGGTTCCGCGCCAAGTCGAAAGACCTGTTTGAAGCCAACGTCGTGGTGCAGCAGGCGTGGAACACCTACTTCCCGGTCCTGTCCTTCCTGACGACGCTGGGCGTCTTCATCATCTGGTTCTACGGCGGCCGTGAGGTCTTCGCCAACTTCACCAACTCAACGCACGCCATGACGCTGGGGACGCTGACCCTGTTCATCTCCTACATCGGGATGCTGATGGGGCCGTTGCAGCAGATGACGCAGATCGCGGACTGGCTTTCGCGCTCCACGGCTAGCGCCGAGCGCGTCTTTGAGGTCATTGACGCCGAGCCGGAGATCGCCGACACCTCGGACGCGGTCGCCATGCCGCGCATCGAGGGCCGCGTGGAGATGAAGGCCGTCCGGTTCTCCTATGACAAGAACCAGAGCATCCTGGAGGACGTTTCCATTGATGTCCAGCCGGGCGAGATGATTGGGCTGGTCGGCCACTCGGGGGCGGGCAAGAGCACCATCATCAACCTGCTGTCGCGGTTCTACGATGTCAAGGACGGCCAGATTTTAATTGACGGCGTGGACATCCGCAATATCAAGCAGGACGATCTGCGCCGCCAGATCGGGGTCGTCTTGCAGGAGCCGTTCCTGTTCCCCGGCACCATCTCGGACAACATCGCGTATGCCAAGCCGGACGCCACGCCCGAGGAGATCATGCAGGCGGCCAAAGCCGCCAACGCCCACGACTTCGTGATGCGCTTCCCGGACGGCTACGACACTTATGTCGGCGAGCGCGGCGCGCGCCTGTCCGGCGGCGAGCGGCAGCGGCTGTCCATCGCCCGCGCCATCCTGCACAACCCGCGCATCCTGATTCTGGATGAGGCCACGGCGTCGGTGGACACCGAGACCGAGAAGCAGATTCAGGAAGCGATGTCGCGGCTGATCGAGGGCCGGACGACGTTCGCCATCGCGCACCGCCTGTCCACCCTGCGGAACGCCAGCCGCCTGATGGTGATGGAGAAGGGCAAGATGGTGGAGATGGGGACGCATGACGAGTTGATGAACAAGCCCGAGGGCGTCTTCCGCCGCCTGGTGAACATGCAGCAGGACGTCAACAAGCTGCGCGAAAACTTGCTGGAGGCGTAACCCATGCCCGTCGCTGAGATCACGAACGCTGAAGAGATCAACCCGTTCGCCGTCCGCTTCCTGGACCCGAAGACCCTGCGCCTGTTTCGGACGCACGCCGAGGACGCGACGGTCCGCCTGACCATCGAGGACGACCGCTCGTGGCGCGAGGTGCGGATCGCCCGCGCCTTCCCGTTCTCCGACCCGGACCGCTACATCGGCCTGCGGGACGGCGACGACAAGGACATCGGCATCCTGACGGACCTGCACGGATTGGACCCCGCCTCGCGCGCCATCGTGGACGAAGAACTGGAGCGGCGCTACTTCACGCCCCGCATCGAGCGCGTCTTGACGGTGAGCGAGGAGTTCGGCGTGGTGACGTGGGAGGTGGAGACGGACCGGGGGCCGCGCCGGTTCCTGGTCCGAAACCTGCGCGACAGCACCTTCCCGCTGGGGTCGAACCGGCTGATGATGACCGACACCGACGGCAACCGCTACGAGTTCCCCGATGTCCGCGTGGTGGGAGCGAAGGCCATGACGGTCTTGTCAAAAGTCTTGTGATAAGAAAAGGCCCGGCGTCTCAGACGCCGGGCCTTTTTGGTTGTGTGCCGTCCGCTGCTCTACACCGAGCGGCGGCCCGTCAGGAACTGGTACACGAACACGATGACGGCGATGACGAGCAGGGCGTGGATGATCGGGCTGGCGACGTGGGCGACCAGAAAGCCGACGATCCACATGACTACCAGAACCGCTCCGATGATGTATAACAAGTTTCCCATTGCGCGTTGTCTCCTTAGCTTAGTTGCTACATCATTCCCGTTTATTCGTGAACTAAACCATTCAAGTCCGCTGATCCTTGTAGCGTCAAACGGCCATGTTCCACGCCCGCACGGGTAATTGTCAGTGGAGCCTTCAATCCGTCAAGGCTGATGACCGGGTTCAGCACGTCCAGCGCCAAGTTCACCAGGTCCGCCGGGAGGGGAACAGGGCCGACCTGAGCGCCATGCGTCACGAAATCCAGCCGGCTGGAGTCGGCGGCATTCGGGGCGAACGTCCCCGAGAGCGCCGCCGTCGTGTGCAGGCCCAGGAACGTCACTGGCACCCGCGCCTCGACATCGGAAGGCCGCAGGGTCACGACCAGGCCGGGCAGGAGCGGCTTGGACCGCGCCAGGTAGTCCGTCAAGTGCGCCTGATCCATAGTCGCCGTGAACCGGGTCGCGCCGACATGGGACAGGCGCCGCGTGTTCGTGTCGAATGAGACATCGTCGGCGTCGGCGTTCAGCGTGTCCAGCGTGATTCTGGGGGAGAGCTGCACGTCCCGGCCCTGGATGTGGACGCCGCGCGCCCGCCCGCGCGCCAGGGCAAACGGGTCGCCGTCCACCTGCACGTCATAGTGGGCCGCCGGGCCGAGAACGGAGGGCAGGGCGTCGGCGATCTTGTGGGCCGCCGTCTCCTGCACCGGATGGCCGCAGCCCCAGAAGGCAGCGCCGATGGCAAGCGCGGTCAGGAGGCTAAACGGGCGCGGCGGGTGCTTTGGGATCATAGGTGTTGGAAACGATGACGCTGTCCGCGCCGACTGTCTGGACTTGGGAGATGGGGAGCTGCGGCTTGCCGTGCAGGGCGTTGTCCAGGAGGCCCGTCGTCAGCAGCAGATAGGGGACGCGCAACGTCTCGGTGTCTATGGCGACGTCGGCGACTCTGCCCAGGATGGTCCCGGCCTGGTTCAAGACCGGGCGGCCTTCAAGCGGCTTGGCGGCCAGCTCCCCAGCACTCGCGGGAACGGCTTCGGTTAGGGCTTCCCCACCCGTGATCGTCAGTGCATCCGCGCCCAGGCCCTGCACCTGGGCGGCCGGCAGGAACAGTGGCTTGGAGAACATGCCGCCCCGGTCCACCAGGAACCCCGCCACCTGGCCGGTCGTTGTTTGGAAGACAACGTCGGCGATGCGCCCCAGCCTTTCCCCGCCGGTCAGCGTCACCACCGCTAGTCCCGCGAGTTCGCGCCCCGTTCTCAGTGCCATCGGCGTCTGCTGCTCCTCATCGTTTCTTCTCCCATCACTCTACCCGGTTTGTCGGGAAAATATCCGCAAGCTCCCCTGCCGTGGTCAGCCGTGCCAGCCGGATCTCGTACAGTTCCAGGCCGACGGCGGCGGCGACCAGGATCAGCCCGGCCAGCAGCGTGACGACGCCGACCGGCCCGAGGCGCGACTCGTGGGCGGACAGCAGGACGGCGACCACGGTGGTGATGAAGGCGAGCAGGGCCAGCGACAGCAGCGTGCTCGCCCCCCACAGGGCGTTGATCCGCTGGTGGAAGAGGGGAATCTGCCGCCGCAGGCTCGCCCGCCGTTCCGCCGTCGTCCCCTCGGCGCGATGCTCCGCCGTCAGCTTCCGCATCTGGTCGGCGACGCCGCTGTATTTGGACGTGTAGCCGGACAGCAGGATCGCCGTCGTCGTGATGAGCGCGGCGGGGCCGACCGCGCTCCCGATAGCGCCGATGACACTGGGCGCCTGTGCGAGTGTTTGTGGCATGGGATTATCTTGTGGGGCGGATCGTCAAGACCGTCACTTCGGGCGGGCAGCAGAAGCGCATCTGCGGCCCCATCATGCCGACGCCGCGCGTGGTGTAGACGGGGTGGTGCGCGGCCAGGCGCAAGCCTTCCGGGTACTTGCGCCCGTACTTCGGGCAGTGCGGCGGCAGGCCGGGGAGCCGGATCTGGCCGCCGTGCGAGTGCCCCGAGAGCTGCAGGGCAAAGCCGGGCGGCGCTTCGTCCGCATAATCCGGCTCGTGCATCAGGAGAATCTTGACGGCAGCGTCGGGAACGCCCTCCAGCGCCTGGATGGGACGCTGCGCGTTCTGGCTACGCGAATCTAGCCCGACCAGCCAAACATCCGGCACACCGGGCAGGGGAGCGGAGCGGTTCCGCAGGACCGTGAAGCCGACCCGCGTCATCTCCTGCATCACCCGCTCCGGCCCCGCCCAGTCGTGGTTGCCCAAAGTGGCGAAGACGCCGTGCCGGACCCGCGCCAGCGGCGCAAGGGCATCGGCGCAGGCGCTCGCCCAGCCGACCTCGTGCCGGTCCGAGATGTAGTCGCCGGTCAGGAACACCACGTCCGGGCGCTGCGCCAGCAGCAGGCGCGTGGCGTGGGCGGTGCGGGCGACGGCGGCCTGGCTCTGGCAGTGCAGATCGCTGAGCTGGCCGACGCGCAGGCCCGCCGCCGAAGCGGGCCAGCCGGCAAGGGCAACGTCCCGATGCACGACCTGCGGGTGGTCCGGCTCCCATTCGTGGGCGTAGACCCCCGTGCCCAGCCCGGTCACGGCACCCACCGCCGCCGTCTTCAGGAACCGCCGCCGGCCCGGAGAGAGGAGTTTGTCCGGCTTTTTCATAGGCTAGGGGGCGATTCCTTCCGCCATATCGCGCCTGCGGGTCAGGGCAAACACGAAGCAGACGCTCATCACCAGGCCCGCGCACCAGTAGGGGGCGGCCTGGCCGACGTGCTTGTAGAGATAACCCGCCGTGGCGGGGCCGGTCGCGCGGGCGAGGCTGTCAAACGAGGCGGACAAGCCCAGCGCCGCCCCCTGCGCGGTCGCCCGGCGCGACACGAGGGAGCGCAGGGATGGCCCATTCAGCCCGTTACCGACAGAAATGAAGATCATCGGGCCGAGGAGCAGCAGGGTCAGGACCGGGGCGAATGAGAACAGCACAAACCCCAGCGCCATCAGGCCGATGCCGGCGACGACGAGGTTTGCCTCGCCGAAGCGCTTCACAAGACGCCGGATCAAAAACCCCTGGATGACGACGATCAGGACGCCGACGTAGGCGAAAACGTAGCCCGCGATGGCGATGCTGTTGGCGAAGTGGAAGTGCTGCTTCAGGTAGGCCGTGAACGTGCCCTCCAGGTTGGCGAAGGCGAACGTCACCGCGAACGTCAGCAGGTACAGGAACCCGACCGGGCCGCGCACGGCCTGCGTCATCAGCCCGAGCCGGGACGTCAGCGCCGCCGGGGGGCCGCCCGCCGCCTGGGGGGCGCGCTCCGGTTCGGGCAGGTAGCGCGCGATGTAGGCGAGGTTCGCCAGCGCGAGCAGGGCCGAGAAGTACAGCGGCCAGGCCAGGCCGATATATCCCCCAATGGCGCCGCCGACGGCGGGGCCGATGACGAAGCCGAACCCGAAGGCCGCGCCGATGTAGCCCAGCCCCATCGCCCGCAGGTGCGGCGGCGTGATGTCGGCGGCATAGGCCTGGGCGACGGCCAGGGACGCCGAGGAAAAGATTCCGGCCAGGATGCGGGCGGCGAACTGCCCGTAGATGTTGTGGGCGGACAGGCCGAAGAGCGTGTAAAAGATCGCATCCCCGACCAGCGACCCGATCAGGATCGGCTTGCGCCCGACTCGGTCCGAGAGCCGCCCCCAGCCTGGGGCGAACAGAAACTGCATCAGGGCGTAGCTCGCGCCGAGCCAGCCGCCCACCTCGCCGATGCGCGGGTCCTGCGGGTCCGTCAGGTGCATCCCGCTCTGCACATAATCGGGGATCAGCGGGAGGATGACGCTGAAGCCCAGCACGTTGATCATCACCGCTAGGGCCAGCAAGGCCAGCATGACGTGCATCCGGCGGTCTTCAGGACTGAGCGCCTTTTTTGGGTCGGCCATGAGGGAACAAACTCTCCGTCGAAAGATCGGCTCTGCGGTCCCCCCTAGTATACCCCAGCCCGGAGCACAGGGGATGGGAGGGGTATTCGTAAAAAATGCCGGAACTTTTGGTTTGACACGCAGGAAATTGGGACAGGGGCGGTGAACGTGTGCCCGCTGTCATCATCGTCACCCCCGGCGCTGTACGACCGGGCCGTCCGGCCAGACCCGTCTTGAACAAAGACGGCTGTTCTGCCTTTCTCCCATAGGAAGGGTTCTGCATCCATGTCCACCCACGACACCGGGGAGGCCACTGCTTCCCCCTCCGGCACGCCCGCCGATCCCCCGCCC
>CAXTWM010000167.1:0-10463 GCA_964247915.1 uncultured Armatimonadales bacterium | reverse complement strand
GCCGTCCAGGGCACGGACCTGACCCCCGTGCGCCCCGCCGTGGGCGAGTGCGAGGTCGTCGTCTACACGCCCCAGGCCGACGCGACATTAGCCGAACTTCCCGTCGATAAGATCGAGCACTTGGTCTGGGTCTGGACGGATCGCTTTGCTTCTTTAGAGGCACGGCCGGAAATCCAGTATATTTTTATGTTCGAGAACAAGGGCCGCGAGATCGGCGTCACATTGGCCCACCCGCACGGGCAGATTTACGCCTACCCGTTCGTCCCGCCCCGCCTCCAGACGGAGCTGAACGCGGCCAGGAAGCACTGGGACGCGCACGGGACCAACCTCTTTCTGGACGTGCTGAGGCAGGAACTGGAAGACGGGCGGCGCATCGTCACGCAGAACGACAGCTTTGTCGCCACCGTCCCGTTCTTCGCCCGCTACCCTTATGAGGTCCACATCACCGCCCGCGCGCCCGGCAAGGCCGCCCTCCCGGACTTCACGCGGGCCGAGCAGCGCGACCTGGCGGCCATTCTGAAGACGGTCCTGACCAAGTACGACAACCTGTTCGGCTTCTCGCTGCCCTACATCATGGCCCTGCACCAGCGGCCCACGGACGGCGGCGCGTACCCGCACTACCAGTTCCACATCGAGTTCTACCCGCCGTACCGCACCAAGGAAAAGCTGAAGTATTTGGCCGGCTCCGAGGCCGGTGCGGGTACCTACATCAACGACACGCTGGCCGAGGAGAAGGCGGCCGAGTTGCGCGCCCTGGAGCCGCAGGTGTAGGGGCGTGATTCATCGCGCCCTCTTCCCCCGTGTGCCCTCCCATCCCCGCCTATCCAGGCATCACCATCCTGGTCGTTGCGATCAGCCGCGAGTCCGCCAGCGCGGCCGTTCGGTGGAAAGCCGCCTCCGCCTCATACATCGGGTTCTCGACGATGCGCCGGAAAGCCGCAAAGCTGGGGTATTCCACGATTGCCATGTCGTCCCACCGCTCGTCGGGCGGCGCGACCACGCCCGCGTGTACGGGGCCGACGAAGAATATCTTGATCTCATCCGCCGAGGGAATTTGGTTGAAGGCCGGGACGTAGCGCTGGAAGTATGCCTCCCGCCCTGAACACGGCGCGACACCCGCGCGGTCACCGTAGTCCGCGTGTTCCCGATAGCGGAGCAGGTTGAGCATGAAGACCGGTACGCCTTCGGGGATCAGGCCGGCGGCGGCACGGACGGCTTCTGAAGTCATTTCGACTGTCTGCATTGTGAAAGTCTCCCTGATAGTCTTATTGCGCGCCTGCGGCGTTCCAGTGCGCCTGCAATGCCTGTGCGATCTCGCTGGGACGATGAATCGGCGTCCAGTGTCCACAGTCCAGCTTGAGTATTCGGGCTGCTCTCGTGTCTTCCCCCAGCCGGTCGGCGAACTCGACCGGACACGCCGGGTCCGACACGCCCCAGAAGACAAGGCCGGGGGAGGTGATGTCCACCAGGCCCGGCTCCCACTCTTTGCCGACGTTGACCGCTGACCGATACAGGCGCAGGATGCAGTCCTTCATGGTCGCGTCCATTCGCCCCGCTGTCTCCGCAGCAAGATCGGCGGGGACGCTATCTCCCATGATGAAACGGGCGAGTTCGTCCTGATCGGTGTCGGCCATCCACTGCTCGCCCACGATGGGCGTCTGCCAGATCTTCGCGAGGTCATGCCATTCGTAACCGCTGCTTATCGGCCCGCTCCCCGCCGCCCACGTTCTCACCAAATCGGGTCTGAGTGAGGCGACGCGGACCGACAAGAGGCAGCCCCAGTCGTGGCCGACCAGGTCTACGGGTTCTGCCTGTTCTTCGAGCTTGTCGATGATCCAGGCGACATACTCGTCCTTCGTCGCCGTGAAACCATCCGGGACCGGGCTGTCGAAGCCCGGCAGCGCGAGTGCCATGCTGTCGCTTGAGGACAACTGATGACGCACTCGATCCCAAACGCGGAATGTGTCCGGGACACCATGTACGAAGACGACGGGCATTTCTGCCTCCTTTTCTGTCCGAGCCAGTGGTTTAGACATTCTGACACTATTTCAATATAATGTCAATAGCCCAGGGACGAAGTCAAAATAGAACGCTATTCTGATATAATGCCGGTAGTGTGAGAAGTGGAACCAGAGTGACGCGAACATCCAAAACAACAATTCTCAAAGAAGACCGGGTCATTGAGGCTGCGAGTGATGTTTTCCTTCGGTACGGCTATGCGCGCACGACCATGGGGGACATCGCCGAGGCGGCAGGCATCTCCCGCCCCGCGCTCTACCTGGTCTTCCCCCGCAAGGACGACATCTTCGCCGCCGTCATCGGGCGTCTGAGGGATGACAGCCTGCGTGAGTTCCGCGCGGCCCTGCCCGACCTGCCCCGCCTGGAGCAGAAACTGCACTTCTGCTGCGAGAAGTGGGGGGAACACGGTTACAAGCTGACGCTGGCCCGCCCGGACGCGAGAGACTTGTTCGATCTGTCGTTCGTCCCTGTCCAGGAGATGTATGCGGCTTTTGAGGCGTTCCTTGCCGAAATCCTGACCGAGCCTGTTTCCAGGTCAACTCTGAAAAGCACGCCCGAAGAACTGGCACACGTCCTGGCGTTCGCTATGCGGGGCTTCAAAGAGACCGCTCGGGAATGGCCCCACATGCGGCAGATGATCGCGCTGCAAGTAGACTTAATCATTGCCGCGCTGCAAGCCCGGTAGCGTCGCTTCGTCGTTTGACCACCATGAACAAAACCTTCTGCCTCCTCACCCTCGGCCTCATGTTCGTCTTTGCCGCGTCCCTCCCCGCCCGTGCCCAAAGTGACCCTGCGCCGCGCCTGCACCTGCGCTTTGACGCGGGCTGGCGCTTCCACCGGGGGGACGCGCCCGGCGCGGAGCGGGCGGGCTTCGCCGACGCGGGCTGGCGGCGCGTGGACCTGCCCCACGACTGGAGCATCGAAGATCTGCCGCCCCTCAACCCCTCGCAGACGCCGAGCCTGGCCGTCACAGCGGGTCCGTGGCGGTTCACATTAGGCGACGATCCCGCCTGGAAAGCGCCCGACTTTGACGACGCGGCCTGGCAGACCGTCACGCTGCCGACGCACTGGAGCACCCACATCCAGGGCGGCTTCACCCAGAAGTTCGGCTGGTATCGCCGCCGGATAGACATTCCTCAAGCCCTGCGCGGCAGGGACGTCCTCCTGCTGCTGGGCAAGGTAGACGACGCCGACGAGACGTTCGTGAACGGCGTCAAGGTGGGCGGCATGGGGGCGTTCCCGCCCAATTATACAACCGCCTGGACGGACACGCGCCGCTACCTCGTCCCGGCCCGGCTGCTCAAAGGCGACGGCACAGATGTTGTCGCCGTGCGCGACTACAACGGGGCCGGGGACGCGGGCATTTACGAGGCGGCCTCGCCCCCGGACCGACACGGGCCGTTTGATGCCGACAGCGAGGGCGGCGCGGCCCAGGGCTTCACCGAGGGCGGCGTGGGCTGGTATCGCAAGAGCTTCCCGCTCCCTGTCAACTTCCGTGGCAAGCGCCTGAGCGTGACGTTTGACGGCGTGTACATGGACTCCCAGGTCTGGTTCAACGGGCACCCGCTGGGGACGCACCCCTACGGCTACACGGGCTTCTCCTATGACCTGACCCCGTATGCGCGCCTGGGCGGCGCGGCGAACGTGCTGTCCGTCCGAGTAGACGCCAGCGGCAAGACGAGCCGCTGGTACTCGGGGGCGGGCATCTACCGCCACGTCTGGCTGACGGCGACAAACCCCGTCCACATCGCGCAGTGGGGCGTGTACGTTACGACGCCGCAGGTGAGCGGCCAGCAAGCAACCGTGCGCGTCCGCACGGCGATTGACGGGCGGGTCAAAGGGCAGAGCATCACCCTGACCTCGATCCTGGTGGATGCGCGCGGCAGGGCTGCCGGTGCTACTGCTGACGCTGGGCCTCTCATTGCTGTCTCTGGTCCGGTTGACCAGCAGATAACGGTTGCGCGGCCCCATCTCTGGTCCCCGGACACGCCGACGTTCTACCGACTGGTCAGCACAGTCACGGTCGGCGGCAAGGTCGTTGACCAAACCGAGACGCCGTTCGGCATCCGCTCGCTCTCCTTTGATGCCGTCCACGGTCTGCTGCTGAACGGCAAATCGCTGAAGCTGCGCGGCGGGTGCGTCCACCACGACGACGGGCCGCTCGGTTCGTGCACCTACGACCGGGCCGAGGAGCGCCGTGTGGCCCTGCTGAAAGCCGCCGGGTTCAACGCCATCCGCACCAGCCATAACCCGCCCTCGCCGGCCTTTCTGGACGCCTGCGACCGGCTGGGCGTGCTCGTCATGGATGAAGCGTTCGACTGCTGGCGCTATGGCAAAAACCCGCAGGACTATGGCCGGTTCTTCGACGCCTGGTGGAAAACAGATATTGACAGCATGGTGCTACGGGACCGGAACCACCCCAGCGTCGCCCTGTGGAGCATCGGCAACGAGATTCCCGAACAGAACGGTCCCGAGGCCGCCGGGCGCGGCGCGATGCTGGCCGATGAGGTGCGTTCGCTTGACCCGACGCGGCCTGTGGCCCAGGCGACCAACCCGGACGCCGACAAGCTGGAGCCGCTGCTGGAACACCTGGATGTGGCCGGCTACAACTACCAGGCCGGACGGTTCGCGTCCGACCACGCCAAGCACCCGGACCGCGTGTTCGCGCAGACCGAATCCTTCCCCAACGACTGCTTCAACTCCTGGATGCAGGTCGTGGACCACCCCTACGTCGTCGGCGACTTCGTTTGGACCGCCCTGGACTATCTGGGCGAGGCGGGCATCGGGCGCGACATCTACCCCGGCGAGGGCGGCGGGTTCGTCGGCGATTTCCCCTACGCCGTGTCCGGCTGCGGCGACTTCGACCTGATCGGCACCCGCAAGCCGCAGAGCTACTTCCGGGGCGTCGTCTGGGGCATCGGCCCGCGCGTCACCGCCTTCGTGGACGCCGTGGCCGAGGGCGAGCCGGGCTACAAAGTGAGCGGCTGGGGCTGGCCCGACGACCGCGCGAGTTGGACCTGGCCAGGGACCGAGGGCAAGAGGCGCACCGTCCGCGTCTACGCCAACACGCCCCGCGTCCGGCTGCTCCTCAACGGGCGCGACCTCGGCGAGAAAGAAACGACGCAGGCCACGCACGACACGGCCACCTACGCCGTCCCGTATGCGCCGGGCACTCTGGTCGCCGTCGGCCTGGACGCGCAGGGGGGCGAAGTGTCCCGCTGTACGCTGAACACGACCGGGCGAGCATCCGCCCTGCGCCTGACGCCGGAGCGAACGGTCATCGCCGCCGACGGCCAGGACCTCGCTTATATCCAAGTAGAGGCGCTGGACGCCCAGGGGCGGCTGGACCCGAACGCCGCCGTCCTGGTCCACTTCACCCTCTCCGGGCCGGGCCGCATCGTCGCTGTCGGCAGCGGCGACCCGCGCAGTCTGGAAAGCTTCGGGCAGCCCCAGCGCCGCTTCTTCCGGGGCCGCTGCCTCGTCATCCTCCAGTCCTCGAGCCGCACGGGGACGCTCCGGCTGAACGCGCGGGCGGAGGGCCTGACGGGCGCGGCGACTGTGGTGAGTGTGCGATAGCTCTCATGCGTAGGGCCGCAGGAGCGTGGGAGTGAACTCCTGCGCTGTGGGGCGAGGACGCCCATTCTCCCCCTGCGGGGAGATGAGACAGACTCACGACCGCGTTTCCTTGTCCTTACCCTCGGACACTGGGCGCTTCGCCCCACAGCGCAGGATTTCTAATCCCACGCATCCAATCCCACGCCCTTGTGGCCTGCATAACGGAATGCCTCCGAGGAAAACATATGCGCTTTGCCTTTTTCTCCCTCGCCATCGCTGCCACCCTGTTGTCGGTTGCCCCACGGCTCGCCGCCGCCTCGCCGCCGTCCCCGCCTACTATCGCCGTTGACGCGGGTGCCGTCTCCATCCACGGCAAGCGGACGATCCTGCTGATCGGCACCTTCCAGCCGTCCCGCGCCGACCCGTCCGACTGGGACCGGCGGCTGGCGCAGTTCGCGGCCAGCGGCTACAACACCATTGACTGCCTCGTGCCCTGGAACTTCCACGAGCCGGAAGAGGGCCGCTTTGACTTCTCCTCGCCCGACCACGACCTGCCCCGGTTCCTGCGGCTGTGCCAGAAGCACCACCTGTACGTCTTCCTGCGCTCCGGCCCTTACGTCTGCGACGAGTGGGACGGGGGAGGCTTCCCGGCCTGGCTCATCCCCAAGACGGGCCTGGAGATACGCCGCCCCAACCCGCGCTTTCTGGGCTATGTTCGGGAATGGGTGCGCGCCCTGGACCGGACCGTCCGGCCGTACCAAATCACGCGCGGCGGGCCGGTCATCCTGAACCAACTGGAGAACGAGCTGGACTACTTCGGCCCCGCCGGGTCGGACGACGACCGCCGGGCGTATCTGAGCGCCCTGCGCGACGACGCCCGGCAGGACGGCCTGGACATCCCCCTGACCGCCTGCGTCGGCGGCCCCGGCGACGGGGAGGGGCCGCTGCGCCGGGCGATGGGGCTGGCGGACGGCATCATCCCCACCGGCAACTTCTACGGCGGCGGCGCGGTTGAGGCGCGGGCGCGCGGCTTCATCGCCGCCGTCCACGCGGCCAAATCCGCCGACGGCGCTTCGCTGGCGGGCGTCCCCGTCGTCTGCTCCGAAACCGGGCGGGACGAGGCCGGGCAGCGCCGCCTGCTGGCGGCGGGGCTGAAGGGCATCTCGCCCTTCAACTTCGTGTCCGGCTCCAACTTCCTGTTCAACAACGGCGACACCAACTGGAACAGCCCCATTTCCTACATCAGCACGTCCGTGGACTTCGGCGGCATGATCAGCTTCAGCGGCGTCCAAACCGCCAACTGGTACGAAGCCCGCCGACTGGCCGGCTTCGTCAACACGGTCTCGGACGCGCTGGGCCGCGCCCAATCCGACACCAGTTGGGAGGGCGGCTTTTCCGCCTCCAATCCCGCCCTGGGGGCCGACGAGGGGGGAGGCAAGCCCCGCCGTTTGTACCGGCTGGCCGCCCCCAGCGGCCCGCAGTTTGTGTTCCTCTGGAACGACGGCGGCAAGCCCCAGACAACGACGCTGACGGTGGGTGCATTGACCCTGCCGCGCCATTCGACGCTGGCCGTCGCGCCCGGCTACGACCAGATCGTGCCCCTGAACCTGTCCCTCGCCGCCTGGGGCCTGCCCGCCGTCACCCTGCGCTACGCGACCGACGAGCTTTACCGCTGCGAGCGTCTGGACCAGACGACGACGCTGACGCTGGCCGGGAACGCGGGCGACGCGGGTGAAATTAGCCTGTCCGCCGCGCCCGTCAAGGTGTTCGCGAAGGGTCTGCCCGCCCGTGTCTACGCCGACGGTGGCGACTGGACGGCGGCCTACCGGACCGGGCAGACGCGGGGCCTGACCCTGCTCTACGGCCCGCGCCGCCTGATCGTCCGGCTGGTCTCGCGGCAGGAGTTAGACGCCGTCCCCGACGCCAGACCGCCGACGCGCGACCTGCTGGCGGGCGCTGCCTGGCGCAGTGCGGACGCCGCCGCGCCCCCCGCTTCCGCCGCCCGCCGTTTTGACGGCCCCGAGCCGCCGACGATGGAGGCGGCGGGTTTGTGGCACGGCGCGGCCTGGTATGAAACCGCCTTTGACGCGCACCTGACTCCCGGGGGCGCGGCCCCCGCGCTTTCCCTGGCCCACGCCGGGGATATTGTGACGGCTTATCTCAACGGCAAGTGTTTGGGGACTCAGCGCGGCGTCGGCAGTGAAGTTCACTTTGACATGGCGGGTGCCGTGAAGGACGGGACGAACACGCTGGCCGTCCGCGTCGAGGTCTGGGGGCACGCCAACTTTGACGACGGACGCAATCCCAGCCTGCGCCTGAACAGCCCGCGCGGGCTGTGGGGGCCGGTCCGCCTGGGCGAGCAGCCCCTCGCCCCCGTAGGCGGCTGGCGGGTGACGGCGGAAGAACCCCAGCCGCTCGCGTCCACGCCTGATGCGGGTGATGCGTTTGCCGCGGGCGAAGCCGGAGCGAGGCGCTGGCACGACCGAACGCTGATGCTGCCCGGCCCCGTCTCGCCGACCGGCTACGTCCTCACTCTGGGCGGGAAGAACGTGCTGGGGCATCTGTTCGTCAACGGGCACCCCCTGGGCCGCTGCCTCTTCGGCCCCGCCGCCGACCCCCATCTGACCGGCGGCCCGTCCGACCAGTTCTACGTCCCCGCCGCCTGGCTTCTTCCTGTGGGTCGCCCGAATCGCCTGAGCCTGTGGACGCTGGCGACCGGGCCGGACGCCGCCCTGTCCAAGATGGACTGGACACCGGTCCCGGCCACACCCGTCTCCGGGGAACCTCGATGATCCCACTCCTGCGCACGCACCTCATCTATGAACACAGGGCTTTTCGCGGGCGGACGGCCTGAAGGGGGTGGCGACGGTGGTTCGTACCATAAAGCCTTCTAACCGACACATCAAGGGGGGCTTTCTTGAGGAGCAGAGTGGCAGTGAACCTGAATGAAATTGGTACGGCCATCCTATTCATCTTGACCATGATAATGTGTTCTTTGGTTGCGCTATTTACGCTGATGGAACTGGGTCTGAGAAGTTCTGCTGCCGTTGATTTTGCGCTCGCCAGCGGTTTTCTACTGGCTTGTGGTATCTTCTGGATGCTTGGGAAACGCTTTAGGCAAAGGAAGTAAAATCCACGACTGTATTAGCTGGCTCCTTCTGGCCCGTCCCCGTCGCGCAGGAAGACGTAGTCAAAGTTCGGCGGGTCAACCCCGAGACGTTGCAAGGCCATCGAGATCTGCCCCAGATGCCATGCCTGATGGTTGCAGATGTGCAGCAGAACCTCCTCCACTGTCAGCGTCAGCGTCTCTCCCCACTGCGGCAGCTCGGTCGTGATGACGCGGGCAAGGTCGGCAGCGTCGGCACAGGCGGCGAAGGCCAGCGTGCGGGCGCGGATGGTGGCCCAGTCATCGAACAGCCCCTCCAGTGTTTGGGCTGCCCCGTCTTCATAGCGCGGCGGCGCGGCTTCCCCGTAGAGCCGCCCCAGCGTCCAGCGCCGCTCCGCGCCGATCAGGTGCGCGACGAGCTGCGCGATGGATTTATGTTGTGCCATCGTCTCGAACGGCTGATCCAGCGTCTGGGGGTGCGCGGCCAGCGTCTCACGCAGGAGGCGGCGGGCGTTCTCAGCGTAGGCGAGGAGGCGTTGGATGTCCATGCGGCTAGTATACCAGAGGAACCCACCTCCTTGTTCGCTTCGCTCACAGGGGCCTCCCCAAAGGGGAGGACAAAGAGTTTAGGACGTCGGCCCTGTCCGGGCCTCTTTCCCCTCCCGTTCCGGGAGGGGCGACGAGCCTAAGCGAGCGGGTGGGTTCCTCCGCACGGGAACCCCCTTTAGGGTACAATGAACGGCATGAAAGTCACCGTCCTCGGCAGCGGCACCTCCCACGGCGTCCCCATGATCGGCTGCGACTGCGCCGTCTGCACCTCGCCCGACCCGCGCAACCGGCGCCTGCGGCCCTCCATCCTGGTCACGGCGGACGACGGGGCGAACGTCCTGGTGGACACGCCGCCCGAGATGCGAATCGCTTTCCTGGAAAACCGCGTCCGGCGGCTGGACGCGATCCTGTTCACGCACTCCCACGCCGACCACATCTTCGGGCTGGACGATGTCCGCACCTTCAACTACCGTTCGGGCGCGGCCATGCCGGTCTACGCCGAGCCGAACGTGCTGGCCGACATCCGGCGCATCTACGCCTACATCTTCCAAAACACCCAGGCGGGCGGCGGCAAGCCGCAGGTGGACCTGCACGAGACCGGGCCGGGCGACGCCCTGGCCCTGCACGGCCTGGACATCCTGCCCCTGCGCGTCTGCCACGGGCGGCTGCCGGTCCTCGCCTACAAGTTCGGCCCGCGCTTCGCCTACGTCACCGACGTCAGCGTCATCCCCCCCGAGACCTGGCCGCACCTGGAAGGGCTGGACCTGCTGATGCTGGACGCCGTCCGCCGCGACCCGCACGAGACCCACTTCCACCTGGACGCCGCCCTGGAGACCATCGCCCTGCTCCAGCCCAAGCGCACCCTGCTGACCCACCTCTCCCACGACTACGACTACGCCCAGACCAATGCCGAACTCCCCCCCGGCGTCGAACTCGCCTTTGACGGGCAAACCGTGGAACTGTAGTCCCCGAAAAATAAATGCTAACTTTTTAGCATTTTCCCTTGACATCCCGCCGCCGATGTGCTAAATTATTAGCATGAACGCACCCGCCCTCAGCCGCCGCGAGCGGCAGATCATGGACATCATTTATCAGCAGGAGCGGGCGACCGCCGCCGACGTGCTGGCGGCCCTGCCGGACCCGCCTTCCTACTCGTCCGTCCGCGCCCTGCTCGGCGTCTTGGAGTCCAAAGGGCACCTGCGGCACGTCAAGGACGGCGCGCGCTACGTCTACC
>CAXTWM010000166.1:0-10661 GCA_964247915.1 uncultured Armatimonadales bacterium | reverse complement strand
CCCATACGCCGCCACCCCGCCTCATTCCTGCCCTATGTGCCTTAGTTGACAGGCCCCGGAACTCACGCCATAATGAAAAAGCATCGGAGGAGACACCCATGACCATTGTGCTGGACCTGACCCCGGACGCGGAAGCGCGCCTGCGGCGGCGGGCGTCACGCGAAGGACAGGACGCGCAGGCGGTCGCCCTGCGCCTCCTGACCGAGCGGTTGACCGAAGAGGAAGGGGAGGAAGAGGAGAGCCTGCCGGCGGGCCGCAGCATGGCCGACCTGTTCGTCGGCCGCGTCGGCGTCATCGCCGGCTCCGGGGAAGCCCACTCGGAGAAGAAGCGTCCCGTAATGCTATAGCGTTCAAGAGGCAGGCAGATGACAAAGAGAGAGTTCACAAGAGTTCTTGCCTGGCTGCTCCTGGCGGCATGTTCTGTGGCATGGCTTCTGGATGGTTTTGCTCTTGCTATTTCCTCGGGTGGCCCCCATTACGCAGGGTCCGGGCTGAGTCAGCCCGAAATCGCCTCCCGGATGCACTCGTACCAGGTGGCATCCACTTTGTTTACCGTTCTGCCCGTTCTGTTTTTTGCAGATTTGATTGCCTTGTGGCTTCTTCGTAAGCGGAAAGAGGTTCCATGATGCTGGTGCAACGGCGCCGGGCTGGGACCCGGCGAACCCGCGCTTCTTCAGCGGGACGGCCTGCACGGCGCAAGGCAGTGGCACTTAGCGGCTACCTGGCTCATGCCCAGCTCTGCATCGGCGAGAACGGATCGGACACCGTTGTTAAGGAATACTACGACAAGAGTCTGGCTCCGTTCACATTGCCGGACGATGGTTCTATGGACATAGGATCAGGGTTGTCGAGCGCATCCATAGAAGCCTTGTTCGACAGCACCCATTTCAAGAACGCCTCCAAGATCAAGTTGACGCTCAAAGTGTGGGACAGCAACGGCGGATACTATGATATTGATGTGTCCGCACCGGCGAAAAATAGGGTGTACGCGATAGGTAACCAAAGCTTTGGACTGTTAGGAAATGATGTCGCTTCTACATCATTGGACTCTGTCAAGCATAATTCAGATACCATGAATTATTTCACCATCACCAGCAAGAGTGATGATAAGCAGGCTGTTTATAACACCTTGCCAAGCTATACCGTCTTCTATGCCTTCACACATGGTTTTTTATCCGGCGGCTTCGGGGACTGTTTGGCGACCGCAGATGGTGGCAACGATCATTTTGTATCCATCACGCCTAGACCATTTGATGGAGAAACCAACCTGACGATTGATCATCGCTCTATACAGGACATTATAGCTGTGAAAGGCGCTAATCCTAACTTACCTCCCTACAACTTTATCCAGCTACAGGCATGTGAACTAGGCGAAGATTCGAGCTACTCTGACGCCTTCGGAATAACAGCATCAGGAAGCCCTGATCGTGCCTGTCTTGCTTGGGGCTATACAATCGCTGCTGACGATTTCGAGCGTGATTGGATAAATACGCTGTGGTCGAACCTCAGTGACGGGAAGACACTCTATGATGCTGTAGTACAGGCCGGAACATTTTCAAGAGTGCTCGGTTACAATGAGCATACTGAGTCACCGTTTCCGCCCCATAGTGTGCCATGCACCATTTTTGGAGACCCAAAGATGACGATGCACAATGTTTATCAGGGGGCCTCAGGTACTGATACAAGCCAGCACCCGTGGTATCGACCTATTTTCAACTGAAGACAAAGAGAAGATAAAATGATACGGAATACCAACGGTCAACTCAAGAACACAGATGATGGTGTCTGGCCGCCGCCGATAGACGCGGCTTTCCCGCCTCCTCTGCGAGTAGCAGAGACAAAAGAAACCAAGCGGGAGCGCGTAATCGGTTTCATATCACTATGCTTTTCCATACCTACGGTGAGTTTTCTAGCATTAGACGCTCTGAACGTACACCGTGTAATACGGTATCCAAGGGTGGCTTTTTATTTACAAATCCTAGATACCACAAGCTCTTTTAGTTTACCTGCCCTTAGTCTCGCCTTAATCGGTGGTTTTGTACTAGGGATAATCTCCCGCAAACGATTGTCAGGTAAGATGTCCGTAATTCTATCAGGTTTAGCTCTCGCTTTTGCACTATGGCCCGTTTACCAGTAAGCCTGGTCTATACCACTCTGAAGGCCACAGCACGGCGGATACGGCGGGCTGGGACCCGACAACCCGCGTTTCTTCAACGGGACGGCCTCCACCGCGAAGGGTGTAGCTGTCGCCCTGAGCGGCAACGTCGCCCATGCCCAACTCTGTCTCGGCGAGAACGGCTCGGACGAGTAGCAGATAGAAGTTGAGGCTTAAAAGCCGCCGGAACCCACTGAGGTTCCGGCGGCTTCTGTTTCTCTCAGCCCCTTCCCAACCCCCGTATTCTTCCCGATAGGCCGCGCTCCACCCCCCGCCGATAATCACCTTATCTACCCGCCGTGTCCACGGGCTGACGTGCCCGCTCGAAGAAAAAGACCACCATGAAGAACCCGCACCTGGAAAGCCTGCTGTCGAAGATCTCGGACGTGCCCACGCTGCCCGCCAGCGTCCTGCGCGTCATGCAGATGATCGAGGACCCGTTCTGCTCCTCCTCGGACCTGGCGAAAGTGATCCAGGCGGACCCGGCGATGGCGGCCAAAGTCTTGAAGCTCGCCAACTCCTCCTACTACGGCTTCCGGCAGAAGATCGCCAACATCCCGCAGGCCGTCACGCTGCTCGGCTTCGCGACGCTCAAGAACGCCCTGCTGGCCGCCGCCGTCTTCGACATGTTCCGCGTCCAGGGGACGGGATTTGATTTGAACGCCCTGTGGAAGCACTCGGTCACGACCGCGACGGCGGCCAAGCTGATCGCCAAGCGGGCGCGCTACCCGCAGTCCGAGAAGGCGTTCACGGCGGCCCTGCTGCACGACGTCGGCAAGATCATCCTGGCCCGGTTTATCCCGCAGGGGCTGGCCGAGATCACCGACGCCGTGCGCGAGGAAGGGTTGGCCATGTACGACGCCGAGAAGAAAGTCATCGGGCTGTCCCACCCGGCCCTGGGCGCCTGGACCCTGGGGCGCTGGGGGCTGCCCGCCCCGGTCGTCGAGGCGGTCGAGTTCCACCACCACCCGACGCGGGCGCAGACGTCGTTCGACCTGGCTTCCATCGTGTACCTGGCGAACATTTTGGCCCACCGGTCGGGCATCGGCAGCGGCGGGGACACCCTGATGCGCGAGATGGACCCGGTGATCCTGGAGTATTTCAGCCTGAATGAAGCCGCCCTAGCCGACCTGCTGGACGGGCTGGTCTTCAAGCGGCTGGAGATCGAGTCCTACGCGGCGTCGGCGGCGTAGGCCCCTCCCACCCCAATAAAGCCCCCCGTTCCGGGAGAGGGGGGCATCAAGGATGACCATCAAGGATGACCATGACCGAACCCGTTTTGTACCGCCTGAGCCGCAAAAGCAGCCTCTGGGCCGCCTTCACCTTGGGCGGGCACGGCCTGCGCCCGACGTGGCAGCTTTCGGTCGCCGCGCGCAACCGGGGCGGGGCGAAGGTGGTCGCCCCGCTGCTCGAAACGAGCGTCCTGCGGCCCCTCGCCACCGCCGTCGTGAAGGGCGAAGCCTACCCGCTCACCATTGACTGGCACGAGTCGCGCCGGGGCGGGCAGCTCGCGCTGGGCGGCGAGCGCAAGCTGGGGGCGGACGGCGGCACGCTCTCTTGGGAGATGCGCTGGCTGCCGCAGGCGGGCGAAGAGGGCGCCTTCCGGGTGGAGATGCGTGTGCGGACGACCCCGCGCCGGAGCGGCTCGCTGCGGATTGACCTGGCCTCGCCGCTGTTCCAGCCCGCGCTGTGGTCCATCCCCGCCGTCGCCCCCCTGGGGCACAGCGCCGGGAGCGCCTGGTCGGCCTACAGCGCGCATGGCCTTGCCCTGGTGGCCGGGGACGGCGAGGCGGCCTGGAGCGAGGCGGGCGGGTGGACGCTGGACTTCCCGACGTTCCCCTTCGGCGGCGGCAAGCTGATTTCCTTCGGCCTGCGCTTCGGCGCGGCCAAAACGCCGGGGGAGGCGCGCGCCGCCCTGGTGACGCAGTACGCGGGCTGGGCCAGCCCGAGCCTGCATCCGTTGGAGTCCGTACACCGCCTGGACCCTACCGAGACGGTCACGCGCCTCTCCGCGCCAGACGCCTACGACGTGCAGGGCATGGAGCGGCTGTACCTGAAGCCGCCGACCGAAGCGGACGCGGGCAGCCACTACGCCGGGTTCCCGCACGAGCCGGCGGGGGCGCTGAAAGCGTTCTGGGACTGGAACCGGCTGCACGAGACGCCCAATGTCCCGCGCCTGGTCCGCTTCGGGGCGCGCGGCCTGTGCGCGGACTTCCAGGTGATGGGCCGTGGCGAGGAGCCGGAGCCGAACAAGGGCGCGTTCTGGGACAAGCGGACGGCGGGGGTGGGCACGGACTTCGCGGACGGCCAGACGCACGGCGTTCTCTCGAACGCCCGCCTGGCGCGCTCTTTGTTCGGGCTGCACGAGGAGACCCGCGAGCCGCTGCTGCGCCAGTCCGCGCTGAACATCTGCCAGTGGCTCCTGCTGAAGCAGAACGGGGACGGGTTTTACGACGGCGCGCGGTTCCACGCGACGCGCGGGCTGCCCGACGACGGCCGCGCCCTGTCCCAGCCCTGCGCGCTCGACGGGGCCGAGGCCATCCGCGCCTTTGTGCTGGCGTACCGGGCCACCCAGAGCGAGGTCTGGATCAAGGCCGCCTGGAAGGCCGCCGAGTTCCTGCTGGCCGGCCGGGGGCGCGAGTTCGACTGCCACGCGCCCGGCATGGTCGCCGGGGTGATCCTCTCCCTGCTGGCCCTGGATGCCGAATCGCCCAACGCGCGTCTTCGGGAGGCTCTGGCCGAGTGGGGGGCCTGGCTGCGTGCCCTGCCGCTGCGGCCCGACCAGCCTTCACTCAGTCCCGATGGCCTCCATGCCGGGCTGTACGACTGCGCCCAGGCTGGGTTCAGCCTGTTCGCCCTGACGCGCGACGTTTCCTGCCTCCGCTACGCCTTCGCGGCCCTGGACAAAGTGCCGCCCGCTTCGCGTGCCTCGAACTGGCGGTCCGTCGCCGCCCACCAAACGGCCCTGCTGTCCCTGGCCGGGCTGGCGCCCGACTCGAAGCTGGACTTCGATGCCCCCTCGGTCTCGCTGGACTGGCGCGTCTTCGCACCCGACCCCGCCGCCGCGCCGTTCCTGCGCGTCCAGCCGGCGGGCGACGGATCAGGCGAGTGCTGGGCGGACTGGCTGCCGCTGGTCTGCCGCGCGACGGACCAGCTCCTGCTGCTGGTGCTGGCCCCGCCCGCCGTCGAGGCCGTTTCTGTCTGGAAGAACGGCAAGCGCCCCCTGCTGCGCGACCTGCGGACGGGGACGCTCGACACCGTCGCCCCGCTGGCCCCCATCGCCAAAGAAGGCTGGGCGCGCGTCGGCCTGTTCACCGTGGACCCGTGACGCCCCTATTCAGGAGCAGACGCCTCCAAGCCGCTGCCGGGGTGCCACTGGTTCAGGACGACAAACTGCCCCGCCGGTGCCCAGCCCGTCCCCGCGCTGACGGCTTCCAGATTGGCGAGGGCCTGCACGATGTCGGTGTCGGAGATGTCCGACGCGGTGTTGTGCTGGTAGATCGCCAGAACGCCCGGTGGATCGGGAGCGGCGCGGTGCAGAGCAAGAAAATCACCGCAGTTGCGGGTCATCACCAGGCGGGCCTCGCGCGCCGCCTGAGCCAGCACCTGCGCGTCGGGCTTGTGGATCAAGCCCGCTTCAGTGGCCGTCTGCACGTCATGTCCCGCGTCCCGGAGCAGGCGGATCAGGCGCTTTGCCTGGGTGTCTTCGTCCAGCAAAAGGCGCAGACTCATGGCCGCGCCTGGGCACCTACGGCGATGCCCGCTCCGGCCAGACGATGCTTCTCCTCCTCCGCCTCCATCCGCAGCAAGTCCTGATGCGTCTCGCCGTATCGCAGGGCTTCCTCCACCGCCGCGCGCGGCAAATCCCAGTTGTCGGCGACCTCATCCACCGTGCCGCCGTTGACGCGCCAGTCCGTCCAGACAGCGGCGGCGGGCAGCTTGCGCCCCTTGAGCCAGAGCTGCCGCCGCCAGGGGTGGGGCCGCACCGTCAAGAACTGCCACTCCGTCTCGGTCGCCGTCTCCAATTCGGGGATGATCAGCCGCTGCGCCTGTCCCGAAGCGTCATGGACATAGAGCCGCCCGCCACGCCGCGTCTGCCGGGCGATGGCCTCGACGATCCGCACAGCCCGCAGGATGGCGTCTTTGGCGCTGGGTGCGTCCAGAGTCTCCCGCAGACGAGATAACTCCGTCTCCTGCTCCGGGGTAATGTTGAAGTTCTGCCTTTTCGTCTCAGCCGCCATTAATCCGCCTCCATAGTGCCTAAAATGAGTATACCATACTTATCGGTGCTGATGATTGGCTTACCCTGCGCCTATGCGGAACTCCCCTACAAACAGCGAACGCCCCAGCCTTGCAGAAGGCCGGGGCGTTCCCATGTGTCCCGCTCGCTCAGTCCTTCGTCCGTCGCAGCAGGGCAAACGCCAGCGCGCCCAGGGCGGTCACCAGGGCGGTGGTCGCGAGCACGTTGAGGGCTTTCAGGCTCTTGTCCTCGGCGGCTTCCTCTCCGGCGGCTTCTTCCTGCGTCTGCACCGGGCCGGAGATAATCGTCTTTGCACCGGTGGGGTAGGCGAGGACCTCCAGCTCGAACGTACTGTTCGGCGGGATCGGCAGCGTGAGGACGGTGATGCTCGCCTGCGTCTGCCCTTTGGGAATCGTGACCATGCTGTTGCGGCTGATCTCCGTCTGGGCGAACAGCGCGGAGTAGTCCAGTGAGCCGTTGACGATGTAGAGGAGCGCCAGGGGCGCGTCTTCGTTGAACTCCAACCCCTTCGTGAGACTGAACGTGATGGTCACGGCGAGTGTGTGGCCATTTTGGCGGCGGAACCTATCGGGGGATGCGGGCTGGCAGGTGACGGAACCACCGATCGGCCAGGGCATTGTGGCACCAGGCGGGGTACAGGTAGGCGGGCTGGTGACGGGACCATTGGTGGGTTGACGGACTGACATGATGATCTCCTTGGTAAGTCTTACTGCGGCTGATGGTTTGTGTGACTTGCTGTGGACTTGCCGACCGTGGGTTTATGAAAGCTCCTCTACGAGCTGTGCTATCTGTGCTCCTTCCCCCTGCCTCCAGGCAGTCTGAAACTCCCCTTCGCCTAGCTTCGCGCGGACAATAGCGACGTTCTCCTCAAAGGAGGTTTGGTTGAGTGGTGTAAGTGACAGACCTACTGAGACAAGTAAGTTTGTGGCCGCACCAAGCAGCTTGGCCGCCTGTTCAAAGTGACCTTGAGGCCATGTCGCGTACCCAAGTGTGAGCACGATCAAGGCGATGCTTTCCTTTTCACCGATCTCCTCCGCGACTTGCAAGCCCTCAAGCAAATAGGTATGCGCGGAAAAATAGTCCCTTTGGGTGCAGGCCAGGTCGCCCAGACTCAGAAGGACCGACGAGAGCGGCCCCAGGTCCTTCCGCCTGCGGAGGATTACCAGGCTTTCTTCGTAAAAGGAGCGCGCTGTGGCATATTGCTCCTGATGGGTCGCCACGATGCCCGTGTTCATCAGCAGAATGGCGATGCGCTGCTGATCGTCCAGGGTGCGGGAGAGGGCCAGCCCTTGCTCGTAATATGCGCGCGCGTCCTCCCAGTCTTCTTGCTTTAAAGCCACGTTTCCCAGGTTGTTCAGCATCGCGCCGACGCTGGCATCATTGCCCTGCGCCCTGTAAACGCTCAGGCACAGCCGGTAGTGCGAGGTCGCGACCGCGTAATCGCCCTGCGCTTCCGCCAGAATGCCCGCCGCGCTCAAGGCCTTGGTACGCCCCCGGTCTTGTTCGTTCTCGCTCCTTGCCAGCGCCCGTTCCAGGAAACCCCGGCCCTCGCTGTAGTAGCCGCGCATCCACCAGAATTTCCAAAGCGACCCCGCCAGGCGCAGGCCCGCCTCGACGCCGCCTTCGTGGTCAAGGCTGAAGGCGAGGGCGGCGCGCAGGTTGTCGTGGTCGCGCTCCAGGCGGTTCAGCCACGCCGCCTGCTCCGGGCCGGACAGGTTCGGCTCGGCTTCTTCCGCCAGGGCCAGGAACCAGTCGCGGTGGCAGGCGGACAAAGCTCCGACCTCCCCGGCCTCGGCCAGACGCTCGCGGGCATACGCGCGCAGGGTCTCCTGAAGACGATAGCGCACGCGGCCATCGTCGGGCGTCTCGGCCACGACCAGGGATTTGGCGACCAGACGCGCGAGCAGGTCCAGCGCCTCCCACTCCTCCACCTCGCCCCCGGCGCAGACCGCCTCGGCGGCCTCCAGGGTCCAGCCGCCGGTGAAGACCGACAGGCGGCGCAGCAGGGCCTTTTCCGTCGCGGGCAGCGGATCGTAGGACCAGTCAATGAGCGCTTTGAAGGTCTGCTGGCGGGGCAGGGCCGTCCGCGAGCCGCCCGACAGCAGGCGAAAAAGGTCGTCCAGGCGGGCGGCGATCTGTTCCGGGGTCAGGACGCGCACGCGGGCGGCGGCCAGCTCCAGGAGGAGCGGGATGCCGTCGAGCCGCGCACAGATCTGGGCCACGGCGGCGGTGTTGCCCGCGGTGAGCCGGAACGCCGGCTGCACAGCCGTCGCCCGTTCCACGAACAGGCGCACCGAGTCGCAGTCAGCCAGCGCCTCCGCAGTCGCACCCCGCGCGTCCGGTGGCAGCGACAGGGGGGGGACGGGGAGCACGGCCTCGCCGCCGATCTCCAGCGCCTCACGGGAGGTCGCCAGCAGGCGCAGGCCGGGGCAGGCGCGCAGCAGGCGCTCGGCCAGGTGCGCGCAGGCGTCTATGAGGTGCTCGCAGTTGTCCCAGACCAGCAGCAGGGACTTGAGCCGCAGGGCGTCGGCCAGCGTCTCCCGCAGGGGCCGCTCGCCGCCCTTCTCGCCCAGCCCCAGGACGGCGGCGACAGCCTGGGGGAGCAGGCCGGGGTCCGTCAGCGGGGCCAGATCCACGAGCCAGACGCCGTCGGGGAAGTCCTCGATGACCTCGGCGGCCACTTGCAAGGCCAGGCGCGTCTTGCCGGCGCCTCCGGTTCCGGTGAGCGTCAGCAGCCGGGTTTCGGCCAGCATCCGCCGCGCCTCGCGGGTCTCCTGTTCCCGCCCGATGAAACTGGAAAGCTGGGGCGGCAGGTTGTGGGCCAGGGACTCCAGCGAGCGCAGTGGCGGGAAGCCGTCCGGCAGGGCCGGGTGGGTGAGCTGGAATATCTCCTGGGGCCGACTCAGGCCCTTGAAGCGGTGCCGCCCCAGCGAGCGCAGGGCGGCGTCCGGGGCGAGCGCCCCGCCCGCCAGGGCGGCAAGCACTTCGGAAACGAGAGTCTGTCCACCATGCGCGGCGTCCAGAAGCCGTGCGGCGCGGTTCAGGGGGGGGCCGAAGTAATCCCCGTCGCGCGCCTCGGCAGCGCCCACGTCCAGGGCGGCGCGGGCCTGAATCTGGACGGGGGCAGGCCAGGCTTCGGCGCGGAGCGCGATCTGGGCGTCCAGCGCGGCGGCCAGCGCCTGGCCGGGGCTGGCGAAGGCCGCGTGGAAGCCATCGCCCGTCGTCTTGAAGACGTGGCCGCCGTGCGCCTCGACGCTGCCCCGGAGCAGGGCGTCGTGGCGGGCCAGGGCCGCCCGCATGGCGTCCGGGTGCTGCTCCCACAGCCGGGTGTTGCCCTCGATGTCGGTGAACAGGAACGCGAGGGTTCCGGCGGGCAGGTTGTCGTCGTGCGGGGCGGCCATGCTACGCCTCCTGAGCAGGGGCCGGTATGGGCAACACTGCGTAGGATTGCCTGATCGGCCGTTGCCCCTGCCATTCTACCCGATGCCCGGCGGGTTCTGCGCCCCCGACCAGAGGATTCCAACCCCTCACGGGTCACTTGTTCGGCAGCGGCGGCAGGTCCGCGCGGCGCAAGGCCCAGTCCAGCACCCAGGGCCACTCGCCGTAGCCGTAGTAGGGCGAAATGTGGCCGCCGCCGGGCAGTTTGTGGATGTCTATGCCCAGGCCGGCGGCGTAGGCCGCCGACTGGTCGAACGTCGCGTAGTCGTCCGTGTCCGAGGCGACCAGGACCGTCTCGCGCGCCAGGGCCGCGATGCCGTCTTTGGAGAGCGGGGGCGGGAAGAAGTCTGCCGCCCCGGCCGACGCGTCCAGCGGCGGGATCTCGCGGATGACGTAGGGCGGCGCGACCAGCAGGACGCGGTCGGCCCTGGGGCCGACGTGCGGTTCCGGCGAGTCCTCGGACATGGCCGCGTGGCGCATCCAGTTGATCGCCCCCAGCGAGTGCGCCAGGACGGTCAGCGTGGCGTCGCCGGGGATGCCGTCCAGGGCGGCGTGCAGCGCCTCCATCCAGGTGCCCGGCTCCGGGTTCATCGGGTCGGGCATCTTCGGGTAGCGGACGTCCGCCCCGGCCTGGGTGAGTTTGGCGGCCAAATGTTCCTGCCAGTGCGCGGGCTTGTTGCCGCCCCAGCCGTGCAGGATGAGAAAGATTTCGGACATAGTGTGGTGCTCCTGTGTTGTGTTCGCCCCCCGGCCCCCAATCCTGGGGGAGCCAGAGGAAATACCCGTAGGGGCGCGATGAATCGCGCC
>CAXTWM010000165.1:0-10701 GCA_964247915.1 uncultured Armatimonadales bacterium | reverse complement strand
GTCTCCCTGCCCCCGCCCGGCCCCGGCCAGACGCGCACGGTGCAGATACAGCACACGGGCGGGCAGGTCGTCACCACCGTCACCACCAGCAGCATGATACTGACGGCGCATGTTGCGGACCCTCGCCCCCCGTTAACTCCCGTAGACTCTCTAGGCCAAAGCCTGTGCGACCGATACAACGCCTGGGCATGTGAAAAGGGCGATACCCGTCAGCCCAGCGGCGTGATTCACATGCCCCCTGGTGTCAGCATAACTTTCCTGCGGGGTACGCCTAACTCGCGCCCGCGTGCCGGGGCGATACCTGTGACGCTTGAAGTGAATGCGCCTCCGCCTCCAGCCCATGCGCCGGGACGCGCTCCCGGATCATCTCCACTCCCCGCCGCGCATATTCCCGCGCGTCCGTAACAGCACTGGCCGCATAACGCCGCCGGTACACCTGATCGAAGACGATCGCCGTTTCTTCGGCGCTCGGCCTCGTCGTGTCGTGCAGGGCCTGAATGCCCCACTCGTCGGCGTAAGCCGGGGGCACGGCTTGGGGAAACGTCTGCCCGGACAGTGCCCCGTAGAGCAGGGTCCAGAGCCGGGCCACTGTCTTCAGGTTGTAGCCGCCCCCACCCAGCGCGACCGTCGGCTTGCCCAGCGCCAGCACCGACTGCGCCAAGCCCAGCCAGCCCTGCGTCGTCAGGCACAGGTGGGCCAGCGGGTCCTGGAAGTGCGCGTCCGCGCCCACCTGCAAGATGATAAAGTCGGGGTCAAAGGCCCGCAGCAGGGGCAGAAAGGCGGCCTCGAACGCCTCCGAAGCCACGGCGTCGTCGCTGCCCGGCGCGAGCGGCAGGTTGGCGCTGTACCCGAAGCCGGCCCCTTCCCCGATCTCATCCGCGTAGCCCGAAACGCGCGGGAACAGCGTTTCGGGCGTCTCGTGGATCGAGAGCGTCAGGACGCGCGGGTCGTCATAAAAGAGCGCCTGCGTCCCGTCCCCGTGGTGCGCGTCTATGTCCACAGTGGCGACCCGCGACGCGCCCCCGTCGAGCAGGTAATGAGCGACCAGGGCGCAGTCGTTGACGGTGCAGAAGCCCGCCGCCCGGTCCCGCTGCGCGTGGTGCAGGCCGCCCGACGTGTTGAACGCGGCTTGGTAGCCATCCCGTGAAACCAGCCGGGCGCAGTCCAGCGAGCCGCCCGCGTAAAGCAGGGAGGCATCCCACATGCCGGGGAACGGCGGGGTGTCAGAGCTGCCGAAGCCGTATCGCTTTCGGTCCGGGACGGCGCGGCCCTCGCTGAGTTCCCAAAGGGCGTCGAGATACTCCTGCGAATGGACCCGGAGCAGGTCCGCTTCCGTGGCGGGGGTAGGGGCGATGAGGGCAGAGGCGGGGCCGTCGAAGGCGCCGTAGGCGTCCAACAGCCGATGCGTCATCAGGAGCCGCTTCTGCTGCAAGGGGTGGGTGTCCGAAAGGTGGTAGCGGACGTAGTCGTCGGTGTAAACGAAGGCGGCGCGGGGCATGGAGGCTTTCTATAAATCCGGCCCTGAAGGGCCGGGCTACACGGATGGGCCGCCCCTTCGGGGCTTCGGATAAGGCTGCCGATGACAGTGGGCCTGTTCTACAGCCCCGAAGGGGCGGCCCGCCGGCGGAACCGGGAGTAGACCCGGCCTGAAGGCCGGGTCCATGTCTTACGCATACCCTTTCGCCTTGAGGTTGTTGTAGGACAGGGTCACGGCCTCAATCGCGGGGCCTTTGCAGACGTCCTGCTCGACGATCAGGTACTCCGCGCCCACGTCCGGCGCGGCAGCGACTAGAGCGTCCAGGGGCAGCTTGCCCGTGCCGACCGGGGCGAACGAGTCGTCCGTTGGGTCCATGTCCTTGAGGTGGATCAGCGGGACACGGCCTTTGTGTTTGTTGACGAACGCGACGGGGTCGTGGCCGGCTTTGAGCACCCAGTAGGTATCCACCTCGGCTTTGACCAGGCTGGGGTCGGTGTTCTCCAGCAGGATGTCCTCGCCGATCTGGCCGTTGTCCAGCGGCTTGAACTCGAAGTCGTGGTTGTGGTAGCACAGCGTCAGGCCGCTCGACCGCAGAGTCTCGCCCATCTCGTTCAAGGTCCCCGCCAGGCGCTTGTAGTCGTCCGCCGTGCCCCGCCGTTCTTCGGCCAGGTAGGGGACCACGACGTAGCGGTTGCCCAGCGCCAGGTTCTCCTCGATGACTTTGGGCAGGTCGGACTCGAGGGTGTCCAGCGCGATGTGGCTGCCCGCCACGCGCAGGTGGTTGTCGGCCAGCAGGCTGGAAAGTTCCTGTACGGACAGGCTGCCGCGCCCGGCCAACTCGACGGCGGCGTAGCCGATGGCGGCGACCTTTCGGATCGTCCCCGCGAAGTCCTGCGCGGTGTCGTCGCGCAGGGTATACATCTGCAAGGCAATGGGTAGCTTCGACATTTCGTTCGTGTCCTTCTTTGGTGTAGGTCTTTGAAGTGAGATTATGGGGTCAGGTTCGCCCCCGGAATGAATTCCGGGTCTTCGGGAGAGCAGTTGTCCACCTTCGTGGGCAGAAGACAAGGCTCGGAACCAGGTCCTCAGTCCGCGTAGGCGGACGGCTGCACTTGTATAGACCCGGAATTCATTCCGGGTGGTGCTTCGCCTGGATGCGGCGAGCCTATAGGGGAAGGTTCGCCCCCAGCGGCGCTAATCCCTCCCCCATTTGTCCTATTTGCGCGTCCCGAAAACCACCGTCACTTGCCGCGTCGGATCGCCGCCCGCTTTGGAGAATGTCGCCGCCGTCGTGGGCGAGATCGTGACCGTCCAATGTCCGGTCGTCGGGTCGAACTGCACCGGCCCCGCCGTGCCGCCCGACGCCGCGACGCGGGGCGTGGACGGCGCGTAGCCGTGCAGCGTGACGGACGATTCGCCCAATGCGAACAGCACGGTCGCCAACAATCGCCCCGGCGTGTCATGCAGGGCCGCGAGGCGCTGCCGGCCCGTGCCGACGAACTTGCCGTCGTCCCCCAGCAGCGCGATGCCCGAGGGGCCGACGGGGGCGACGACGTAGAAGGCGCGGCCCGTCGGCCCCAGCGTGTCCTGATACGTTCCGCCCGCGCCGACGCGCCGGGCGGTCCTGTCGAAGTAGTTGAAGACGTACACCGGGCCGGGGGAGCCGAGCGATGAGGGCGCGAACGACACGGCGGGAGCGTCGCCGGTGCGGGTGCAGGCGAAGACGTAAGCCGTGCGCCCTGCCTGTCCCGTCCCGCCCTCGGTGTAGGTCGCGGCGACCAGCGGCGCGTGCGCCTGCCGGGCGTCGGCCAGGATGCTGGCATCGGTGGGGACCAGGGGCGCGTCGGGCTTGACCAGCACGCCGTCGGTGCGGGCGGCCAGCAGGATGTTCGGGCGCGACTCGCGCCCCATCCCGTCACCCGTGCCGACCGGCCCGGCGGACAGCGCGGCGAGCAGCAGGTTGTCCGTCTCCGTGCTCATAAACACGTCCGCCCAGGGCCACAGGCCCAGGGCACGGGCCAGCAGGGACGTGTACACGAAGTCGTTCCATTTGCCGCGCTCGAACCGGTCGCCGCTGGTGCGGATGGTCGTCAGGTTGCCGTACTTCGCCCCTTGCAGGAAGAAGCGTGGCGTCGCCATGCAGTACTGCATCGTCTGCCCGCGCTGCCGCGTGGCGCGCGCCATGTTGTCCGCGAAGGCCGCGCCCGGCTCCAGCCTGCGGGCCATGTCCGGCGAGTGCGGATAGATCTCGGAGAGCCAGTCCTGCTCGTAGCAGACCACACCGCCGCCCGCCAGGTACGCCGCCCGACTGTCCCACCAGCGCGGGTCGGTCGGCGCGATGCCCGAAATCCGGTAGGCCTTGTGGTACGGGCTGGCCGGATCAATCCAGCGCGCGTGGACGACCAGGGGCAGCCCGAGCTGGCGCTGGAATGCGGCCAGACCCTGCGGGAACAGGGCGGGTGAGGCCGAGTAATCCAGCGTCCCGCCGTAGGCGTTCCACGTCCCTGCCGGCAGGCGCGCGTTCTTCGGCCCCTCCGGCTTGCCCGCCGGGGACGTGCGCGTCTTCTGATACCACCAGCTATCGAGCTGGAGGTAGCGGATGGGGATGCGCTCCTCTTGGTAGCGCCGGCGCAGGGCCAGCAGCGTCCCGGCGTACCCCAGTCCCTGGTCGTAATTGTAGTAGTAGGTCGCGCCGTTGTCCGTCCAGTACCCGAAGTACTTGAGCAGCAGGTCGGCCTGATTGGAGGGCCGTTGCTTCCCCGCCAGGTCCGTCAGCGCCCGCCCCCACATCTGGACCGTGTGCCCGATGCCGCCACCGACCACCAGCAGGCTTTTATGAGTAAAGCCTGGCGGGATGCCCGTCAGTTCCGGGTTCAGCCCGCTTCCAATCAAAGATTTCCCGTCGCCGTGCATCTGCGAAACGATGAAGTCCGACGCGGCGGACAGCACGGCGGTCTGCGCCTGGTCGTCGAACAGCACCCAGGGCGTCGCGTTGTGCGCCAGCCGGAAGGCGTGCGGGCTGAACGCGCTGTCTTCAAAGCTCATCGGGTGCAGACCGGACGGGAAGGCCGTGAAGCGCGGGAATTCCTCGTTCGCGCGCGCGTCGCGGCGCGCGGTCAGCGAGAATAGCACGACAGGCTTGTCCCCGTAGCGCCGGATCGCGCCGCTGTAGGCCTCCCCGCCAGCCGGCTCGGGGGCCTGCCAGCGGAACGCGATCTCCTGGTACGCGCCGATGCGATCCCTTCCCTGCCCCGTCGTCACGTCCGAGAGCCGCGCGCCGACGCTCCCGATAAAGGTCCAGGCCGGATAGCTGGCGGCGACTTTATAGGCCCCGGTCGCCTCGTCTACGGAAACGGCCACGCCGGACGCCGACGGCGGCAGCGCGGCGGCCCGCGCGTGCGGGCTGATGGCGGTCAATAGGAGCAGGGCGAGCGCGCCCCCAACCCCGGCGCTGAACCGCCGGGCTAAACGGACAGGCCGCCCCTTCAGGGCTTCGGAAAGGGCGCGATGAATCGCGCCCCTACACAGCGGTTCATCTATAGCCCTGAAGGGGCGGCCTGTCCGCGTAGGCCCGCCCTTCAGGGCGGGTGAGTCCTTTGTCATCTCTCATTCCCCTCCTGCATCCGACGCCGGTGTTCGGCGGGGCTGCACCCCATCTGCTGCTTGAAGACTCGGTGGAACTGCGGGTAGCTCCCGAAGCCCGCGTCCAGCGCGGCGTCCAGAACAGATACCGCCCGCCCGCGCCCGTACCCCCGCAGGAACCGCTGGAGGCGCTGGCGGTTCCGAAAGTCTACCAAAGTGATCCCCGTCTGCTGGTGGAACAGGCGGCTCAGACGCGACGCGCTCAGGCCGACGCGGGCGGCGATCTGTTCCACCGTCGTCTGGTCCGCCTCGTCGCGCAGCAGGCGGGCCGCCCGCTCCACGGCGGGGTGAACGTCCGGCCCCGCCGCCGCCTCCGCCGCCTCGTGGTAGGCCGCCCAGGCCGACAGCAGGGCGTAGCCCAGGCCGGCGTTGTAGCGAGCCATGTCCTCCCACGTCCCGCACACCTCGCCGAACAGGCCGCGCAGACGCGCGCTCGCCTCCGGGGCCAGCCGCCGGCGCCACTGCCCCGGCGGGTCCGAGGCGCGCAGCGCCGCCGCCGGGGGCGTGATGCAGACGCGGGCCAGCAGGGCGGGGGTGAAGACGCCGATCCACATGGAGTACTCCTCAGACTCATCCAGCAAAATGTGGTCCTGGCCGGGGAACAGCCAGACCAGCGTGTCCCGCGTCAGGTCGTACCGCCGGTCCCCCAGCAGGTACGCCGCATGCCCCGCCGTCACCAGGTTCAGCTCGACCTCCGCGTGGCGGTGCGGCGTCCGCATCTGCGGCCTGTGTCCGTGCCGCCACAGGCGGCCGGCATACAGGTCCGAAACGTGCAGATCGTCCGGGGCGGCGGGAAATGATAACATGACGCGCTAATGCGAGAAGACATCACGGCTCAGGGTGGTCATAATGATAGCACATTTGAGCGACAATCGCAAGGAGAACACCCATGATCCTATCCGCACCCGCCGAAGCGGCCCCGGCCGCCGCCCCGCCGCGCGTCCCGACCGTCCTGGACGACTTCCTGTTCGACCTGCGCGGCTTTCTCGTCATCGAGAACGCCGTCACGCCGGCCCTGCTCGATGACCTGAACCGCGCCTTCGACGAGTTCCCGCCCCTGGAGCCGATGGAGTGGTGGGGCAACGCCCAGCGGCGCGACTACACCAAAGACACCGGCTTCGAGCTGCACAACTGCGTGGAAGCGGGCGCCCCGTTCGAGGCGCTGATCGACTGCCCCGGCTGGCTCGGCTACGTCCGCCGCTATTGCGGCGAAGCGGGGACTTACGTTGATGGCCTGTTCATTGACGAGGCCATCGCCTCGGTCCGGCGGTCCGGCGGCTTCCACCAGGTCCACTCCGGCGGCTACCAGGTCCCCCTGCGCTGCGGCTATGGGTACGAGCACGGCCTGTTCCGCTGCGGCCAGTGCAACGTCATCCTGGCCCTGACCGACATCGGCCCAGGGGACGGGCCGACGATGGTAATCCCCGGCAGCCACAAGTCCAACTTCGCCCACCCCCAGGCCGCCGAGTACACGCTGGGCGAGCGGATGGACGACCTGGAAGGGGCGATCCCCGTCTACCTCAAGAAAGGCGACGCCGTGCTGTTCGTGGACGCCCTGATGCACGGCGGCAGCAGCCGGACGACCGAGGGCGGCGAGCGGCGCGTCACCATCTACCGCTACGGCCCCAAGTGGGCGCAGACCCGCTTCGGCTACGAGTATTCCCAAGCTCTTCTGGACCGGCTGACGCCCGCGCGGCGGCGCATCTTGCAGCCCATCCCGCCGAACCGCCCGCCTGCCCGAAAGCCCTGAGAATTCAGGTGTCAAACGGTTCTGTTCGGGGAACAAGGGGTTTGTAATAAAACCAGACACGAACCTCAAAGGAGAACTCGAACCATGGCCGACACAATTGACAACACCCGCACCGACGGCGTACAGCACGGCATTGACGACAACCCGAACCACGACGCCGAGAAGGGCGCGGTCGGCGGCGCGGTCGGCGGGGCCGTCGTCGGCGCGCTGGCCGGAGGCCCCGTCGGGGCCGTCATCGGCGCGGTCGCCGGGGGCGCCGCCAGCGGCGTCGGCGTGGCCGCCGTGGACAAAGTGGACAATGACAACACGGTGACAGGCCTGGGCCACGGCGCGACCCCGAAGGCGGGCGACGCCGGCTATACCGGCACGACCGCTGCCGGGGATGACGACAACGTCACCCGCGACGGCGACACCATCATCGTGGACCGTCGCACCCAGTAGGGGCGCAAGACGTGAACGCCCCGGCGTCTTCTATGGAAGAGGCCGGGGCGTTTTTGCGTCGGCGGTGGAAGCCCATACCCGGCCTGAAGGCTGGGCCTACTCCCGGCTCCGCCGTGGGCCGCCCCTTCGGGGCTTTGGAACGGGTCGCCAACTGCCGGGGGCTTCTCTGTAGCCCCGAAGGGGCGACCATTCCGTATAGCCCGGCCCTTCAGGGCCGGGACTACCCAGTCCGTGCTGCGTCCGCCAGCGCCTCCGTCACCCGTTGGGGCAGCGCGAACACCTCGCCCAACGAAGGCATCTCGCCCAAAAACGGTGAGCGCGTCAGGGCGCGCGTCTGGTGCAGCAGGGGCCAGGACAGGAACACGCGCCGCTTGGCCCGCGTGATGGCGACATAGGCCAAGCGCCGCTCCTCCTCGATGCTGTCCGCCAGGAGCTGCGTCTTGTCGTCGTCCCCCCAGCGCAGCGACCGGTGGTGGGGCAGCATCCCAAACGCGAAGCCGACCACGAACACGACCGGCCATTCCAGGCCCTTCGCCCGGTGGATCGTCATCATCTCCACCGCGTCCCCGACCTCGGCCTCCTCCTTCGGCTTATTCTGGGCGGCGACAAAGGCCAGAAAGTCGGCGGGGGACGGGAACGCGCCCGCCGCGACGCACAATTCTTCCAGGTTGTCTAAACGGGAGTTGCCCTCATCTTCCACATGCCCCTCCTCGCGCAGCAGCCAGTCGTCGTAGCCCAGTTCGCGCGCGCGGCGGAGACGCGCCTCCGCCCCGTCCCCGGCCTCGGCGACGCCCTTGACGAAGTCCCGGAAGTCCTTCACGGCCAGCCCTTGATTTGTCGTCTTGAACTGCCCGAGCGCCAGTGCCCGGTACAGCGAGTGCCCCTTGCGCCCGGCCTGCGTCTCCACCTCAGCCAGAAACGCCTGCCCCAGAAAGTGCGTCGGCTTGCCGAACGACTTGGACGGGATGTTGATGACCCGCTTGACGGCCTCGTCGGCGGCGGGCGTGTCCCGCTCAACGGAAAGCTGCAAAAAGGCGCACAGGTCGCGCACCTCGCGGCGGGAATAGAACCCCATCGCCCCTTGCAGGACATACGGCACACCGCCCTTGACGAACGCCTCTTCCAACGCGCGCGAGTAGGCATTGGTGCGGAACAGCACGGCGCAGTCCCGCAGTTGTGTCCCCGCCGCCTGCAACTCTTTCAGCGTCTCCGCGACGAACTGCGCTTCGGCCTCGGCGTGCTCGTGCTCGTGCTGGGACAGGTCCTCGCCTTCCGGGTGAATCGCCGCCATCTCCAGCCGATACCGGGCGTCAATCCCCGACCGCCCGATCAGTTCGTTGGCGACCCGCACGATGGTGGCCGACGACCGGTAGTTGGCGGGCAGACGGATGATCGTCCCGTTCGGGTAGGCCGCCCCAAACTGCCCCACCGTCGCCTCGGGCGAACAGCCCCGGAAGCTGTAGATGGCTTGCCCCACATCCCCGACGATGAAGATGTTGCCGGACCGCGCCGCCAGCAGCCGCGCGATCTCCCACTGCACCGCGCTCGTGTCCTGCGTCTCGTCAATGCAGAGATACTGAAAGAACCCCTGGTACTTCTCTCTAATCTGCGGCTGCTCCTGGAGCAGAATCAACGTCTCGATCAGCAGGTCGTCAAAATCCAGCCGCCGCGACGGCTTCTTCGCCAGCACATCAAACTTGGCCTGCTTGGCCTGCTCGTAGCAGCGCCAGAACTTGGACAGGGTCTGGATCGCCGGGTCCGCCCACAGCGGCTCGTGCGCCCGAAACGCCGCCTCGGCCTCCTCCACCTTGAAGCCCCGGTTCTTGACGGCGGACACGGCGGACAGCGCCCCTTTGGGGTCATACGCGACGTTCAGCCCGAACGGCGGGGACGGCAGCCCGCGCGCCATCCAGTCCTTGTCGCCTAAGATTGCCTTGGCGACCCGCACCTGCCAGTTCTCGTCCGCGAGCTGGAAGTACCCCGCCTTGCCGTACAGGTGCGCCCACTCGTGCTTGAGTATCCGCAGGCAGTGCGCGTGGAACGTCCCGATCCACATCTTCTCGACCGTCGCCTCGCCGCCGTCCCCCAGCAGGGCCGCCAGCCGCAGGCCCATCTCATCGGCGGCCTTCTTGGTGAACGTCGCCACGAACAGCCGCTGCGGGTCCACCCCCTTGGCGAGCAGCCGCGCCACCCGCCGCGTCAAGATCGTCGTCTTGCCCGACCCCGCCCCTGCCAGCACCAGCGCCGGCCCGGCGTCATGGAAAAACGCCTCCCGCTGCTGCTCGTTCAGCCCCGCCTCCAATTTGGGGACAAGGGCGGCGGTCCGGTGCGCGTGCAGGTCTTCGGTGATAGCATCGAGCGTGGCTTGCATGATAAGTTCTTAGTTCGTCCTGGCCTTAACAGTGGGGGCGAGTGCGCGGGAGATACGAACAGTATACCGCATCGGGGCAAGGGGCGGCAAAGAGGAATGGTGTTGAGGCAAGCAGGAATCTAGCCTGAGATCGCGTAAATGATAGTCCTTACGAATCCAAACACTGGAGGCCGTAAATGAAACCGCTACTGATTGGGATGTTTATATGCATCTGCTGCTTGGCAGCGACAAGAATTGGACAGACGCAAAATACTGTGCCACGAGGTCCGATAAGGCTAGAGGAGGCAAGGGCCACAAAAGGCCCGGTCTCAGCCTACACACTGCGCTTCTTGCAGGTTGCCGACACAAAACCTGTAGAATACATTTGGATACTCCAACGGCAGACCGCTGACCAGTCCGGTGGACAGATTGAACCCAATGAAATGGCTTTTCGATCCCTCACTTCGCCTGTTCTACGGGATTATGTGTCTCGTCTACCAAAGGGTTCGCACATCATGCACTCACCCGTGATGCTCCCCGGCCCTGACCCCACCATGAAAGTCGGCAGTGCTTCCGAACCAGGTCTCCAGGACTTCATCCAATTTTGCCGCAGCAAAAAGGTTGATTTTTGGTTCGGCGTCTCGTTCTGATAGGAGCGCCTGTCCGACCGAAACAGCTATTGCCGCCATGAGCGTCTCAGCGATACAATCTGGGCGGCTGGAGGATAAGATGGACGACCTGGAAGAGTTGGCCGAGCGCGAGCGGGAACGGGAAGAGGTGGAGGCCAACCTGAACCGCTGGCGGGCGGAGCAGGGGCGGCTTCCAACTCATGGAGGCGGGAGGCCGGGCGTGAGCAGCGCCAACGCGGACAACCCGTGGGTTCAGATGGTGGAGGGCGTCAAGAGGCGCACGACGGTCAGCGGGCGGACGATGTCGCAGATGGTCGTGACGCTGGAGGCGGGGCGGCACCTGCCGGAACACCGGCACCCGCAGGAGCAGATCGTTCATGTGGTCTGGGGGCGGCTGCGCGTCAACGTCGGC
>CAXTWM010000164.1:0-10704 GCA_964247915.1 uncultured Armatimonadales bacterium | reverse complement strand
GCGTTCGAGCGGGCGGTCTCGATGGCGGCGGCCGTGTCCGACTTCATGGCCCGGTCGGAGTATGGGGTGGACCTGTTCGCGGCGGGGCCGGACCTGCACCGGCTCACGACGGGGCATGGGACGGCCTTCTTGGACGATATTTTAGACCTGCTGGCCTGCGTGGACGCGGACGACGGGGAAGATTTCGAGACGCTGGAGCGGGCGCTGCTGGAGTTCCTGTCGCAGATCACCCTAGTCGTCTGCGTCCTGCTGGACTGGGACACGGTCCGGGAGGGGTTCGTCGAGCGGCTGCGGGCGCAGGGGGCGGGGGTCAAGGTCGTGGTCGTCCGGGACCGGCCCTGCACACTGCCGCCCCCGGAAGACCGGGACGTGACGCTGCTGACCTCGGCGCAGGTGGACGTTGGGGTGGAAGCCGTCTAGATGGAGGCCGTTTAGATTGAAGGGCGAAGCCGAATATCAGAAGCCGCCGTGGCCCGCCGCCGTGGCCGCGTTGATCGCCTTTGCCGCGCTGGCCCTGAGCAGCGGCGCGACCGTGCCGCTGCTCGCGCTGGGGCTGGGCGTGGCGGCCTCTTACGTCTTCACGCCGCGATTTGAGAACGTCGCGCTGACCAAGTGGACGCTGCGTATTATCGTGATCGGCCTGGCCGTGTTCGGGTATCTGCTGGGCGCGACGAAGGACGATAATGCCTTTTTCGACATGCGCTACCCGTTCTCGTTCGTCCTGGGAGCCGCGTCCGAACTGACCCTGCAATTCTGGCGGCGGGAGCCGACGGGCGGGCCGCGCGCGCCGCTGACCGTGCTGCTGTCCGCGCTGGTCTTCGTGCTGGGCTGTACCACGACCGACGACCGCCATTACCTGTGGGTGCTCGCGCCGGCCTATTTCCTGTTCTTCACCCTGGCCCTGCCCGGCTTCCGCCCGCGCGCCGCCGTCCCGCTCGGCCTGACTCTGCTGCCCGCGCTGCTGGCCGTGGGGCTGGGCGGGGCGGCCCATGCCGGGTTCACCGTCTACCGGGGGGCGCTGAACGCCCTCGGCGCGCAGAACTTTTCGGGTCGGCACGTCTCGGTCAGCATGGGCATGAGCGGCCAGCCTCTGCTCGGCTCGTCGTTCACCCTGCGCGACTCGCTCACCCGCGTCCTGCGCGTCCAGAACCTCGGCACAGACCCGTACCTGTGCGGCATGACCTTCGACACCTATTCGGGACGCACCTGGGGGCCGGCGATGGAGGGGCGGACGTTCCTGATGTACCGCCCCCCCGCCGTCAAGGCGGTGGAGCTGAAGGAAGCGCCCCATGTCGTCCGCCTGGACAACGACAGCGCCCTGCTGTTCCTGCCCCTGCACTCCGCGTCGGTGCGGGCCGAGGACGACCACACGCTCGCCTGGGCGGCGCAGACGGACGGCCCGCTGCGGACGCCCAACGGGGACGCGACCGCGCTGGCTTATGACGCTATCCCCAGCCGTGGGGGCGCTCCGCCAAGCCTGCTCGACGCGCCGCCGACGGCTGCGGAGGAAGCGCGTGACCTGGTGATCCCGCATGAGATTGACCCGCGCGTCTTGGCGAAGGCGCGCGAACTCGGCGCGGGCCGGGCGAGGCCGCAGGACAAGATCGAGGCGGTGACACAGTTCCTATACCGGAACAACCGCTACAGCCTGACGGTCAGCCCCGGTGCGGGCGACCCGATCTCGAACTTCATTTTGCAGCGCAAGAGCGCCCACTGTGAGTATTTCGCCTCCGCCGCCACCGTCCTGCTGCGCGCTCTGGGCGTCCCGACCCGCTACGTCAGCGGCTACTTCGCCCACGAGTCGGACGGCAAGGGCTGGACACTGGTGCGGCAGCGGGACGCCCACGCCTGGGCGCAGAGCTGGGTGCGGGGCGTGGGCTGGGTGACGGTGGACGCCACGCCCGGCGACGGCCGGCCCGACGCGCTGGCCGGGCCGATCCCGCTGTGGTGGCGCGCATGGGAGTGGATTCAGGATGCCCTGGGGGCGATCCGCCAGTGGGTCATCGCGGCGAGCTGGCCCGAGCGCGGCGGCGTCTTCGGCCTGCTCGTCCTGGGCCTGCTGATCCCGCAGGTGTACCGGTACTGGCAGCGACGCCGCCTGGCCTCCTTGGGCTTCCGGTATTCGCAGCCCGACGCCGCCCTGGCCGCGCTGGCGGCGCGCTTCGAGGCGCTGCTGGCGCGGCACGGCCTGCCCTGCCCCGAAGGCCGGACCTGGCAGGAACACCTGCGCGCCGTGGAGGCCGTACCGGAGAACGGAGTGGCGGAGGAGAACGGCCTCCCCGCGCTCTGGGAGACGTTCGTGGCGGACTACGGACGGGCGCGCTTCGGCGCGTTGCCCGGCCCGGCGGGGATCGCGCGGCTCGGCGCCGCGCTGCGGGCGCTGGAGGCCGGGTTCAAGAGGAGGTCTAACGATGCGAAACTGCTATGAGTTCGTGGCGGGGGTAAGCGAGGAGCGGGAGACTGCTCTGACGGAAGCCCTCATCGGGTACAACAGGGCACATTCCGCGCTCTGGGAGCGGAACCATGACGGGCGGTTCCCGCCGATGCCGCTGCAATTTTCTGTCGTGGACGGCGGGGCGCTGGTTGGCGGTCTGACGGGGCGGACACACGGCCTCCGGGCGTGGCTGGAAATCAGCATCCTCTGGGTGGATGAAGCTCACCGGGGGCGGGGCATTGGGAGGGAACTGGTGGAACGTGCGGAGGAGGAGGCACGCCGACGCGGGTGTCTCTACGCCCGCCTTTCCACCAGTGAGTTCCAGGGAGCCGGATTTTACGAGAAACTCGGCTACACAGTGTACGGTAGGCTGGAAGAGTGCCCGCCTGGCGAAACGGCGTTGTACTATCGCAAGAACCTGCGTCCGAAGGAGACCGCATGACCGTCCTTATGGAGAACAGCCCCGCAAGTCTCGCCTCGTTCGCCCGCACGGTAGAGAAGATCGAGGCCAACCTGTCGTCCGTCATCCGGGGCAAGCCGGACTCGATCCGCCTGCTGCTCATTTCCCTGCTGGCGGGCGGCCATGCGCTGCTGGAAGACGTGCCGGGGACGGGCAAGACGACTCTGGCGAAGTCTCTGGCGCGCTCGATGGACGGCGTGTTCCGGCGAATCCAGTTCACGCCGGATCTGCTGCCCGCCGACATCACCGGCAGCTCCTTCTATAACCCCGCCGACGGCTCGTTCACCTTCCGCGAGGGGCCGGTCTTCGCCAACGTCGTCCTGGCCGACGAGATCAACCGGACGTCGCCCCGGACGCAGTCCGCCCTGCTGGAAGTGATGAGCGAGGGGCAGGTGACCGTGGACGGCAAGCGGCGCGACCTGCCGCACCCGTTCTTCGTGGTCGCCACGCAGAACCCGACGGACTTCCACGGGACCTACCCGCTGCCCGAGGCGCAACTGGACCGCTTCGCCATCCGGGTGACGCTGGGCTACCCGGACCTGCCGCACGAGCTGGAAATCCTCTACGGCCAGAGCCACGAGCACCCGTTCGACAGCCTCCAGCCCGTCATCGCGGGGGCGGACGTGCTGCGCCTCCAGGCCCAGGTCCGGTCGGTGCGCGTGGACCGGGCACTGGCCGAATACATCCTGCGTCTAGTGGACTGGACGCGGGCCGACCCGCGCATCCGCCTGGCTGTCTCGCCGCGCGGGTCGCTGACGCTGTTCCGCACCGCCCAGGCTCGCGCCCTGACCGAAGGCCGCGACTACGTCCTCCCCGACGACATCCACGCCCTGGCCGCGCCCGTCCTGGCCCACCGGATGATGCTGGACACCAAGGCCAAGTACGGCGGCCTCTCGGGCGTCCAGCTCATCGAGGAGGCGCTGGGCAAGATCCCCGTACCCCGCTGAGGCCGAGTGAGTCGCCGGGGTATAATCCATTGAGGAGAGCGCCATGAAGACACTGAACCCGATCCGCGCCGACATCATTGCCCTGGACGCCCAGGACAGGCCCATCCTGCTCATCGAGGTGAAGGGGCGGCCGCGCGAAAACATTTACGACCGCCAGCAGCTCGTGGACGACCTCCGCGAAGCCGGCCATGTCCTCCCCTACGCCATGCTGGTGACGCTGGAAGACATCCGCATCTTCCGCTGGGACGGCGCGGCACTGTCCGAGCTGCTGCACCTGCCGACGGCGGACGCCCTCGCGTTCTACGACCCCGAATTCCGCGAGAAGCGGATTTACGGGGATTATCTCACGGCGCTGGTTGAAACCTGGTTGCGCGACGTCTCCTATCGGTGGAAGTCCGACGCACCGCCCTACCTTGACCACTTAGACAAGATCGGCCTGGTGGAACGCCTCGGCGGCGGCACGACGGAGAACATACGTCACACGGAAGCTTATGATTCTTTATCTTGAGACTAACTTCCTTATGGGAGCCGCGATGGGCCGTGATGCGAGCGCCGACGCACTGTTGCGGCGCGCATCGGCGGAACTGCGTATCGCTCTTCCGACCGTCTGTCTCATGGAAACCTGGTCCTCATTCGAAGATGAGCAGAAAAGAAGGAACTTCTTTCGCCAGACTCTGGACACGCAGATCAGTCAACTCCTTCGCGATGTCACCTCCGCCCATGCCAAGGCATTGGTTCAGCATCTCCAGCAGGCGCGAACGGAGAACTTCGATCTGCTCAACGACATCCGTGACCGTCTGCGTGATGTTCAGGAGAAGCTCGCCGGTCTTCAAGAGGGCTTTCCTGCCGCCGAACTGCTGCCGCTGACGCCGGCGGTTCTGGCCGCCGACCTCGCCGCCGGGCCGACCAAAGACCCGACCGACAACCTCATACTCGCCGTCATCCGGGAGCACGCCCTTCAGCACCCGGACGAGGACAAGGCGTTTCTAAGCGGCAACACTCGCGACTTTGACACGCCCGAAATCCGGGCGCTGCTGGCTGGGGCGGGCATCACGGACTACTTCGCGCGGACGGATGCCTTCCTGGGCTGGTTCGCGTCGCGGAGCCGGCCCTGACAGCACCCTTATTTGGCGGGCGCGGGCGGCGTCTTCGTGCGCTGCGCCGCGATCTCGGCGGCGCGTGCCTTCGCCTGCGCGATGACCGGGGCGACGACCGAGGCGGGCACGACGAACAGGCCGGGGCGGCTGCCGCCGCCCCCGCCGCCGAAGAGGCGCATCATCATCCGCATACTCATCCCGTCACCCGACTCGCTGCTCGACACGCCGGACGCGATGCTGGTCAGGACGCCGACGGGGGCGCCGGACAGGCTGAAGAGGGGCAGGCCCAGCTCGGAGATGCTGCCGTCGAGCATCAGGGCGGCGCGCGGCTTGGCGATGGACCCGCTGACGCGCGCGCTCTCGTAGAAGGGCGCGTAGTCGTACCCTTTGCTCAGGCGCGAGAGGGCGAAGACCGAGTCGCCCAGCGCGGGCGCGGGCGTGTCCGCGAACGTGACCGGCGTGACCGCGCGCCCGGCCAGGTCAGTGATCTGGATGAACGTCAGGCCCAGCGTGGTGTCGGTGGCGGCCAGGAAGGCGGGGTATTCCTTCTCCTCGCGCTCGAAGATCACCTTGAAGTCGGTCGGCGTGATCTTGGGGGCGCCGGTGGCGGCCTCCTTGGGCATCCCCATCATCTCCATCATCTTCTCCGGGGAGAACGAAACGCTGGAAACCATGACCAGCCCGGAGGGGTCCACGACCACGCCCTGCATCTCGGTGCGGGATTCGCTGCTCTGGGAGGCGCCCCCGCCCTTCGCGTCCATCTTGAGGACGGCCTTGACGGTGACGATGGCCGGGGCCTGCTTGGCGACCAGGCTCTGGATCTGGGCGGGGACGTCATCGGCGCAGGCGGGACCGGTGAGCAGGGCGGGCGGCAGTGTCAGGAGCGCGGCGAGCGCGCCGACGGTCATCCAGCGATTCATCTTCCAGCGGTTCATGGGCGGGGCCTTTCTTGGGCAAAGCACGGACGGCAAACGATCACTCTGAGGCGGCGAGCCGGGACCAGTCCGGCTCGATGAAGACAAAATGGGTCAGGGCGTCCCGGCGGACGAAGACGGAGACGACTTTCGGATGCGCGCGCGCCAGCGCGGGCAGGACGCGCTCGAAAGCGGCGACGTCCGTCACCTTTTGCCCGTTCAGCGACAGGATCAGGTCGTCGGTGTGCAGGCCGCCGATGCTCGCCCAGCCGCCCGACGTCACTTCCGTCACCAGAACGCCCTGCTGGCTTTCGGGCCAGTGGTTGTCCGCCTTGTCCATGAGCGTGATGTTGCGGACGGTGAACTCCAGGTCCTTGGAGCGGGAGGTCTTGGCCTGCGCCACCGAGTCCGGCGTCCGCTCCAGCACGACAGGCAGGACGCTCTTGACCGCCCCGCGCCGGAGGCCGAGCTGCGCCTTGTCGCCGACACCCAGGGCTTCCACCCCGTGCGTCAGGTCCTCGGCGTCCTGGGCGTGGGAGGCTTCCAGGGCCGTGCCGTTCAGCGCGAAAATGACGTCGCCCGGCTTCAGCCCCGCCCGGCTCGCCTCGGTGTAGGGGTAGACTTCGGTGACGCGGAAGCCGGTCTGGCCGTCCATGCCGAGCGCGCCCGCCACTTCCGGCGTCAGCACCTGCGTCTTGACCCCGAGCCAAGCTTTGGGCAGCTCGCCGCCGTCTTCCGAGGTCTTGTCCGCGTCGGTCTTGACGATCGCCACCAGGTTTTCGTCCTTACGGCGCAGTGAGACCGGGAAGCCGTTCCGGCTGGCGGCGGCCTTTTCAGCCGCGTCCACAGCCCGACGGAAGGCGTCGAGGCTGGGCGTGGGGTGTCCGCTGACGGCGACGATGACGTCGTCGGCGGCGACCGGCGGCTGGGCCGCCTCGAACGGCAGGCCGGGGCGCACGCCCGTCACCAGGACGCCCTGCGCGTCCGGCAGGTGACGCGCCAGGGCCATCGCCTGGGTCAGCGACCGGACCGTGACGCCCATGCCTCTCATCTCCTGTTCCACGCCCAGGGACGGCTCCAGCGGCGCGACCTGGGCGACGAGCCGGCGCGTCTGCCCGTCCCGCAGCAGGCTCAGGCGGGCCGGATGGCCGGCGGGCAGCCGCGCGACGCGCTGGTAGAACAGGGGGACCTGCTCAAAGAAGCGGACCGTGACGGGGGAGTCGTCGAGCGCGAGCAGGACGTCGCCGGGCTGCACGCCCGCGCGGGCGGCGGGCGAGGCGGGCGTCACCGACGACACCAGGGCGCCCGATGTCCGCCCCATCTTGTCCACGGGCATGACGCCCAGGCCCAGCCAGCCGCGCCGCACCCGGCCATAATGGACGACGTCCTGGAAGACGGACCGGGCGAGGTCGGACGGGATGGCGAAGCCGACGCCGTCGCCGCCCAGTTCGTTGATGCCGACCACTTCCCCGGCCATGTTCACCAGCGGCCCGCCCGAGTTGCCGGGCAGGATCAGGGCGTCGTGCTGTATCCAGCGGGTGAACGTCCCCGTCTTCTCGCCCCCGTCCAGCTCCATGTCCTCCATCTCGGTCCCGGTGAAGTCGGTGAAGACGCGCTTGGTGTTGGAGACGATGCCCAGGGTCATGGACGACGACAGCATCAGCGGGTTGCCCATCGCCAGCACCCGGTCGCCCACCTGCATCCTGTCCGAGTCGCCCAGCGCGGCGTAGGGCAACGGCACTTTCGCGCTCTGTCCGGCCCGCACCAGCTTCAGTACGCTGAGATCGGAGAGGGGGTCGTCGGCGACCACGCGGGCCTCCATCGCCTGTCCGTCCGACAGGGTGCAGGTGATGTGGGTGGTGTGACCGGCGACATGGAAGTTGGTCAGCACATAGCCGTCCGGGCTGATGATGACGCCGCTGCCGCCCGCCGGGGCGCGCTGCGCCCGCCCACCGTTGAAGTACCGGAAGACCACGGCGATATTGACCAGGGCCGGGTAGACCTTGTGGCGGGCCGCATCCAGCTCCGCTGGGGTCGCGGGGGCAGCAAAGGCCGGGGTGAGCAGGGAAAAACAGAGGGTGAACACCGTCAGGAAGCGCATTACTGATCCTTACTAGACGAGGGTTCCTTCATTGTACCACACGAAGCCGCGTCGCGACAAAAAAGCCTCCTTTCTGTGCCATAATCCGCACAGTGAGAGGCAGACAGGAGAACACGCATGGCCGTTGCTCAAGCACCACGAAAGACAACCACGGGGGGACCGATCACGGACGAGGACCTGATGCGCCTGCCGCGTGACGGACGCAAATGGGAGCTAGTGGACGGGGGGCTACAGGAAGTGGCGACAAGCGCGAAACATGATCGTATCGTCATCTGGCTAGGGTATCTGATTTTCCCCTATGCCGACCCTTACGGCATCCTCACAGCCTCGCAAGCCGGTTATCGGATGGCAAGCGGCAACGTCCGCCTGCCGGATTTTGCTTTCACCCGCTACGACCGCTTCCCCGATGGCGAAGTGCCGGACGGCTTTGTCGAGTTCGCGCCCGACCTTGCCGTCGAGATCATCTCGCCCTCCGAGGAACCCGCCGACATGGCCCGCAAGATGGAGGAGTATTTCGCGTCGGGCGCACAACAGGTCTGGCACATGTTCCCGGAGACCAAGACGCTCCTCGTCTTCCGTTCGCCGTCAGACGCGATGGCCTACCAGCCGGACGATGAGATTGACATGAACGATCTGCTGCCGGGCTTCCGCAGCCGCGTGGCGGACTTGTTCGGCAAGCAAGGGCGGGTGAGGCCCAATAAAGCGGAGGAGTAAGGTGATGTCCTCCCACTTCTGGTGGACAATGGCGACCAGTCCGTTCGCCTTATGGGTTGCCGCAATTCTGGTAATGTTTACCAAGCCGCGAACGCCGCACATGGGGCGAGCCGGTTCTGAGTTGGTTTGTGCCAAGCCCGTTCAATGGAGCATCTTCGGTCTATTGATGGCGGCCAGCTTTGTATGGACAGCAGTTCTTGTGAAGAACTGGCCTTTTCTGTTTGTTTGCGCGCCCGGAATTTTTCTCTTTATGCTCGTAGGAGAGCCTCGCGAGTTGAGGGTTAATCTGGAGCAAAAAACCTACGTCGTCACATCCGGCTGGCCGCTCCTGCGTCGTCAGTGGGATGGACCTCTGAGAGATGTATCAAGGATTCGCATCCCTTACTCAAACGGCACATACTCCCTGATCGTTTATTGGAAACGGTTGAAGCGGTGGAAGACGGCACCGGGCGCAATAACGATGGGGGAATATCACTCACGAGAACAAGTGCTGGCGGCGGCAGACCGGCTCATGGAAGCGTGGGGCATCAATGTTCCCGTCGGTGAACCGGGGCCAGGTGGCCACCGGCAGTGGCGCCACAAGGCGTAAGACGCTTCTATGGGCTTTCTGCTAATCCCCCTTCGCGGGCAGGAAGGCGATGAAGTGGGCGCCTTTGCCGGACTGGCCGACTTCGACGATGTTGCCCCGGTGGGCCTCTAGGATGCCCTTGACGATGCTCAGGCCCAGGCCCAGGCCACGCGCGCGGGAGGTGAAGAAGGGGGTGAAGATGCGCGGCTTGAGGTCGGGGGGGACGCCGGGGCCGGTGTCCTGGAACTCGATCTGGAGGTAGACGCGGCCCCGCGAAAGCTCGGCCAGGGCGTGCGCCTGGGCGGGGTCGGCGCGGCGGGTGCGGATGAGGAGCGAGCCGCCGTCGGGCTGGAAGGACAGGGAGTTCTCGATCAGCTCGGAGAAGGCCCGCTTCAGGCGGGAGGCGTCGGCCAGGACCGACGGCAGGCCGGGGGCGAGGTCCAGGGTCAGGGCGACCGGGCCGCGCTTGGGGAAGCTCTCGTCCACGCACTGCCGGAGGAGGTCGTTCAGGTCGTACTCGGCCAGGGCGATCTGGGTGGCGCGGACGAAGTCCCGGAACTCCTGGAGGATCTCTTCCAGGCGGAAGATGCCGCGCCGGATGCCTTCGGCCAGCTTGCGGTACTCGGGCCGCCGGTCTTCGGGTTCGGACAGCAGGTGTTCCAGCTCGTTGAGGTCGCCCTTGACGGCGAAGGTCCGGTTGCCGATCATGTGGGCGGCTTTGGCCGAGAGTTCGCCCCAGGCGGCCATGCGCTCCGTGTTGACCAGGCGGTCCAGGATGCGCCCGTTCTCGATGGCGGTGCCGAGCTGCGAGGCGATGGTCAGCAGGACGCTCTCGTCGTCCTCGGTGAACTCGCGGCGGAACCAGGGCGCGACGCTCTTGCGGCGCAGGACGCGCAGGACGCCCAGGACGCCGCTGCGGCCGAAGATGGGGACGGCGAGGAACGCGCCGACGTCTTCAATGGGGAACTCCTCGAAGCGCCCCCGCCAGCGCGGGTCCTCGCGCGGGTTGCCGACGCGGATCGGCTCGCCCTGCTCGGCCACCCAGCCGGTCAGGCCCTCGCCGACCGGGTAGGTCGCCGTCCCGATGCGCCCGGCCAGCCCGCCGCGCGCCGCCTGCAAGACCAGGAGCTGCTTGTCTTTGTCCAGCACGAAGAGCGAGCAGTCCTCAAATCGGAGCTGGGCCGAGGCGACGTCCACGACGCGGCGCATGAGCTGTTCGGCGTCGCCGATGGCCGAAAGGTCCCGGCCGATCTCGACCAGGGCGGCCTCGCGGGCGCGCGACCCGTCGGCCACCAGCCGCAGGACGGCGATGTCGGCCAGCGACTGCACCAGGCGCAGGTGGGCGTCGTGGAAGTGGTCCGGGCGGAAGCTCTCGATGTTGATGACGCCGCGCGTGTGCCCGTTGCCATCCCGCAGGGGCACGGCGATCTCGCTGCACACGTCGTCGAAGAAGGCGTAGTAGTAGGGGT
>CAXTWM010000163.1:0-10838 GCA_964247915.1 uncultured Armatimonadales bacterium | reverse complement strand
CAGGGGCGGGAAGTCGGCGGGCAGGGCGGGGTGCAGGAGCTGGAAGACCTGCTCCGGGCGGCCCAGGTCTTTGAGGCGGTGCCGCCCCAGGTCGCGCAGACCCGCCCCGTCCGGCAGGTGGTCACGCACCAGCTCCTGCGTTGCGGCGGAGAGGAGAACCTGCCCGCCGTGCGCGGCCGCCGAGAGGCGGGCGGCACGGTTGAGCGCGCCGCCGTAGTAGTCGCCGTCGCGACTCTCGGCGATGCCCGTGTGCAGGCCCATCCGCACCGAGATCGGCGCCTGCGGGTCCCACGGCTCAGCTCGGAGCGCGCGCCGGGCACTGAGGACGGCGGCGAGGGCTTCGGGGGCGGTGGCAAAGGCGGCGTGAACGCCATCGCCCGTGGTCTTGACGACGCAGCCGTCCTGCTGCTCGATACACCCGCGCAACAGGGCGTCGTGGCGGGCCAGGGCGAGGCGCATGGCGTCGGGGTGCGCGTCCCAGAGCTGGGTGCTGCCCTCGATGTCGGTGAACAGGAACGTGACCGTGCCCGTAGGCGCAGGAAGCATGGCGAACTCCGGTTTGTCGCAGGTGGGAGGCTATTCGCCAGGCTGGCCGCGTTTTCCTGCCCGTTCGGCTATTCAAACCGGCACTGGAAGTGCCGGTTCCACCCCTTCTAGGCTGCCTCCGGCTGGGGAACCGCCGGCCCGCCCAGCGGCTCCCGGCTCTTGGCCCAGGCGGGCAGGAACGGGATGAACACGAAGCCGACCAGCGTGAAGGCCAGCCCCACCCACAGCGAATAGTCCCACCCGTGCGTGATCGTCCAGTGGTGGGACGTGTTGAGCGGGCCGAAGAAGTCGTACAAGTTCCCGCCGATCTTGTCGGACAGCACCCCGGCAATAGCCATGGCGGACATCACCAGCCCGTAGACCGTCCCCTCCACGCCCGGCGGGCAGGCGCGCGCCGCCAGCGTCCACAGGCACAGGGTATACCAGATGCCGGTACACGCGCTGAGAAAGAAGATGACCTTGGCCGAGGCCGGGTCGTGCAGCAGCAGCATCATCGGGTAGCCGACGCAGTCCATCCCCCAGGCGCACCAGACCAGGCCCCGGACGGGCATCCGGCGGGAGAAAAGCGCGAACAGGCCCATCGCCACGATGGACCCCGCCGAGGAGAACGCCCCCAGGCTGCCGATGAGCTGCTTGGAGAAGTGCAGGACGTCGGTCATGTAGTAGATCTGGGCGTTGTTGGTGCCGGGCGTCAGGATCAGGTAGGCGACAAAGCCGATGACCGCCCACAGGCCGGGCGAGCGGGTGGCGGCGCGCAGGGCGGCGGCGGACCGGGCGCGCTCCTCCTGCCGGGCCGCGCGGCGCAGGGCCGGGTGGGCGCGGTCGTGCTCCCCGACGGCGGCGACCGGCTTTTCGGTGTTCTTCTCGTCAATCAGCAGCACGAGGGGCAGGTGCAGGAGCATCAAGACGGCGGCCATGCCGAAGGCGTGGTGGTACGACCAGTGCTGGGTGACGTACCCGGACAGGCGGGCGGTGTAGGTCAGCCCCAGCACGGCGGGGACGAACACGATCAGGCTCTGGAGCTGGCCCAGCCGGCGGGTGCGGTTGCCCACGGCGACCATGACGGCGTTGACCATCACGGTCGCCAGGACGCCGCCCGAGGCGAGGACGAGCATCAGGCAGACCACGGCGGCGTAGTGGTACTGGTGGAGGCAGGCCAGCCCCCAGTACGCGCCGGTCCGCACGAGGAGCGACACGAGGTAGTAGGAGCGCCGGTGGGAGCCGAACAGGGGGAACAGGTCGGAACCGGCCCCCAGAAAGGGCTGGAGGTAGGCCGGGATGCCGACGATGATGCCCAATGTCCCGATGTCGCCGGGCGTCAGGTGCATCACCTCCTTGAACAGAAACGTCGTCTTTTCGCCGGTGACAGCCCCGCCGAAGGCGCCGAGGACCACGCTCAGGGTCAGAAAGGCGGCGATGCGCCAGAAGGCGGCAAGATCGGCGGGGCCGCCCTCGGCGGCCAGGGCGCGGTCGGCGGTGAGGGACTGTGTTGCCATAGGTGACTCTTTACGGGCAGGCAAGAGCGGGCGGGCATCGGCATCCGGCGCGTCACGCGAAAACGGGGTCAGGGCGACCGTCGCCCTGACCCCGTTCTCTTCACACCGCGCCCCTGCGCGACGTCAGACGCCGGGGGCGGGGGCGACGGCGGCGCCCGTCCCCTTGGGGTTGAGGACGTCGTGGGGCGTCAGGGTCGTCACCGGCCCGAAGGCCGCCAGGCCCGGCTGGATCGTCCGGCCCTCGCCGACGGCGATCACCTGAATCCGGCCCGTGCCCAGGTAGGTCTGCGTCACCCGCTGGATGTCGGCGGGCGTCACCGCCTGAATGCGCTGCGGGAACGTGTCCCAGTAGTCCGAGGGGAGGCCGTAGTCCACCACGTCCAGCAGGCGCGTCAGGACGCCCGCCGGGCTTTCCAGGGTCAGCGCGAAGGAACCCACGATGGACCGCTTGGCCGCGTCCAGCTCCGCCGCCGTCACCGGCGCGCTCTGCATCTTGGCGAACTCCGAGTAGAAGCCGCCCACGGCGGGGGCGGTGACGGCGTTGCGGACGCTGCCGCCCATCGTCCAGGTGCCGGGGTACTTGGCGGTGGAGACGGTCGAGCGGACGCCGTAGGTGTAGCCCTTCTGTTCGCGCAGGTCCTGGTTCAAGCGCGAGTTGAACGAGCCGCCCAGGATGTAGTTCGCCACCGTCAGCGGGAAGAAGTCCGGGTCGGTGCGCTTGATGCCCAGGTTCGTGAACGTCAGGAAGGTCTGGGCCGAGCCGGGCCGGTCCACGAGGTAGATGGCCGTCTTTTCCTCGGGGCGGAAGGTGCCGGGGGGCAGGGCGGTCTCGGCCCCGGACGCCGCCGGCCAGCCCGCCAGCGCGGCGGCCAGCTTCTTCTCGATGTCCCCCGCCTTGACGTCGCCGGCCACGCCGATCAGGGTCGTGGGCGCGTTGCGGTAGCGCTCGGCGTAGAAGGCGCGTAGGTCATCCGGCGTGATGGCCCGGATCTGGGCGGGCGTGGGCGCGGGCCGGCCGTAGGGCGTGGCCGCGCCGTAGAGGATCTGCCGCGTGAGCTGGCCGCTCAGGAACTGCGGGCTGACCTCCTCCTGGGAGCGCAGGGCGACGGCCTGGAACTTGGCCCTGGCCAGACGGTCGGCGGGGAAGGTCGGGTGCAGCAGGACGTCGGCGAGCAGGGCGACCAGCTCGTCCGTGTTCTCCGACAGGCCGCTGATGCTGACCTCGGCCCGCTCGGCCCCCGCCGAGGCGCGCAGGGAGGCGCCGATCTTTTCCGTCGCCTGGGCGAGCTGCATGTAGTCGCGGGTCTGCGTCCCCTCGTCCAGCTCCGCCGCCGTCATTTCGGCCACGCCCGGCTTGGCGGCGGATTCGAAGAGCGACCCGGCCCTCATGCTGACCGTGATCGTCACCAGCGGCAGCTTGTGGTCCTCGACGACCAGCATGTGCGCGCCGCCCGCCTTGTCCCCGCCCGCAGGGAGCGTGAACTGCTGCGGGCGGGGCAGCTTGACGCGGAGGATGTCCTTGGCGACCGGGGCGCGGTTCATGGGCGCGGCGATCTGGCTCGCCGGGGCGGCGATCTGCTCCTGCGCCTGGGCGGCGCCCGGCATCAGGGAGGCGCCGGACGTGAGCAGCAGGGCGGCGAATGTGCCCGCCACTGTCTGCGGGAGAAACGAGAAGTCAGTTTTCAAATTCATGCCTTTGCTGGGGGAACGCAGCGCCGCCCCCGGAATGACTTCCGGGTCTATGAAAGTGCGCCTGTCCGCCTTCGCGGACATAGGGAGGGCCGTCTTCTGTCCGCGCAGGCGGACATTCGCTTTGCCGAAGACCCGGAATTCATTCCGGGGGCAGCCGCCGTTTGTCAGGGGGGACTTCATCAGGCGCCCCCTCCCGTCGGGCCGGCCGCGCCGGCGGGCTGGGTGATGACGACCGCGCGGTTGGCGGGGACGAGGTACTTCCGGGCGACCCGCTGCACGTCCTGGGGGGTCACTTTTTGCAGGTCCACGAGGAGGGTGTTGACCCGGTTAGGGTCATGGAACTGCACGGCGTACAGCCCGAGCTGCTGGGCGCGCCCCAGGGCGGTCTGGAGCCGCCGGACCGTCCCCACCCGCTCCTCGACCTTCGCCGTCGCCACCTCATCGGCGGTCACGCCGTCCGTCTGGACGCGGGCGATCTCCTGGTTCAGCACGGCCTCGACGGCGGCCACGTCCCCGGAGGGCGGGAGGGACGCCTCGACCGTGAACAGGCCCGGCCCGGTGGAGTCCTCCGGCCCGGCCCCGACCCCGACCGCGAGGTCCTTTTCGACCAGCGCCCGGTACAGGCGCGAGGTCCGGCCGCTGCTCAGGATGTTGCCCAGGACGGTGAGGGCGTAGAAGTCGGGGGCGTTGCCCGGCACGGTGACGTAGCCGGCGATGTACTGCGGCTGCCGGGCCAGCGGGTCGGACAGGGTCTTGCGCCGCTCCCCCGGATAAACGGTCGGTTCGGAAAAGACGGTGGGCGGGGACGCCGTGCCCGGCTTGATGGGGCCGAAGTAGCGCGCGACCAGCGCGCGGGCGTCCGCGTCGTTGAACCGGCCCGTGACGGTCAGGACGGCGTTGGCGGGTTCATAGTACTGGCTGTGGAACTGCCGGACGTCGTCCAGGCTCGCCGCGTCCAGGTCGGCCATCGAGCCGATGGTCGTGTGCTTGTAGGCGAAGCCGCTGTAGGCCTCGTCCAGCAGGGTCTCGTAGGTGTGCCCGTAGGGCTGGTTGTCGTAGCTCTGGCGCTTCTCCTCCTCGACGACCTGCCGCTGGTTGTCCAGGTTGGCCTGGCTGATGTCCAGCGCGCGCATCCGGTCGGCCTCCAGAAAGAGGGCCAGGGCGAGCTGGTTGGCGGGCAGGCTCTCGAAGAAGTTGGTGCGGTCCTGGTTGGTGGTGCCGTTCATGGAGCCGCCGTTGGACTCGATCAGCCGGATGTGCTCGGTCTTGGCGACGTTCTCCGACCCCTGGAACATCATGTGCTCGAACAGGTGGGCGAAGCCGCTGCGGCCGGGCCGCTCCGACCGCGAGCCGACGTCGTAGGTGACGTTGGCGGCGATGACCGGCGGGGCCTCGGGCCGCGAGTCCGGGGCGAGGATGACGCGCAGCCCGTTGGGCAGCGTGTACTGCGTGAAGGCGACCTGGGGGAACGCGGACGCCGGGGCGGCCTGTCCGGGCGCCGCCAGCAGTGCGCCGAGGACGGCGGCTCCGGCGGCGAGCGCCGCCGCGCCGGGCGATTTGAAGTGCAATCGGGTCATAGTGTTTCCTGTTTCGTTGTCTTTCCGTATCCGAATGGGGAGTGAATCGGCGGTGACTCAGTGGTAGGAATGGGAAGAGGGACGCGCCAGCAGGCGGCGTCCGCAGTCGGCCCGGCATTGGGCGCAGCAGAAGAGCAGACCAGGACAGCGGCGTCTCGGCCCAGGTATTCGTACCATTATACACCAAACACGCGGAAAATGTGACAGGAACCGTCACGAGGATGTTTCCGCGTGGCTATCGCTTCTGGAAAGTCCGGGCATTGAAATACCCGTCTCGGAGGCGCTTTGCGCCGACCGTTCAGGGAACGGAAGAGAATTAGTTTGTTCCTCTGTCCGTAGGACAGTCAGCCACAGGCTTCTCAGACGGGTACTTCAGTGCCCGGTGTGCTTGGCGTGAACACCTGCCTTTGAGTTGGTACAACGTCTTCAGGATACCAATCGCCGACGATTTCGCCGGTCAGCCAGCCAGCAAGCAGATCGGTGACTGAGTACAGGAGTTCCCGATAGTCTTCGGAATAATCATTGTCAAGGTTCACCGTTGTCCAGGTATCAGGCGGCCCATCCGTCAGCCAGCAAAATAGCCCACCATTATCATCACCGCCCCACGGCAATAAACCGCCAGGTTCAGGAAAAGCAGGAAACGGATGGTAATACTCCGGCAACTCGTCACGCCCGCTGACAATGAACTTGAGTAGCTCAGGCTCGCCCAGCAAGAACCACGATGAGAAAGGGCTGTTGACGTATATCCACTGGGCAAACCATCCTACACCATAGAGGTTGACCAGCTGCTTATAATCTTTTGGCAGAGGCGTTCCCAAAGTGCGCTCGGCTTCAGGCCACGCCTCGGCGGTGCCGGCATCTATCGGACGCTCCGGCGGGGCGACAATCGATTTCAATCTTTCTATTGACACGCCTATCTCTCCTGTATGCGCGCCCTTACCTGCCGTCATCAAACACCGACAAGTCCCACTCGTCCCGCCACCGAATAGTAACCCGATCCCCGTCCATCTCCAGCGGCAGCCAGACGTAGCGCGAGTCTTGCAGGTTGCCGGCGTTCCAGCGGTCGGCCAGGAAGAGGAACGCGCCGGGACGGCCCGCCACGGGCAGGACGAACGTGCTCTGGGCGCCGAAGGTGGTTTCGGCCCCCGGCCCGACGCAGGGGTTTCCCCGGACCTCCCACGGGCCGAGCGGCGAGGGGGCGTCGGCGTACTCGGCCTCGTTCGCCGCCCAGCCGGTGCAGCCCGACCCGATGAAGTAGTAGCGGCCTTCATGTGTCCACACGGCGGGCGCTTCGCGCGACCGGCCGACGAACGCCTTGGCGACCGCATCCGTGGTGTCCAAATAGTCGTCCGTCAGCCGGGCGATCTTGACCGTCTTGTTCCAGTCCGACGAGAAGAACAGGTAGGCCGCGCCGTCGGTGTCCTGGAAGACGGTCATGTCCCGGCTGTCCGCGCCCGCCGGGGCGATGCTGCCGAGGTAGCGGAACGGCCCGGTCGGCGAATCGCTGACGGCCCGGCCCGTGCGGGCGTAGGTGTAATCGGGGCTGTCACTGTGCAGCCACAGGACGTACTGCCCGGTGAGGGCGTTGTAGATCACCTTGGGCCGCTCGGCCACGCGGCTCGGGTGCAGGTCGCGGGCCGGATCATCCGGGACGGCGGGCAGCACGACGCCCTCGTTCTTCCAGTGGAGCAAGTCCGGGGACGAGTAGCACGAGACGCCGACCACGTCCACGCGCGCCCCGCCCGCGTTGGGCGCGTCCTTGTTCTCGCCGAACCAGTAGTACGTCCCGTTATCATACAGGACGCCGCCCCCGTGCGCCTGGATCGGCCTGCCCTCCGTGTCGTTCCAGACCTGGCCCGGCTTAAACATATCTAGACATCCCCGTCCTCGCCCAGCATCCGCGCCATCGCGTCGCGCGTCATCCGGTACAGATACCACTCGCGCATCCGGCGCGCGCCCATGCGCTCGTACAGCGCCTGCGCGCTCGTGTTCCAGTCCAGGCAGGTCCACTCCATCCGCCCGCAGCCCCGCGCGAAGGCGATGCGGACGCCCTCGCGCAGCAGCGCCTTCCCGATGCCGCGCTTGCGGTATTCGGGCAGCACGAAGACGTCTTCCAGGAACAGCGTCGGCTGGGCCAGAAACGTCGAGTACGTTTGCAGCAGCAGCGCGTACCCGACCGGGCCGGGCGCCCCCTCCACCTCGGCCAGCAGGACCTCGAACTGGGGACTGTCCCCGAACCCGTGCTCGACCAGCCGCGCCCGCGCGTCCGCGTCCGGCGGCGGCAGGTTTTCAAACTCGGCCAGGGCCACGATCAGCCCGATGACCGCCTCGGCGTCCGCGCGCCCGGCGTGGCGCAGGGTGATGTTGCTCATGGTGGGGTGATCTTTCGTTAGTGAAACCTAGTGTCCCCGGAATGAATTCCGGGTCTCCGATAGAGCGAATGTCCGCCTGCGCGGACAGAAGACGAGGCTTGGATGCCGGTCCTGGCTAATCCTTAGTCCTTACCCACGGACGGCTGCACTTTCACAGACCCGGAATTCATTCCGGGGGCAGTGCTTCATTCTCACGAATCTGCCGGCCAATTCCTTCGGGATGCGCCCGGACATAGTTCCAGGCGTTCGCCAGATCCTGAGCGCGCAGGGTGGGATAGGCTTGCAGCAGTCCCGCCTCGCTCGTGCCCAGACGCCGCGCCTGTTCCAGAAGCCAGACGGGGAGGCGCGAGCGGACGATGCACGGTTCGCCGCCGCAGACGTTGGGGACGCTCTCGACGCCGGGGAAAGCATCGCCGAGGTCACGCGCAACCCACTGCAAGAGCTACGCCTTTTCCCCGCGCGTCAGACTCGGCAGCAGTTTTTCGGCTTCCTGGATGGCGGTCATGGCCTGGTTCCCTTCCCGGTGTTATTCTACCCGCTGGCGGCTGATAAAGTGGGACCGACCGGCTAAGATAAAAAGAGAAGCCCCTGCCTCTGGAGAAGAGGTAGGGGCTTCCGATCTGTCCTCTATCCCTTCCTCGACAGGGAAGGGTGGCAAGCCACAGGCGAGCCGAGAGGGGCTACGCCTTCCGCCGCCTCCCCGCGGCGACCAGCCCGCCCATCCGCAGGGCCAGCAGCAGGCCGAGGCTGACGGTCGTGGAGGCTTCGGGGGCGGGGGCCGGAGGCGAAAAAAGCCCCACTTATTTTTAAGACGGGGCGGGTGGCGTCAGCGTGAGGCGGCGTCGGCCTTGACATCAGCTTTGTGGCGCTTCCAGGCTTCCATCTCCTCCCGGTCCTTCTGTGCCTCCATCCAGGCCAGGGCGTCGGCCAGCATGGCGATAGGCTCGCCCGCGTCCCAGATCGCCAGGTCTTCGGGGTGACGGGCCAGCCACTCGCCGGCCAATGTCTGCGCCTCCCGGACGGCCTCGACGGTCCGCTCGTCCATCGCACGAACTAGGGCGGCCAGGATCGGTTCGCGCTTGGCTTGGATTTCGGGCGGAAATTCTAGCTGCCACCGGCTTCCCGGCCCCTCGCTCACGGTTTTCTCGCTCATGGGTTTCTCCTTATCCTCTTACCGCAGAACACCGCTGGCGGCGGCGTAGACGCGCTTGAAGTGAACAAAGTCGGCGGCTTGACGGCCCCACTCAAAGGCGAAGGCCGGACGGTCCGGCAGGGGCGTCCGCAGCATCCCTTCCAGAAAGTCGCGAGCGGGAACTTCGGGCCGCTCGGCGACGATTCGACCCAGGGCGGCTATCGCATGATTGTAAGGCCATGTCGCTTCGAGGCCACTGAATCGGCTTTCGGGGACGCTCAGGCCCAGCCGGGCGAATAGAAAGGGACGGTAAAGCCGCTGCAAGCCCTCGACGACCGCCTCCTCCCAGGGCGCGAACCGATTATAGTTTTCTTGAGTCAGACCGACCGAGACGGAGTGTAGCCCCTCGTGCAGCAATGTCCGCCAGCGTTGGTCGTCCTGTAAAACGCTCGCCAGGACCGTGATGGCGCAACTCCATTCCTTCTTAGCGAGGTAGGGGACGCGGGCCAGCATTTGCGCGGTCCGCGCCTCACCCATGCCGTCCTCCAGGATCAGCAGGCCGCCGTTCCAGCGAGACGGCAGGCCCGTCACCTCTTCCACGAAGGTGATGGTCTGCCGCACTTCCTCAATGATGGTGCGACCCGCGCCCGCCCCGCCCGAAACGTCTTTCCCCGCCATGTCTGGTCCCTCCTGGATAACATCCTGCCTTATTATGACAGGGAGAGGCGCGAAAGGCAAGAAAAGGACCCTGCCCTTCAGGGCCGGGCTATTTCCGGCCCAGCGCGAAATCAATGCGCTCCTGGAGCGGGGGGTGGGTGAACAGCCAGAACTTGATGAAGGCGGGCGGGTTCGGGTCGCTCAGGTTCTGCTCGGAGAGCGAGACGAAGGCGCGCGCCATCGCCGGGCGGTCGCCGGTGATGGCCAGGCCGTAGGCGTCCGCCTGGTGCTCGATCAGGCGCGAGGCGGCGTTGGTGACGGGGGCCAGCCCGAAGCTGAACAGGGACACGGTCAGCAGCAGGGCGGGCGTGGCGGCGTAGTCCGTCAACCCCGTGACGCCCCAGCGCGGGCCGAAGCGGGCGAGGAGCCATTCGGCGAATCGCTGCGCCAGCGGCAAGAGGAGCAGGAGGCCGCCGACGCTGGCCGCGAAGCCCCAATACAGGTGCTTCAAGACGTAGTGGCCCATCTCGTGCGCGACGACGGCGAGGATCTGGTCTTGAGGCATCCGCTGCAATGTCGTGTCCCACAGGACGATCCGGGCGGACGACCCGATGCCCGTCACATAGGCGTTGGTCGAGTGCGTCTGCTTGCTCTTGTCCACGACGTAGACCGGCGCGTCGGGGATGCCCGCCTGGGCCGCCAGCGCCTCGATCCGCGTCTTCAGCGGGCCGGGCGGCATGGGGGTGAACCTGTTGAACAGCGGGTCTATGACCAGCGGCGACACGAAGATACCGAAGGCGATGAGGGGGATGAGCGCCCCCCAGAACCACAGCCCCCAGCGGCGCGGCGAGCGCTTGATGAGCCAAAACAGCAGCCACAGGACGGGCACCGTCGTCGCCACATCCACCCCAACACCCTTCGCCAGATCGCCCGCCCAGGCGAGGGCGCTCTGCGACGACAGCCCGTAGGCGTGTTCCAGAAAGTAGCCGCTGTACCAGGTCAGGGGGGCGTGGACGGCCAGCAGAACCAGCGTCAGCAGGGCGTAGTAGGCCGCGAGTTGGAGCAACGAAAAGCGGAGCGGCTGGACGACGCGCCGCAGCCGCGCGGACAGCCCGGTCGCCAGCGTGCCCCACAAGGCGAGCAATCCATAAGCCGTCCCGGCGAAGTAGAGCGCGTAGCGCGTCCGCGAGTAGCGCTTGGTCTGCGGCGTGACGACGGGCGGACGGACGTCGTCGCTCTGTTCAGCGGCGGGCGTCGCGGTGGGCGCGGACAGCGGCGGGGGCGGCGCGGCGTCGGCGGGGCGCGGCAGGAGCAGGACGGCGACGCCGACGGCCACGAGTCCGGCAAGGAGGAGGAAGCGCATGGG
>CAXTWM010000162.1:0-10874 GCA_964247915.1 uncultured Armatimonadales bacterium | reverse complement strand
GTCCCTGCCCGCCGGGGCCGGGGGTGGGGGCTTTCTCCCTCACTTCAGGAACAGCTCGATGACGGGCACCGTCACCGGCGGCTTCTTGACCGGCAGCCGCAGGACCAGCGCGCCCTCGCCCGCGCCGCCGCCGGGCTGGCCCGCCGCCCACCCGTCCTGGCCCATCAGAATCTCGGAAGCGTCATTCAAAAGCTGGGCGTAGGCGACGCGGCCCGCCATCCCGTCCAGATGCACCTCGCCGAACGGCCAGGCGAACAGGTGGACGTAGAGGCGGTTCGTCTTCGGGTTAAAGGTCAGGCGGCAGTCCTGGGGCGTTTTGATGTCGTCCGGGGCCTGCGTGCAGCCGTAGATGGACCGCCCATGCCGCTTCATCCACTCGCCCATCCCGGCCAGCCGGTCCAGGGCGCGGGCGTCGAACTCGCCCCGCCCCGTCGGCCCGACGTTCAGGAGCAGGTTGCCGCCCTTGCTCACGCTGTCGATCAGCATCTGGACCAGCAGGTCTAGGCTCTTCCACGACTCCTCATCGCGGTGATAGCCCCACGACCCGCTGAAGGTCTGGCAGGCCTCCCAGACCACCGGCTTGCCGTCCACATGCACCCACCCGCGCGGCTGGTACTGCTCGGGGGTTTTGATGTCCCAGCCCATTTGCAGGCGGTCGTTCAGGATGATCTGCGGCTGCACCGAGCGGATGTATTGAATCAGCTCCTCGGAGCGCCACTGCTCCTTGCCCATGCCGCCATACGAAAAATCGTACCACATAATGTCTACCGGCCCGAACTGCGTCAAAAGCTCGCGCGTCTGCCCGTGCAGGTAGTCTTGGTAGCGGCTCAGGTCCCGGCCCGCGTTGGACGCCCGCGCTTCGCCATCGTCGCGCATCGGGTGCAGGTCGTCCACGAGGTAGTCCGGGTGGTGCCAGTCGAGCAGCGAGTGGTAGAAGCCGACCCGCAGGCCCTTCGCCCGGAAGGCGTCAGTCATCGGGCGCAGCAGATCTTTCCCGTAGGGCGTGTTCGTGGCCTTGTAGTCCGTCAGGGCCGAGTCCCACAGGCAGAAGCCCTCGTGGTGCTTGGTCGTGACCACGAAGTACCCCATGCCCGCGTCCGAGGCCGCCGCCGCCCAGACGTTCGGGTCGTACAGGTCGGGGTCGAAGTGCCGAAAGTATTTCTCGTAGTCCGCATCCGAGACCTTCTCCTGGTTCTTGACCCACTCGTGGCGGGCGGGCAGGGCGTACAATCCCCAGTGGATGAACAGCCCGAAGCGGGCCTGCGTGAACCAGGACGTGTCCCCCGGCGTCGGGTCCGGCTGCAAGGTCATGGCGTGTGTCTCCTGCGACATTCGGATACTGGGGGACTATTCGCCGCGCCCGGCGCGGGTTCCTGCGTCGGACCCGCCAAGCCGTCCATGCAGGAAAATGAGACCCGCCCGGCGAATGGCTGACGGACAGTTGGAAGGAAGCGAGGTCAACGCCATGTCGCAGCCTGAGCAGCCCGGTACTAGTGCCGACGTTCCCGCGTCACAACGCCGCGTCACCGCCCAAGAATTGACCAGAGCACTGGCCGTCCTGAGAGCGCGGAAGGAAGAAGCTGCCCGGCGCCAGGAAGAAGAAGCACGGTTTCTCGCGGACACGATTCCGATTGGGCAGTCGGTGGAAGAGTTGAGCCTGGAGGCGACTCCCGAAGAGATCTGGGCGGAGGTGCTGGCGCAGCGCGAGCAGGACGATCCGGCTTTCAGGCAAAGCGCGTCCGCCCACCCTCAGTCCCGGACGGACACGCACCTAATGGACCGCCTTCAGAAGAAGACGCTCCTTTTCGTCGCCCTGGCCTGTGCCGCGTCCACCGTTGCGGTCTTATCCCGGAACGCTTCTCCCATGCCAGCCCCGCCGCACATACCGCCTCTGAGTTTGCCGTCTGCGGCTCCCTCGCCGCGCGCCGATCCTTTCACCGTAGCGGCACCGGACGCCGAGTTCTACCGCAAGCTTAATCTGAGTCAGGGGCCGCATCCGCAGTACCGAATTGTGCTCCGTTCTTTTTGGGATGCTTCCCGCTTTGGGCGCAGTGTAACGTCGCCGGAACCGACGGCCTATCCACTGAACGCCGTGCCGGACGGCTGCACGTTCTACAGGCCGCAGTTCACCGGCGTGAGCTTCGGCGTCGGAGGCCCGGTAGGGCCGACCTGCGTTTTTGAGGAAACCGGCGCGGGAACGGCCACGCCGATGTGGATGATGACGCGCTACGATGGCCGCTATTACCAGCGCACCTGGATTCGGCGGGGTGACATCGTGCGTCTTGTGCAGGGGAACGCGCTTGATCTTTATCCGACTCCGTCCGTGCAGGATTCTCGGGGGCTGACTCCACTGACGCTGGCGGTCGGCAGTCACCCCGCGAACTGCTACACCGGGTCCGCCCGCAACACCTTCCAGCCGTGCTTTCAAAACACCCCCCTCGGCCCGATCATGCAGCTGCCCGAAGGCGCAAAGGCCACGCTGGACAGCCACGCCTGGGAAGATTTCACAGCCTTCCCGCAGCGGGAGTACCAGGCCCCCGCGTGGGACAAAGAGCCGGGGACCTTCGTCCGAGACCGCAAGCAGGGCTTCGGGACGGCTGACTTCGACGCAAGTTCCCAGGTGGAGCCGCTCCAGTCAGTTCCCGATGGCGAGCCTGTTCACTGTAGCAGCTTCACCCTGGACCAGATGCTTCATGCCTATCCCTATATGGGGACGACTACTCAGGTCCTGGTGGACGGTCGCCCGCATCTAGACCGCCCGTGGACAGTCATCAACCTTGGTGGTTGGCCCTACCTGCGTGGGTGGATCGCGGACCGTCCCGCCCAGCCCTTGCCGATAGGCCGCGACTTGGCGGTCTCCTCCGACATCCACGCGCCGGAGTTCGTGAACCCGCCGGCGCAGATCACGGTGCCCCTGAACGGCCTGGTCTGGCGCGGGACTGAGGGCGGGGCGCTCCCCACACCGGACGGTCCGGGGGCAGGGGGCAAGGTCATTATCTCCAATGTCCGGCTGGACAAGCACGCCTGGGACAAGTGGTGAGAGCCGACCCCGCCCGCCCGACAACGCTGCCGCCTGTGCTATACTCTCCTATGATGCCGCGCGGACGAGGACGTGCCTGCGGGAACGGGACGGGGGCGGGAAAGGCGGCGTGCGTGGCGGAAGAAAAGCAGACGAACGGGAAGACGGGAAAGAAGGCTGTGGCCAAGACAGGAGAGGCCAGGACGGAGGAAGGGAAGCGGCTGGACGAGTCGCGGCGGCGGACGGCGCACTGGAAGCGGTGGGGGCCGTACCTCAGCGAGCGGTCGTGGGGGACGGTGCGCGAGGACTATTCGCCCGACGGCGCGGCCTGGGACTATCTGCCCCACGATTCGGCCCGGTCCAAGGCCTATCGGTGGGACGAGGACGGGCTGGCGGGCATCTCGGACCGGCACCAGTTGATTTGTTTCGCGCCGGCCCTGTGGAACGGGCGAGACTCGATCCTGAAGGAGCGGCTGTTCGGCCTGTCCGGGTCCGAGGGCAACCACGCCGAGGACGTCAAGGAGCAGTATTTCTACCTGGATTCCACGCCCACGCACTCGTACATGAAATACCTGTACAAGTACCCGCAGGCCGCCTTCCCCTACGCCGAACTGGTGGCCGAAAACAGGAAGCGGGGGCGGGCGGAGGGGGAATTCGAGCTTCTGGACACCGGCGTCTTCGACGGGGGGCGCTACTTCGACGTGTTCGTCGAGTACGCCAAGGCCGGGCCGGACGACGTCTGCATCCTGATCACCGCCGTCAACCGGGGGCCGGACGCGGCCCCGCTGCACATCCTGCCCACGCTCTGGTTCCGCAACACCTGGGCCTGGGGGCACGACGGCCCGCGCCCCAGGCTGGGCCGCGCCGCTCAGGCGGGGACCGCCCAGGTCGAGGCCGTCCACCCCTACTACGGGCCGCGCTGGCTGACCTGCGAGGGCGGGCCGCCGCTGCTGTTCACCGAAAACGAGACCAACGCCGCGCGGCTGTACGGCAGCGCGAACCCGACGCCCTGGGTCAAGGACGGCATCAACGACTTCTTGGTGGAAGGGCGGGCCGGGGCCGTCAACCCTCAGGAGACCGGCACCAAGGCCGCCGCGCACTATGCGTTTGAGCTGGCGCCTGGCGAGACGGCGACGGTCCGCCTGCGCTTGACCGACTGCCAGCCGTTGCCGCCGGACGGGGCCGGCGACTTCGACGCCGTTTTCGCCGCCCGCCGGGCCGAGGCGGACGAGTTCTACGCCGAGGTCATCCCCGCGCGGCTTTCGGATGACGCCAAGACCGTCATGCGGCAGGCGTTCGCGGGCCTGCTCTGGTCCAAGCAGTTCTACCACTATGTCCAGGAGCAGTGGCTGGCGGGCGACCCAGCCCAGCCGCCGCCGCCGGATCGGCGCGGGGGGCGCAACGGCGAGTGGGCGCACCTGTTCAACGCCGACGTGCTCTCGATGCCGGACAAGTGGGAGTACCCGTGGTACGCCGCCTGGGACCTGGCCTTCCACTGCATCCCTCTCGCGCTCGTTGATTCGGACTTCGCCAAGGAACAGCTCGTGCTGATGCTGCGCGAGTGGTACATGCACCCCAACGGCCAGCTCCCGGCCTACGAGTGGGAGTTCAGCGACGTCAACCCGCCCGTGCACGCCTGGGCGGCCTGGCGCGTCTACAAGATCGAGAAGAAGCGGGTGGGGCCGGACCGGGCGTTTTTGGAGCGCGTCTTTCATAAACTCCTGATGAACTTCACCTGGTGGGTGAACCGCAAGGACGCCGAGGGGCGCAACGTCTTCCAGGGCGGTTTTTTGGGCCTGGACAACATCGGCGTCTTCGACCGCAGCGCGCCGCTGCCGACGGGGGGGCACATCCAGCAGGCGGACGGCACGAGCTGGATGGGGATGTACTGCCTCAACCTGATGACCATCGCGCTGGAGCTGGCCCGCGACAACCCGGCCTACGAGGACGTCGCCTCCAAGTTCTTCGAGCACTTCGTTCGTATTGCCTACGCCATGAACGACATCGGGCAGGAGGATGGGCTTGGCGGCACGCGCCTCTGGGACGAGGAGGACGGCTTCTACTATGATGTCTTGCAGCGGCCCGACGGGTCCACGCTGCCGCTGAAGGTCCGCTCGATGGTGGGCCTGATCCCCCTGTTCGCCGTCGAAACGCTGGAGCCGAAGACCCTGAACCGGATGCCCCACTTCAAGCGCCGCATGGACTGGTTCGTGGACTACCGGCCCGACCTGACCGCCCTGCCCTCCCTGAGCATCCCCGGCCAGGGCGAGCGCCTCCTGCTGGCGATCGTCAACCCGGACCGCCTGCGCCGCGTCCTGCGGATCATGCTGGACGAGGCCGAGTTCCTGTCCCCCTACGGCATCCGCGCCCTGTCCCAGTGTCACCGCGACCACCCGTATGTGCTGTCCGTGGGGGGCCGCGACTACACGGTCGGGTACGAGCCGGCCGAGTCGCAGACGGAGGTGTTCGGCGGCAACTCCAACTGGCGCGGCCCGGTCTGGTTCCCGGTCAACTACCTCCTCATCGAGTCGCTGCAAAAGTTTCACCACTACTTAGGCGACGACTACAAGGTGGAATGCCCGACCGGCAGCGGCGTCTGGATGACGCTGTGGGAGGTGGCCGCCGACCTGTCCGCCCGCCTGGGCCGCCTGTTCCTGCCGGACGAGTCGGGCCATCGCCCGGCCCACGGCGGCGCGAAGGTCTTCGCCGACGACCCCCACTGGCGCGATCTGCCCTTGTTCTACGAGTATTTCCACGGCGACACCGGCGCAGGCCTGGGGGCCAATCACCAGACGGGCTGGACGGGCCTGATCGCCAAGATCTTGCAGCAGAGCGCGGGGGAGTAGGCCGGGTGGGGAGGGTGAGATGCCGTTTCCACGGGGCTGAACCCCCGTGCTTTAGAAGTGCAAGCCCCCGCCTCTGCACTGGCAGACCCGGAGGGGCGCGGGCGCAATGCCGTAGGCGCGGGGCTGTCTCGTGTTCTTCTGCCCGCGAAGGCGGGAAGTTGCCCTTCTAAAGCACGGGGGTTCAGCCCCGTGTCGCCCTCTTCTTGGCTGTCACTCATCCCAGCGAGAGCCGCAGCGTGTCACCCTCGGCCAGAGCGTCACCGACCTGAGCGGGCGAGCCGTTGCGGTGAACGCGCAGGATGGAGCGCAGCTCGCCGTCGCAGTTGAACATCCGAAAGGCTGGGTAGGCTTTGGCGACCTGGATGAGCGCGCCGTGGACGCTGGTCGCGTTCACCTCCAGGCCGGTCGCGCCGCCTGCGATCTGGGTCAGTCGTTCGTCGAACTCAATGGGGATGGTCATGGGGGTGTCTCCTTCTTTCGCGCCCGCCCCCGCCGCAGGATCGGCGAAACGGCCTCGTAGCCGTCGCGGTCGCGGACGGCGCACAGCTCTTGGTAGGCCGCCTCCCAATGCGCCACGCGCCCCTCCAATTCCTGCCGCTCCGCGCCCGCCAAATCCCCCGCCCCTTCGCGCCGCCGCAGTTCGTGCCGGGCGCAGTGCAGCTCGTCCTGGGCGTTCAGCAGGTCCGGCAACTCCTGGAAGCCGAGCCGGCGGTGGACGGCGGCGCTGGCCTCGTTGGCGACGTTGTACCCGCCATCGAGGTGCGACTCACCCGCGTCGTGCAGGGCGTTCATCGTGGACTGGACCAGGGCGGCGGCCAGGCCCCGGCGCTGCCAGCGCGGGCGGACGAACAGCAGATCGAGGTTCGGGCCGTCGGCATCTTCGGCCACGAGGGCAGCCCCGGCGACGGAGCGGCCCGTCGGGGCGAAGGCCAGGCGGGAGGCGGGGTGGAACAGGCCGCGTTTGCCGGCGAAGCAGGTCTCAATACTCTCCCGCGCATCGGTCCGAATGCGGGGCAGAGGATAGTCCCAGTAGTCTATCGAGTCGCGGAAGGCGTCAAAGAAGGCATGGATGAGGAGCGGCGCGTCGGCGGGTGTGGCGGGCCGCAGCCGGAAGCCGTCGGGGGCCGACACGGAGCGCGGCATGACCGGCGCGCGGGCAATGGCGACGGATGGGCGCGGCTGGATGTACGCCTTGCCGCCCATGTATTCGTGCTTCCAGCCGGGGCGGCGCGGGAGCAGGTGAAACTCGTCCCATGTCATCGGGGTCGGGCGGGTACGCATGAGCGGCAGCCTTGATGGGAACAGGACGCGAACACCGCGAAGAAGGGGCGAACACGAGGTTCGCCCTTGCGGGGTGTTACGCCTCGGTCTCGTGCTTGAGCTTTTCGGCCTGGTCGGCGTTGACCAGGGTGTCAATGATCGTCTGGATCTCGCCGCCGAGGATGGTGGGCAGGTTGTGGACGGTCAGGCCGATGCGGTGGTCGGTCAGGCGGTCCTGGGGGAAGTTGTAGGTGCGGATCTTGGACTCGCGGCCCCCGGAGCCGATCAGGGACTTGCGCGTGCCGCCGATGGCGTCGTTCTGCTTCTGCATCTCGATGTCGTACAGCCGGGACTTCATCACCCGGATGGCCTTCTCGTAGTTCTGGAGCTGCGAGCGCTGGTCCTGGCACGTCACGACGATGCCCGTCGGCAGGTGCGTCAGCCGGACCGCCGTTTCGTTCTTCTGGACGTTCTGGCCGCCCGCGCCCTGCGAGAGCGTGTGCTCGCGCTTGATGTCCTTGTCGGGAATCTCGATCTCGACGTCTTCGGCCTCGGGCATGACGATGACCGTGGCGCTGCTGGTGTGCAGCCGCCCACTGGCCTCGGTGGCGGGGACGCGCTGAACGCGGTGGACGCCGGACTCGAACTTGAGGGCTGAGTAGGCGCCCTCGCCGTGAATCTCGATCACGGCCTCTTTGTAGCCGCCGTTGCCGGTCTCGGTGGAGTTCAGCAGCTCGTATTTCCAGCCGCGCTTGTCGGCGTAGCGCAGGTACATCCGCAGCAGGTCGCCGGCGAACAGGGCGGCCTCGTCGCCGCCTTCCGCGCCGCGCACTTCCAGGATCACGTCTTTCTTGTCGTTCGGGTCCTTGGGGAGCAGCATGACCTTGAGGTCGTTCTCCAGGGCCGCCCGGCGGGCGCGCAGGTCGTCGAACTCGGATTGGGCCAGGTCGCGCATCTCGTCGTCGAGCGGCCCGCGCAGCATCTCCTCGGTCTCTTCGGCCTGCCGCTGGGTCTCGTTGTAGGCGCGGAACTTGGCGACGATCTCCGAGAGGTCGCTGTACTGCTTGTGGACGCGCCGGTATTCGTCCATGTCGCCCACAAGCGCGGGGTCGCTCATGCGGCGCTCCAGCTCTTGGTAAAGTTCTTCGACTTCCGCTAGCTTCTCGAACATAAGGTGTGTCCTCGCATGAACCCGCCCTGAAGGGCAAGTCTATTCGGATGGGCCGCCCCTTCGGGGCTTTAGACAAGGCTGCCGATCACCAGCGGCTTTCTCCGAAGCCCCGAAGGGGCGGCCCATCCGTGTAGCCACGGGCTTCAGCCCGTGGTGTCGCGCTGGCCATGGGAAGCGCCTACGCCACGACCGCCGCCATCTCGCCCTCTTCGTCTGCCGGAACGAGCCGCGCCCCGTCGTGCTCCCGCATCCACACGGCGTCGAGCGCGGCGATGGCGACCTCGATCTGGCTCTCGTCGGGGACGCGCGTGGTCAGGTACTGCGTCCACAGGCCCGGCGCGATGAGCGCCTGCGCCCAGGCTTTGTCGCGGTTGCTCCCCGCCCACTTCAGTATCTCGAAGGCGATGCCCGCCACAACCGGCAGCAGGAGCAGGCGCAGGCCAACGGTTTCGAGGACGGGGCCGATGCCCTCAGAGAAGGCGTGGCGCGGGACGACCGAGAAGACGACGATGGACGTGATCAGCACGATGAAGATGAAGTTGGTCCCGCAGCGCGGATGAATCCGGCTGGCTCGCATGGCGTTGTCCAATGTCACCGGCAGACCCGCTTCCAGGGTGTTGATAGCCTTGTGCTCCGCGCCGTGGTACTGGAATACGCGCTGGATGTGCTTCATCTGCGAGATGGCCGCGATGTACAGGAAGAAGATGGCGAGCCGGACGCCGCCTTCAGTCAGGTTGGACATCAGGCGGCCGTGACTCGGCAAGAATTTGTCCGTCAGCAGCGCAGGCAGGGTCCAGAACAGGCCGAAGCCGAAGGCCAGCGAAACCACGGTGGTCAGGCCGATGGCGATGCCGTTGATGGGGGCGGAAGATCGCCCCCCGGCCCCCAATCCTGGGGGAGCCAGAGGGGCCTCCCCCCCTGATCCGGCTCCCCCAGAATTGGGGGCGGGGGGGGCGAACACGCCCTCGCCCATCGCCAGATTCGCCGCCCCGGCGGCGGCCCGTTCCGCCTTGTCTTCGGGGATACCGTCGTCCGTCGCCTGGACGTTGGCCGCGTAGGTCAGCGCCTTGATGCCCAGCGCCATCGCGTCGATCAGCGCCAGCGAGCCGCGCAGGAAGGGCTTGTTGAGCCACTGGACCGCGCGCAGGTGCTTCTCGATGGGTTCCAGCTCGATGACGATCTCCTGGGTGGACAGGCGGCGGCAGGCGACGGCGAAGAAGCGCGGGCTGCGCATCATCACGCCCTCGACCACGGCCTGGCCGCCGTACTGCGTCCGCTCGTCCGGCATAAGTTCTCGCTCCTGGGGGTTTGGCCCGCACATGAAAACAGCCCCCTCCCCGCCTGCCTGAACGGGCACGGGCGGAAAGGGGACTGCGGGCGCTGCTATTTCTTCATGCCGTACTTGGACAGGAACTTGTCCACGCGGCCCGCGCTGTCGAGCAGCTTCTGCTTGCCGGTGTAGAACGGGTGGCAGTTGCCGCAGATCTCCGTGGACAGCTTCTCGCCCGTCGAGCGGGTCTGGTAGACGTGTCCGCAGGAGCCGCAGGTGATCGAGGCTTCTTTGTATTCGGGATGGATGCCGGTCTTCATGTCGCTTCTCCTATCGTTGCCGTGGGAACACCCATCGGCGGGCCTTAAAGGCGGCCAACTCCGCATTGTACCTTAATAACACCCCGCAAGGCAACCGCGTTCCGCGAAGAAATCCGTGGCAGGGGCGCGAAAGCGGGTATAAACGCGGCCATGAGCAATGTTATCCACCAGGCCGGGCAGAAGATCCGGCAGGCCAATGCTACGGGGGCAGCGCCCAAGATTGTCGCATGGCACCTCGCCGCCGGCGTCGTCCTGAGCATCCTGTTCACGGTCATTTTCGTCAGGATATTCGACACCGTGACGGACGCGGGGCACAAGATTCTGCCGTTCGACTTTTCCCTTCTTCAGTGGATGTACCAGCATCGCTCTCCCGTACCGAATGAAATAGCGATCTTCCTCGCGCACTCGGGATCGCCTCCGGTGATCGTCGGCATTGCGCTTCTGGGGACGATCATCGGCTTCTTCTGGCGCAAGGTGCGAGGCGCGGCCTGGACACTGCCGATCGCCGTGATCGGGGCTGGCGTCATCATCCAGGGCATCAAGCTGTTCGTTCAGCGCCCCCGGCCCCAGGCCGTCCCCCACTCGTTCCAGCCCCTGCTGCACGAGACGGGGTACTCGTTCCCGTCCGGCCACTCTTTGATCGCGATGGTGGTCTACGGGCTGCTGGGCTACTTCGTGCTGCACCTGTTCAAGAACCCTATCGCACGGCTCATGGTACGGATCGTGACCGTCCTGGTCGTCTTCTCCATCGGCGCCTCGCGGGTCTATGTGGGGGTGCATTACCCGACCGACGTGCTGGCGGGCTGGACGGCGGGCGTCCCGTGGCTGATCGCCTGCCTGGCCCTGCACGAAGTCCTGGCCCGCCGCTGGCCCTCGTCGGGCGAGCCGGTGCTGACCCGGCAAACGGACAAAGACGGGGATACGCAGTCCAGCAAATCAGCAGCCAAGACACTGCTGAAGGGGTAAAGGGATGGCCCCCACCCCCGGT
>CAXTWM010000161.1:0-11043 GCA_964247915.1 uncultured Armatimonadales bacterium | reverse complement strand
GCGCAGACGCGCCGGGCCGTTTTCCATTCGGCGGGGGAGGCCGGGCGGGCGGCTACCCCCCGGTGATCGTCAGCGGCGCCGCCAGGGTCGCCTGGCCCTGGGCCGACGTCAAGACCACCTCGCCCAGCGACGCCTGGATCGTCACCGACTTCGTGACCGGATTGTGGTAGGTACGGATCGCGAAGCTGGCGCTGCTGGAACCCGCCGGGATGATCACCGCCCGGTGGACGCGCACCGCCGACGAGTCGCTGCTCGACAGGCCCACCAGCGTGTCCGTCGCCGCCACCCCGTTGAGCGTCACCGTCGCCGTCACCGTCGTTCCGCCGGGGACCGGCGAGGGGACCGTCAGCGAGGCCAGGCCGGGGGAGGTGTACTCATACGCGCCGATGCTGGGCGGGTCGGGGCGCGGGTTGCCGTCACGGTCGGTGGTGTTTGCGGGGTCAGCCACTCCTCTTCCGATGCAGGGTGAGCCGGACCGGAGGTGCAGGTCGGTCGGGGCGGAGACGAACAGCGGGTCGGCGTTCAGGTTGGTCGGGCCGAAAAGACTGGGGCCTAAACCAAGATTGCCGGCGCTGCGGCTCTGGATGTCGCAGTGGGAGGCGGTGACGGTCGCCGGGCCGTGCGAAGTGTCGTTTTCGATCTCTGCGGCGTTGGCGGCATAGTCGCCGTAGAAGATGTCGTCGGCCAGCGTCGCCGCGCCCTGGTTGTCCAGCCCGCCGCCCAGCCCGCCGCTGTCATCGGCCTTCGGCCCGGCGACGTTGCCGCTGACGGTGCAGCCCGTCAGGGCCAGCGTGCCGTCGCTGTAAAGGCCCGCCCCGCTGCCGCCGTTCCCGCCGTTGTCGGCGCTGCCGCCGTAGGCGAGGTTGCCGCTGACGACGCACGCGGCCAGCGTCAACGTGCCGTCGTTGTAAAGGCCGGCGCCGACCCCGCTGTTGCCGTCGGCGCTGGCGAGGGCGGCGTTGCCGCTGACGCTACAGGCCGTCAGCGTCATGGCGCCGCCGCTGTAAAGACCCGCAGCATAGGGGGCGCCATTGCTGAGGCAGGAGCAGCCGGTCAGCATCGAAGTCCCGGCGTCGTAAAGGCCGCCCCCGCCGCCGGAGGCGGAGTTTTCAAAGAGGGTGCAGCCGGACAGAACCAGCGAGCCGCCGTTGTAGATGCCGCCGCCGTAGGAGGCGGCGCTGCGGTTGAGGGCGCAGCCCGTCAGCAGCAGCGTGCCGCCATTGTAGATTCCACCGCCCACCCCGCTCGTGACGCTGTTGGGGTCGTTGAAGGCGGTGCCGTTTTGGAAGAGCAGGCCGGAGACGGCGACCTGGGCATCAGGTGAGGTGATGTTGAGGAGGCGGACGGCGCCGCCGCCATCCACCCCGGCGACGTTGATGCCCGGACCGAGGATGGTCATGGAGGCCGCGATGTCCAATTCAGCCCCCTGGAGCGCGATGATGCCCGAAACGCCGGGGGCGAAGACGATCGTCGCGCCGGGGTCGGCGTTGGCGAGGGAAATCGCGGATCGTAGCGTGCCGTCACTGCCGTCGTCAAGTGTGTTCGTGACCGTGTAGGTGCCGGCGGCCTCGGCAGGGCAGGAGGCGATCGCTCCCGCAAGGCAGCAGGCCAGTAACAGGGCCGGCAGGAGCGGCGGCAGCCCGACGCGTCGCAGTCGTTCTCGGAGTAGTAGCTTCATGTGTTACCTTTTAACGAAAGCCATAGCTTAGAGTGGGGCCAGGGAGGAACACGCCACAGAAAAACAGCCCGGCAAAACCGGGCCGCCAATCAGCATATTTCTTTGGCCGCCGCCGCAGGCAGTGTCAGTATACAACACAATACACACGAGTGCAAGGCATCCAGCTTACACCGACACGAGGAGTCCGGCGATTTCTCGTCGCAGCGGGGAGGCCTCCCGCCCGGTCAGGGCAGGTCCGGAGCACAAGAAAGCGCCGTCCGCTCCTCCAGACGGGAGCGGGCGGCGTTTGTTCAGAAACGGCGATCAGAAACGGCGACCGGGTATCACTGGCCCATGATGGTCAGGTCCTTGGTCAAGGCCACCGGCCCCAGCCTCGCCTGCACCGTGACGGTCTGGGTGACGTGGCTGCGGTAGGTGTTGATCGTGAACGTCGCGCTGCTCGCCCCCGCCGGCACGGTGACGGCCCGATGGACACGGATCGCCGCCGAGCTGCTGCTCGACAGCCCCACCACCAAGTCAGCGGGCGTGACGCGGGTGAGGGTGACGGTGGCGATCACGGCAGTCCCGCCGGGCACCGGCGTCGGGAAGGTCAGCCCCGCCAGTGCCAGGGGCTTGGGTTCATACGCGCCGAGGGAGGGCGGGCTGCCGTAAAGGAAGCCGTCGTGGTCGGTGGGGCTGTAGGCCGGGGCGCTGCTCGTCCCCCCCCCGATGCACGGCGAGCCGCTTTGCAGGTGCAGGTCCGCAGCGCTGACGAACTTCGGGTCGGCATTGAGATTGCCCGTTCCGGCGTAGACGCCGGGCACCTGCCCGATGTCGCAGTAGGAGGCGGTGATGCTGCCTCTCACCTCGCCCCCGCTGTCGCCGTACAGGATGTCGTCGGTCAGCGTGGTCGTGCCCTTGACCTGGATCACGGCGGTGCCACCCGTGTTGCCCGTCAGCGTGCAGCCCGTGACCGTCATCACCCCCTCGTTGAAGAGGGCGCTGGTGCCGGTGGCCCGGTTGCCCTGGAGCGTACAGCCCACCAATGTGGCCGTGCCGGTCGGATTGTTGAAGAGGGCGCTGCCGGAGCCGCCGAGGTTGCCGGTCAGCGTACAGTCCGTCAGCGTGAGACTGCCCCCCCCCGCCGCCGCCGCCGCGCCGCCGCCGTTGTGGGAGATGTTGCCGGCCAGAGTGCAGGCCGTCAGCGCCAGGGACCCGCCGCTGACGGCGACGCCGCCGCCGTTGCTGAAGAAGGGGGCGGACGTGCTGCTGGGGGCCTGCCCGTTCTGGACCGTCAGGCCGGAGACCGCCACCGTCCCGCCCGTGACGGCGAAGACGCGCGAGGCGTGCCCGCCGTCCACGGCGAGGACACCCGCGCCCGGACCGGGGACCGTCACGCTCTGGCTGATGTCTATCTCGCCCGACGTCAGCGCAATCGTCCCCGACAGGCCGGTCAGGAATGTGATGGTCCTGTCGGGACTTGTTTGGGCGTAGGCGGCCGCCGCCCGCAGCGAGCCGGGGCCGCTGTCGTAGAGGTTGGTGACGACGTAGACCGGCGCGGCCCGGCTGGGCAGCTCATACGCGCCCACGGAGGGCGGGAGGCCGTAAGGAATCCCGTCGTGGTCCTCGGGGTCGAAGGCCGGGGCGCTGCGGGTGCCCATGCCGACGCACAGCGAGCCGCTTTGCAGGTGCGGGTCCGTGGCGCTGACGAACTTCGGGTCGGCATTGAGGATGTGGTTGGCGGCGTCGTTCGCGTCGACGCCCCCCTGCACGTCGCAGTAGGTCGCGGACAGAGCGGCGGGGATGCTGTAGAAGGGGCCGCTCGCGATCTCGCCGCCCGCATCGCCGTACAGGATGTCGTTGGTCAGCGTGGCCGTGCCGCCGCTGTTGGTGACGCCGCCCGCGTCGTTGGAGTAGGGGGCGCTGTTGCCGGTGAACGTGCAGCCCGTCACCGTCACGCCGCCCCTGAAGTTGAGGAGGCCGCTCCGGTTGCCGCTGAACGCGCAGCCGGTCACCGTCGCCGCGCCGTCATTGACGAAGGCGACGTCGGTGTTGCCGGTGAACGTGCAGTCCGACGCCGACACCGTGCCGACGTTGGCAACGGCGCCGCCGCCGCCGGAGGCGTGGTTGCCGACGAACGTGCAGCCCGCCAGCGTCAGGGTGCTGCCGTTTTGGTTGTTGATGCCGCCGCCGCTGCCGTAGTTGGTGGAGGCGGTGTTGCCGCTGAACGTGCAGCCCGTCACCGTCACCGTGCCGAGATACCCTGCGGCGCAGATGCCGCCTCCGCAGCCCTGAAAGTTGTAGTCGGTGTACGGGTTCTGTGGGGCCTGCCCGTTCTGGACCGTCAGCCCCGAGATCGTCACCGGGCTGCCCGCGCCGCTCGTGATCCCGAAGACGCGTGAGGCGTACCCGCCGTCCACGGCCAGGACGCCCGCGCCCAGCCCCACGATCGAGAGGCTGCCGCTGATGACGATCTGCCCCGACGTCAGCAGGATCGTGCCGGACAGCCCGTTTCGGAACGTGACCACGTTGGGCGGGGCGGCCTGAGCGTAGGCGACCGCCGCCCGCAGCGAGCCGGGGCCGCTGTCGTAGAGGTTGGTGACGACGTAGCCCGGCGCAGCCCGGCTGGGCAGCTCATACGCGCCGATGCTGGGCGGGACGCCGTACAGCACCCCATCGCGGTCGGCGGAGTCGAAGGCCGGGGCGCTGCTGGTGCCCATGCCGACGCACGGCGAGCCGCTTTGCAGGTGCAGGTCCGTGGCGCTGACGAACTTCGGGTCGGCGCTGAAGTTGAGGCTGGCGTCGGGGCTGCCCGGCGTCCCGCCGCTGCCCTGGATGTCACAGTAGGAGGCGGGGGCGGCGCCGTTCACCTCACCGCCCGTGTCGCCGTACAGGATGTCGTTGGTCAGCGTAGCCGCGCCGCTGACGATGGAGACGCCGCCGCCGCTGGCGGGGGGGCCGCCGTAGATGTTGCCGACGCTGTTGCCCGTCAGCGTACAGTTCGTCAGCGTCACGGCGGCGCGCGGAGTGTCGTAGCCGCCGCTGAGGATGCCGCCCCCGCCGCCGTCGGGGCTGCTGTTGTTGGCGCTGTTGCCCACCAGCACGCAGCTCGCCGCCGTCAGGGGGCCGCCGTTGTAGATGCCGCCGCCGCCATTGGGGCTGCTGTTGTTCGCAAGCGTGCAGCCCGTCAGCGTCAGAGATCCGTAATTCGCAATGCCGCCGCCGACGCCGCTGGCCGGGTTGTAGATGTCGGTGCTGCCGGCGCTGTTGTTCGTGAGCGTGCAGCCCGCCATCGTCACGGCGCCGGAGGCGATGAAAACGCCGCCGCCGCCGTCGCGGGAGTTCCCGTTCTGGACCGTCAGCCCCGAGATCGTCACCGTCCCGCCGGTGACGCCGAAGACGCGCGAGGCGTGCCCGCCGTCCACGGCGAGGACATTGGCGCCCGGCCCGGTGATCGTCACGCTCCGGCTGATGTCCAGCTCGCCCGACCTCAGCGCAATCGTGCCGGTCACATTGGACGCGAACGTGATCGTGTCTCCCGAGGATGCGGCGGCGATCTGGGACCGCAGCGTCCCCGGCGTGCCGTCGTCGGCGGTCGTGGTCACGACGCCCGCCCGCGCGGGGCCGGCGGCAAGGAGGCCGGCCAGCGCCGACAGAAGCAGGGCGAACAGCAGGGCGAACACCCGAAGAGATCGGGGGAGATGGGACAGCATGAGAATATGCCTTTCAGGAACAAAGCGCGCCCCGGCAGGGGCGGAGCGGTACGGAACGCCCCCATCATACCAGCAGCCGTGGGCCTGCGCCCGCGATATACGCGAAAGCCGTCCACCCCCGATGTTTGTAGGTTCAAAAAAGCCCATAAATCGTGCGAGGCAGGTATTTTGGCATGGTTTGTGCAAGGTATGACATTGGGCCGATGCGGCCCGTTCTGTGGCTCCCCTGCTTTGGGCGCCCGGAGTGCGGGCGCCCTTGTCGTACCAAGAGGCGGAGGCCGCGCCCCTGAGATACGCGAAAGCCGTGTTCCATGCCTGATGCCGTTGTCAGCCCCGACGCCCCTTCTTCTCGCGACGCTTTTCGTGAGCAGATGACCGCGCTGCGCCGCAGCCGGGGCCTTTCCCTCCGCCGGCTCGCCCAGTCCGCCGGCGTCAGCCATGACGCGCTCGGAGCATGGGAGCGGGGTGAGCGTCTCCCGCGCCTGCCCGAACTTGAGGCCGCCCTGGCCGCCCTGGGCGTCGCCCCCGCCGAGCGCCTGCGCCTGATCGCGCTCCTGCCTGTGCCCCGCGCCCTGCGCCGCGCCCGCACGACCGATGCGGCGGAAACGGGGCGGTGGGCGGGAGCCGCCGGGCCGCTGCCGGGCGGGGGCGATCTGCTGCGGGCCATGCGCTCCCGCCGGGGGTTGACCCAGGCGGAGGCGGCGCGGGCTGCGGGCGTCGGTCAGGGGCGGCTGGCGCTCTGGGAGCGGTCGGAGGACTGGCCGGCGACGGAACGGCTGCACCGGCTCTGCTTCGCGCTGGGGGCCTCCGCCGAGGAAACGGCGGCGCTGACCGGCGGGCACGGCGCACTGCCGGCCTGGGACGAAGCGGAGGACGCGGAGGCATGGTCGTACCGGGCGGGCGCGGCGTCCCCGGAGGACCCCGTGGGTCGGCTGATCAAGGGAGTCTACTTCCGGTCGGACGCCCTGCGCGACCTGCGCTCGCTCTCCCTGGAGCGGGCGCTGTGGCTGCGGGCGCAGGACAACGACGCTTTCCGGTTTCATCTGCATGATGCCTACGCCTACCGCGCGCGGGCGATGATGGACGAAGGCCGGTACTCGGAGATCGGCGCGTATGCCGAGCGGACCCTGGGACTGGCGCGGCAGGGGTACGGGCGGTCTCAGTTCTGGGCGTGGGGCGTGATCGCCTCCGCCAAGGCCCTGCGCCGCCGCGCCTGCCGTCAGCCCGCGGCGCTGCTTGCGGCGATGGCCGGACAGGCGGAACCGGGGGAGAGCCAGGCGTGGCTGCTGAGTGAGCTGGCTGCCGCGATGGCCGAGGCGGGGAAGGCGGAGGAGGCGATGCGCGCCTCGGCTCAGGCACAGGTGATGGCGGCACGGGCGCCCGAGCCGGAAGAACTCCTGTTCCGTCGCCGCGACCACGCCGCCCTGCTGGTCACGCTGGGCCGCCACGGGGAGGCGCTCGATGTCCTGGAAACGTCTTCCGGTCTGTCCCGCTTCGGCGCCGACCCGATGGTACGCCACCACCTGCTGGCCGCCGACTGCCATCTCGGGCTGGGGAACGCAGACGCGGCCTGGAGCTGCCTGGAGCCGGCGCTCTCCCTGATCGAGCGGCGCACCCAGAACGGCGACGTCCAAGTCGCGCGCCTGCGGCCCCAGGCAGAAGCCCGACTCGCCCGCCTATGAGACCGCGCCGCTCGGCGCGTCTCCCGCCGCAGGCGTGAGAGCGGGACGAACGACGGACATTGACGATCCAGACAGGAAAAGGCCGGCGGCCCCGGCGCGGGGCCGCCGGCGGGGGGTCCCCCGCCGGCCGCGCGGCGGCGACGGCCCGGCCTCTTCGGCGGGCAGCTTGCCGTCCACCATGCGCTCGACGCTGGCGACGCGGTCGTCTTCGGCCAGGTTGATGGCGCGGACGCCCTGGGTGTTGCGGCTGGACGAGCGGATGTCGTCCACGCGGAGCTGGATCGTGATGCCCTCGCGCGTCATGATGAGGAGCCGGTCGTCGGGGCTGACGATCTTGGCGTCCACGATGTCGCCGGTCTTGTCGGAGAGCGACATGGTCAGGACGCCCTTGCCGCCGCGCGTCTGGTTGCGGTAGTCCTTGAGCGGCGTCCGCTTGGAGATGCCGCGCTCGCCGATCACCAGCAGGTCCAGGGCGTTGTCCACGACGGCCATGCCGACGAGGATGTCGTCTTTGGACTCGGAGAGCGTGATGCCCCGGACGCCGCCCGCCGACCGGGAGCGCGGGGTCAGGTCGGTCTCGGCGAACCGGATGGACATGCCCTTGCGCGTCACCAGGATGATCTCGTCCTCCCCGGTCGTGTGGGCGACCCAGCGCAGGGCGTCGTCCTCCTCAATGTCGAAGACGATCAGGCCGTTGTTGCGGAGGTTGACGAACTCGGCCAGCGGCGTCCGCTTGACCTCGCCGCACTCGGTCGCGAAGAGCAGGAAGCCCTCGACGTCCTTGTACTCCTTCATCGGCACGGTCGCCGTGATGCGCTCGCCGGGCTGGATGTTGATGAGGTTGATGACCGCCGTCCCCATCGCCTGCCGGGACGTCTGCGGCACCTCATACGCCTTCAGGCGGTAGACGCGGCCCCGGTCGGTGAAGAACAGGATGTAGTGGTGGGTCGTCGCCACGAAGAGGTGCTCGATGCTGTCTTCCTCCTTGATGGACGCCCCGATGCGGCCCCGGCCGCCCCGGTTCTGGGTCGGGAAGGTCTCTTTGGGGACGCGCTTGATGTAGCCGTCGCGGGTGATCGAGACGATCATCTCTTCTTCGGGGATCAGGTCCTCGTCGCCGATCTCCTCGGCCTCCATCGGGACGATGCGGGAGCGGCGCTCGTCGCCGTACTTGTCCCGGAGCTGTCGCAGCTCCTGCTTGATGATGGCGGTGACGCGGGCGGGCGTCGCCAGGATGTCCTCGTAGTAGGCGATCTGCTTGAGCAGCTCCTTGTAGTCGTTTTCCAGCTTCTCGCGCTCCAGGCCGGTCAGGGCGCGGAGCTGCATGGCGAGGATGGCGTCGGCCTGGAGCTGGGAGAGCGTGTACCGCGACATCATCTCGGTGCGGGCGATCTCCGCCGTGCGCGAGGCCCGGATGAGGGCGATGATCTCATCGAGGAAGTCCAGCGCGATCTGGAGGCCTTCCAGGATGTGCGCCCGCGCCTTGGCCCGGTTCAGCTCGAACAGGGTGCGGCGGACGATGACCTCGCGGCGGTGGGTCAGGAAGTGCCCCAGGGCGTCCTTGAGTGTCAGGATGCGCGGCTGGCCGTCCACCAGGGCGAGCATGTTGACGCCGAAGGTCGTCCGCAGGGGCGTGTGCTTGAGCAGGAAGTTGAGCACCTTGCGGGGGTACGCCTCGCGCTTGAGCGTGATGACGATCTTCATGCCGGTCCGGTCGGAGTAGTCGTTGAGGTCGGCGATGCCCTCGATCTTCTTCTGCTTGACCAGGTCGGCGATCTGCTCGATGAGCCGGGACTTGATGACCTGGTAGGGCAGCTCGGTGACGACGATCTGGTTGCGCCCGTTCTCGACCGGCTCGATGGAGGTCCGGGCCTGCATGACGACCGAGCCGCGCCCCGTCGCATACGCCTGTCGGATGCCCTTGGTGCCCAGGATCAGGCCCGCCGTCGGGAAGTCCGGCCCTTTGATAAAGGTCAGCAGCTCCTCAACGTCGGCGTCGGGGTTGTCCAGCAGGTGAACGGCGCCGTCCACGACTTCGCGCAGGTTGTGCGGCGGGATGTTGGTCGCCATGCCGACGGCGATGCCGGACCCGCCGTTGCACAGAAAGTTGGGGAACTTGCCGGGCAGGACGCTCGGCTCGCGCCGGGTCTGGTCATAGTTCTCGGTCCAGTCCACGGTTTCCCGGTCCAGGTCTTGCAGCATCTCCATCGCGAACGGCGTCATCCGCGCCTCAGTGTAGCGCTGCGCGGCCGGTGGATCTGCGTCAATTGAGCCGAAGTTTCCCTGCCCGTCCACGAGTGGGTAGCGCATGTTGAAGTCCTGCGCCATGCGGACCATCGTCGCATACAGGGCCACGTCGCCGTGCGGGTGGTAGTTCCCCATGCAGTTGTGGACGAGGACGCCGTTCGCGACAAATTCGTGCTCCTCTTCCACCTGGATGTCATAGGTGACTTCTTCGGCGACCTCGCGGATAGCTTTGACGCGGACGAACGAAATGCCATCGCGCGTCAGGTCACGGACGAGAGCCGCATGAGGTGACTCCAAAGCGTCCAGCTTGGCGGCGATGCCCAGGTCAGTCAAAGTGGAAGAGTAGACTTCAAACCGCTCGGCGAGGTCGGCAGTGTAGCGGAGTTTCGCACCCGTCGCGTACTTTAGGCCAGAGCGGACTTTCTTGCCGGACGCGGTAGCATACCAACCGCCGCCGAGGTGGCGCTGCCGGAACTCAGTGAGAACAGCCTTGCCGAGATGCGGGATGAGTTGTGCCTTCTCTGCCCCGATCCTACGCTCCGTCTTATGCCGCGCGACCCGCGCGCTTTTCTCAGAGTGGCAGAGCGGCAGGTTTTGAACTAGCTTCTGGAACGACTGACTGCGTATTTCCAGGGCATAGTAAGGCTGACGCTCCCGAGCGGCTTTCCCCGCAAACGTGGAGTCGTTCGGCTCGTAGCGGTAAAGCGCGCTGTGAATGCCCAGGCTCTGGAGGAGAGTCTGCACATCACGCGAGAACCGCTCACCGATGCTGGTCAGGACGCAGACGTTGCGGTCCGTGTGAATGGAGCCGTCACCATCCACGAAGCCCGCCAGGAAGGCGTATATCACGGAAGGGGAAGATTGACGGATCGCCACAGGCAGGCTGATGTTACCAGCCAGTTTGTCTCCCAAGCCGAAGGCTTTGATGATCTGGCGGTTGACAACGGTGCTGTGAACCCGCAGGGTGTGCAGGCCGTCTTTGTCGCCGATGGAGGCGCCGATATCAAACCTGCGGCAGAAGATGCCTTGCAGCTTTTCCAGAATGCCTAGGTCCGCACAGGCAAAGCTCAGGCGGTCGTAGCCGCGTTCGCGGTCACGGTCAACCCATCCATCGGCCAGGAAGAAGCCGAGCATGTAGGCAATGTCTTCATCAACGGTAACGCCGTTCGTTTTGACATATTCTGATGTTGTCGGGGCGGCGGCGCGGGCGACGATGAACTCGCCCGGCGTCAGTTCGTCCGCCGTCTTCCAGATCGTCGTCAGATCGGATGTCCAGACCTTGAACTGCTGGCCGGGCGTGCAGCGCAGGATCGCGCCGTTGTCGAATGTGACTTCGCGGAGGGGCCGGGGGGGCAGGACATACGCTTGCGTTACTGGGCGGGTGCCCGTCTGCGTGTAGACAGTATCACCGACGTTCAAGGCCTCAATCGGGATCAGGCCGCGCGGGGTGGAAACCAGCGTCCCCGCGACGAAGCACTCGCCGACGATCTTGGCGCTCTTGCGGTGCTGGCCGGCGGGGGTGAGGTTCAGGTCGCTCATCGCCATCAGAATCCGGCGGTGGACGGGCTTCAGCCCGTCGCGCACGTCCGGCAGGGCGCGGGCGATGATGGTGGACATGGCGTAGTCGAGGTACGACTGGCGCATCTCGTCTTCGATGCTTACGTTGAGGACTTCGCGCCCGGCGGGCGCCTGGAGCGCCATCAGGCCGACGGCAGTGCCAGTGTCGGGGGCCTCGGAGGAAGGG
>CAXTWM010000160.1:0-11074 GCA_964247915.1 uncultured Armatimonadales bacterium | reverse complement strand
CGCTCCACAGGTTCTGGGGGGCGTTGTCCGTGTACGGGCCGAAGCCCGCCAAGGTGAAGTTGAAGGAACTGTCCACGTCCCAGAACATGGCCCGCCGGTCCGTATTGCTCCACAGCAGGTGCGTCACGTTGTCCGGCCCGACCGAGACGCCGACCGCCGACCAGAGGTTCTGCGGAGCGTTGTCGGTGTAGGGGCCGAAGCCAGCGAAGGTGAAGTTGAACGACGGGTCCACCTTCCACAGCATGACCCGACCGTCCGTGTTGTTCCACACGATGCGGGTCAGCCCATCGCTGCCGGTGGCGAGCGCGGTCGCCGACCACAGGTTCTGGGGGGCGTTGTCGGTGTACGGGCCGTAACCCATCAGGGTGAAGCTGAAGTCAGACGCGACGCTCCACAGCATCGCCCGCCCGTCGGTGTTGGCCCACAACAGGTGGACGGTGTTGTCCGAGCCGACCGAAACACCCACCGCGCTCCACTTGTTCTGCGGGGCACCGTCGGTGTAGGGGCCGTATCCGGCCAGGGTGAAGTTCCCCGCGTCATCCACGGTCCAGAGCATGACCCGCCCGTCCGTGTTGTTCCAGAGGATGTGGCTCTTGCCGTCCGGTCCCGTGGCGACGGCGACCGCGTGCCAGAGGTTCTGCGGGGCGTTGTCGGTGTACGGCCCGAAGCCGTTGAGGGTGAACGTGCCGTTCTGGGCGACGCTCCACAGCATCACGCGCCCGTCGCTGTTGTTCCACAGCAGGTGCGTGTGGGCCGTCGTCGTGGCCGCCGCGCTTGGCGCGAGATCGGCCAGCAGGCCCGCCCCGTTCAGTGTGCCCAGGCCGGTCGCGTCGTCATAGCCCGCCACGGCGGGATAATACAGGTTCGTGCTGCCGTCCTTGATGTCGTGGAAATCGGTCGCGTAGCGCGCGCCGGCCAGGAGCGGGTACAAGGACGGGTTGGCCAGCCCCAGCGGCGCCAGCCCGTTCAGCCCGCGCTGCTGGTTCACGAGGGCGGTGAAGCCCGCCCAAAGCGGCGCGGCGCAGCTCGTCCCGCCGAAGACCGTCCAGCTCCCCCCGTAGTAGATCGCGTAGCCCGTGTTCGGGTCCGCGTTCAGGGCAACGTCCGGCACGTTCCGCATGGCCGTCGAGCCTCGGGCGACCGTCGTGACCGCGCCCCGCTGCCAGGAGGGGATCGGCCAGATGCTGCTGACGCCGCCCCCGCCCGCCCCGTTCGCGACCGACCGGCCGTTCCAGGTCGTCTCGGACGAGTACGGGCCGCCCGCCCCGCTCGTCGTCAGGGTCGTGCCGCCGACGCCGCAGACGTAGGGCTGGGAAGCGGGGTCGTCCACGCGGAGGCCGTCACTCTGGACTCCGGAGTCGTAAGCGCCGTTGTCGCCGGACGCGGCGTAGATCGTCTGCCCCTGCGCGGCCATCTGCTGGAAGATCGGGTTTTCGGCCTGGATCGTGCTGGCGGCGATCTCCGGCTCGTCCAGCCCCCAGGAGGTGCTGATCTGCTTCGCCAGGTTGTCCTCCGCCATCCGGCTGTAGCAGTCGAGCGTGTCGGCGTCGGTGCCGCCGGTCTCATAGACAAGAATTTTGCTCGCGCCGGGGGCCAGCGCGATTTGCAGCTCGATGTCGAGCGTCACCTCGTCCGCGTCCGTCCCCGCCGTGCCCGGAGCGCCGTCCACGAGGACGGGCTGCACCGGCACGTTCGGCAGACCGAACCGGCTCTCGTAGGCGCTGATGTCGTTTTGGTCATACCCGTCCTGTTCATAAAGGGCCAGCGTCTGGCCGCTGCCGTTGAGCGACACGCCGCTCAGGTTGTACGCGGTCTTGATGTCCTTCGGGGCCAGCCCCCCCAAAGGGCCGGTGCCGACCGCCCTTTGACCGGCCCGCTCGGGCCGGCGGGCGGAGGCGGTGGACAGCCGGACGTTGTGGGGGCGACGGACGGCGCTGTCGCTCAGGCCGGCGATCCCCGTCAGCCGACCCCCGAGGACGCCCGGCACGGACGGGGCCGCGTCCGGCGCGCGGAACACGCGCCCGTCGGCGGCCTGGTACTGGTTCAGGCGGACGGCGAAGGCCGATTCGACCGCGCCCGCCGGCCCGGAAACGTCGAGCAGGAGCCGGTTGGCATGGGTCCCCGTCACGGTCAGCCCCTGGGCGCGGGCGAAGGCGGCCACGGCGGCGTAGTCGGCCTCGGTCGGGCTGAACCGCGCGGCGAACTGCTGCGGGGAGAGGTAATGGCCGTAGGCCGGGTCGGCCGGGTCATAAAGGTGGGTGAGCAGGTCCTGGAGAGCGGCCTGGTTCCGCAGCGGCAGGGTGAGCGCGAGGGCGACCGGGGCCTTCCCCGTCAGCCGCCCCAGCGGCCGGGCGGCGGCCACGGCGGCGGGGGCATCCCCCGCGACCGCCACCCGCGCGGACTCAGGGGCGGCCTGCGCCCGCCCGTAGGAACCGCCCAGTCCAAGGGCCATGAGGGGGAGAACGCGACGAAATAGAATCCTGGTGAATGTCATTCGTACTACCTTTCCAGTCACAGGATGAGGATCGAGTTGTCAGAGTATTCCCTTTATACGCTGGTGATAGGCAGATTAATCGCAAAAGTTGCGGCGTACCCGCTGGTGTAATCACCGGTCAGGACGACCTGCATTTCGCCGTGAGTTTGCTGCGTATAAACGCGGTCGCTGGCATTGGTCGTCGTGTCCTTCCCCTTGGTGTTGTAGGGGGCGACGTTGGTGTAGATGTAGTCCAGGACGGTCTGCGAGAAGAAAATCTGCGTCGTGTTGGAGCCATCGCTCGTCGAGGAGGCTTCGCTGTATTTCGAACGCACGCGCAGGTGGATGTGTGTCGCCCGGCCCTGATACCACCCCGGCATGATGGTGGTGAAGGTAACCAGCCCGGTCGAGTCGGTGATCTGGTAGCCGCGCAGCCAGTTCTGACTGGACGTGCCCTCGCTGGCTTCGTCCGAGTAGACGCCCTGGGCGTTGCAGTGCCAGATGTCCACCTGCGCCCCCGCCACGGCGGCGAAGCCGGCTTCGGAGTCGTAGACATGGATCTTCAGCGTGAGCGGGATGCCGGCCTGGGTGTTCGTCCCGTCCAGATTGGACAGGATGTTGCTGCGACCGAAGCCCGCCGCGCTGTCGTCGGCGAAATACGGGCCGATCTCGCCCTCCGGGGTGACGCTGGCCGTGGCGCCTGTGGTCGTGCCCGTGGACGTGGTGCCTGTCGTCGTGGTGGTCGTGCCCGTCGTGGTGGTCCCCGTCGTCGCGCCGGTGCTGGTGAGGCTGCCGGTCGTTGAGCCGCCCCCACCGCATCCGGCGATGAACGCCGTGCCGAGGGCGCCGCCGATCAAGCGGAGCGCCGTGCGCCGGTCCAGCCCATTGGGGTTGGCGTGGGTTTCGGTCAGTTCGTCATGTTCCATCGTACTGCTTCTTTCTTTATATGGGCGTGCTGTGCTGCGGCGATCAATGCCGCCGCGCCCGGCGGCGACTGAATCCATTATAACGACCAAATGTGAGGAAGAAATGAAAAAAGGGCCGCTAAGGAACAGGAAAAGGCCCGGCGGAAACGGGTTCACCAATGGGTTCACCAACGGCTGCCCCGGCGGGTGCCGGGCGGCGGGCGCGGGTCCATGCCGTCGCCGCCAGGGACAGGACGGCCAGCCCGGCCACGATCCAAATGGCGTGGGCGGCGGCGTGGTCCACCAGCGTGCCGATCGGGTTCTTCCAGCCCAGGGCGCGCTCACACATCCAGCCCAGCGCGGCCAGGCCCGCGCCGACCCCGCCGACCAGGCGGAACGGAGTATACGCCGGGGTGCGCGCCAGCAGGATCAGCCAGGGCACGGTCACGCCGACCACGATGAGCTGCATGATCTCGATGCCCAGGTTGAACCCGAAGATGGACTGCGCCATGTGCCAGGCGTCCAGACGGAACCCGGCCAGGACGCTCGCAAAGGACATGCCGTGGATCAGGCCGAACCCGGCGGCGACATAGGCCTCGCGGCCCGGAAAGATCGGGCGCAGGGCGTGGACCGCCGACACCAGGATGGACAGCGCGATCAGCACCTCGATCGGCTGGCTGGGCACATGGAACCAGCCCAGCGCGCCGGCGACGAGGGTGCAGGAGTGGCCGATGGTGAAGCCGGTCACGATCTTGAGCAGCCGCCAGACGCTCCGGCGCACGCCGGCCGCAGCGCCCCAGCGGCCCGCCCGCGCGGTCAGGGACGCGGGGAGCAGCAGGGCGAGCAGGAACAGCAGATGGTCGGTCCCCTCAGCGATGTGCTGCATCCCCAGGTGGACCACGCTGAGGAAGCCGCGCCAGGGGCTTCCGGGGGATAAATTCACGACGAAAGAGCTGCGATACCAGCGGGCCTCGCCGAGGACGACCGGGTCGCCGGAGAGGACGCCGCCGTCCCAGTCCTGGCGCACCGAGACCAGCGCGACGTGGGTGACAAGCTGGTGGACGATCACGTCATAATGCAGGGTGAAGCGGCGGACGGGCGCACCGGCGGGGGGCGTCAGCCGGACCCGCGCCATCAGGAACTTCACGGGCGTGACGTAGTACTGCGGCAGCTCATCCGGCCCCAGCGCCACCTCGCGCACCTGGGCGTCCCAGGGCCGCCCGTCGGGCGTGGTCGCCGAAAGGTGCCGGGCGATGTAGGCGGACAGGTCGGGCCGCAGCAGCGCGACGCGCCGCGCCGGGTCGGCCAGGAGCGGCCTGCCGAACCCGACTTCCAGTTCGGAGATCGGCAGGTGCAGCTCGACCGAAACGCCCGCCCTGTCCATGTCGAGCAGCACGGCGGACTGGGGCATCGGGTGCGCGCCCGCAGGCCGCACCAGGAGGAGCAGGAGCGCGGCAAACGGCACGACGAACCGCCGGAAAACGGGGCGGAGATTCACGATCAACCTTCCAATCGTTCAATCAACGGGCTGATGCCTGCTGCGGCGGAACGTTTCGCTCCGCCGCAGCAAGGGCCAAGAAGCCTAGCCGCCCGTGCTCGTTCCGGTGCCCGTTCCTGTCCCGGTGCCCGTTCCGGGACCAGTGCCGGTCCCGCCGGTTCCAGTTCCGGGGCCGGTCCCAGTCCCGCCCGTGCTGGTGCCGGGGCCGGTCCCGGTCCCGCCGGTGCTGGTGCCCGAAGTGGGATAGGAGGAGAACTCACCGCCGTAGTCACCGGCCTTGTCGCGCCAGATCGTGTGGTAGTGGAGCTGGCTGGGGAACACGATCCCGTTCTGGCAGACGAACTCGATCCACACGCGTGGCCCGTCTATCCGCACATAGGAACCCTGCGCCGTCGGAGTCGTCGCGCCGGAGACGGCGACGTAGGTGCTCGCCAGGGACGCGCTGCTCTCGTAGGAGGACAGCAGCGCCGCCGCCTGGCCGGGGGGCAGCGCGCCCACCCACTGCTCGATGGCGTTCTTCACCAGCGCCTGCTGGGCCGCCGTCATGGAGGACACCGGCAGGCCCTGCTGCGTCGGGAACTTGCCGTCCTGCCCCGGCCCTAGGAGCACGTCACTGAAGCTCTGGCTTAACGTCGCCGTGCCTAGCTGGACCGTACTCAGGGAGCTGACGATGGCGTACATGGCGTCCCGCCGCGAGTTCACCGGCGCATACGTCGTGCCGTTGACCGTGAAGGTCTGCGGCTCGACGCCCACGAAGTTGGGGGTGGCGGTCACGGCGCCGTTGTTGTAGACGATGTTCCAGACGCTGTGGTGCCCCCTCAGTTGCAGTTCCCACGGGGCCGACGTTGAGGGAGTACCCAGCAGCGCCATGTAATACAGGCCCGACCCGTAGCCGCCGCCGCCGCCGTTGGCCTTGAGGTAGTCGTCGGCCTTGCGGATGGCGTCATAGGTGTAGTAGCCGGGGTCCGAGCTGCCGTTGTAGGAGGTGGAGCCGAGGGCGGCCTGCACGACCTTGAGGAAGGCGGCCTGCTGGGCCGTCGTCAGAGAGCCGATCGCGAGGCCGTTGGTCGTACTGGCGGTGACCGGCAGGTTGCTCCATCGGACGGCGTTGTCTACGGTAAAGGGGAGCTCCAGGGTGCTCTGCTGGGCCGAGGTGAGGCCGGAGCTGGAATAAAACTGGTTGGCGTAGCACGCCGTCTTCGCCCCGCCCGTCAGGTCCGTGCAGTCCACCGTCGCCGTCCGCGCGTTCGCCGCCGACTTCGACCCCGAGCCGCCGAAGACGGCGAACGCCGCCAGGCCCGAAAGGGCAGCCACGCCACAGGACACCTGCATCGCGCGACGCCGAATGACCGCCTTGCGGGCAGCCTTGACAGAGTTGTTCATGTTTGTTTCTCCTGCTTTTTCAGAAAAGGGAAAACCCCTTGCGAGGGTGAGCCGTATCAGACTCCCTGCTTGCGGGCGTACCGCCGCCGGACGGCTGCCACGCCCAGGCCCAGGGCGAGCATCAGGCCCAGCGAGGCCGCCGTGGATGTCTCGGGGACGGGGGCGGCGGCGCTGTATTGGAACTGCACGATCAGCGGCTGCGTGTAGCCGGTCGGCGAGGCCGCGTCAGCGCCCGCCGTGCTGACCAGGGCGTCGGCTACGCCCGCCGCGAAGTCGGTCGAGGCGAAGGCGGCCTGCGAGGCCGTCGAACTCGACCCGTACCCGCTCTCGTCGATCAGGTACGTCAGGCTCGAGCCGGGCGTGAAGAGATAGGGGGTGGTGAACGAGACGGTCGGGCCGAAGCTGTTCACGCCCGACAGGCTGTTGGAGAACGAGTTCGCCGCGATTGTCAGCGCCCCGCTCCGCACGGTGACGGCCGTGGCCGCGTTCTGGTTGTTCGCGAAGGAGGAGCCGTCTTCCAAGTCGCCCGCCGCCACGTCGGCCGCGCTCGCCTGGGCGAGTTGGATGTTGTACTCCGAGAAGGTCAGGGCCTGGGGGGGCCAGGTCGCGGTCGTGATCTCGCTATTGAAGCCGGTGGCAAGCCGAAACTGGATGCCGGTGATGTAGACGGGCGTGGTCAGGGACGAGAAATCTGACGCATCGAGGTAGCCCATGTAGGTGCGGGCGGCGGAGTTGAAGGGCGTCGTCAGGCCGCTGCTGGCGGCGGACTCGGTGACGCCGGGGGCGACGATGGTCTGGGCCTGTGCCGGGGGCGCCAGCCCCGCGAAGGCGAGCGCCAGGGCGGCCCCCGTGAGGAGGCCCGCGAAGGCCGGGCGCGGACGGTGCCCGGACTGTTTTGGAAGCGGTTTTGGTGACATGGTTTCTTTCTCCCGACAGGGCGTATCTATTTCATTACGACCCCTTTATTTTACAAGAAGATTATGAGCAAGTTATGAATACGGGGCGCGGGATTTTTAGTTTTGTGACGCCTCCCGCGCCCCGGCCTCCGTTCCACCGGCGTCTCTCCGGTAGAAAGCCGCCCCTTGCTCAGAATCCGTAGGCCGCGTTGTAGTCGGTCACGCGATCCCGCCAGACCGTATGGAAGTGGATTCTGCTCGGGATGACGATGCCGTTCTGGCAGACGAACTCGATCCAGACATGCGGGCCGTCGATGCGGACGTAGTCGCCCTGGGACGCGAGCGCCGTCGTACCCGCGTAGGCGACGTAAGTCTGACTGAGTTCGCTCTCATAAAGAGACTGATAGGTAGAAGCGAGGGGGCTGTTCTGAGTCCAGGCCGCGATCGCTGTCTTGAGGAGCGTCTGCTGCGCCGTCGTGAGGCTGGATGCCAGAATGCCTCTCCCAGTCGTGCCGGTGGGGAAGTTGCTCCGCGCATCCTGGCCCGGCCCCAGCAGAACGTCATTGAAGGACGAGCTGAGTTTGGCGGACGCAAGCTGCGTCGTGCTCAGAGAGCTGATGAGGTTATACATCCCATCGTGCTGCGCGGCGAGCGGCGTGTAAGTCGTCCCGTTGTAGGTGAAGCTCGTCGGCTCGACGCCCAGGAAGTAGGGCGTCGTCGTGTTGAGCGTCGTCCCCGTGTAGTAGTAGTTGTGCGCGTTGTGGTGGCCGCCAATCTGGAGCATCCAGGTGCCCGAGGCGGAGGGCGTGCCGACGAACGCGACGTACTGGTAGTCTCCGCTGTAGCCGCTGTTGAGGGTGCTGAGGTAATTGTCCGCAGCGCGAATCTGGGTTTCTTGGTTCAGCGGCTGCCCAGCCAGGGCGGCGTTCACCAGGTTGGCCCAGGCCGTTTTCTGCGCCGTGGTCAGCGTGGAGTAGGAGACGCCGTTGCGAAGGCTGTTCGTCCCGTCGCTGGTAGGCGTTGCCGGGAGGTTGGACCACTTAGCCGCATTGGCCGCCGTGTTGGCGACGACAGTCAACGCCTGCTGCGTCGAGGAGAGGGAGTTGATATAGGCATTCGACAGGTCCACGATGGAGGCGCTCGAGCTGGCGGCACTGACGGTGACGGTGACGGAGACGGTCTTGCCCGACTCCGAGTCCGTCGCCGTGATGACTGAAGTGCCCGCCGCCACGCCCGTCACGACGCCCGCCGAACTGACGGTTGCGACCGAGGTGGTCGCCGACGTCCAGGTGATCGCTGAGGAGGAGAGCAGGACGATGTTGCCGCTGGCATCCAGCGCGGACAAAGCTAACGTCGTGGTCGCCCCGACCGTCGCCGTCGGCGTTGTCGGACTGATGACCAGATGGTCAATGGTGGATGCCATGTTGATGCTGACCGGCGTAGTCTGGCCGGAGACGATGGCAACGCTGGTGGAAGCCGTGGCCTGAGTGACCCCGGAGCCGTCCGCGTTGGGGTGAGCATCGGCCTTCACCGTCAGCGTCCCGACCGGCAGGCTGGCAAAGGTCGTCGTGGATGTCGTTCCCGTCGTGGGCCGCGCGACGGTCTGCGTTGACACCACTGTGCCGCTCTGAGTGAAGGAGATTACGATGCTGTTGGCGGCGGCCGGGATGAGGCGCGGCTTGGCACTGCCGGTGGCCGTCGTGCTGGGCCAGATGATCTTGACCGCCGCACTGGAGCGCGCGGATGCACCGAGGGTCGAGGAAGGCAGCGAGGCGGTGCTGCCGCCGCCGCCGCAGCCGGACAGCGTGGCAACCGCGGCAAAGCTGGTCAAGACCAAACCGCCGATCATCAGTGAGGAAATAAGGCGAGGGAGATGGAAGCACCGGCTTCGTCCCGGCTGCGGCTCCCGCTTGCAAAAGAGATCCATTGTCAAAAACCTTTCAGCGAAAATCAACTGACAGCATCAGCTCACGGTCACGGTGCTGCCACCGGACTGGATGGTCACGGTCACAGTGGCGGTGGCGGTTTTGGTCGAGTCGGCGGTGCTGGTGGCGATGACGTGATAAGTTCCAGCCGCTGTTGGGGCGGTGTAGACGCCAGCGGAGGTGATGGTTCCACCGGTGGCGCCTTCTTCCACGCTCCAGGTCACGCTCGTGTTGGTCGTGTTCGTGACCGTCGCCGTGAACGTCTGAGTGCCGTTGAGGGCAAGAGCGGTCGTAGCTGGGGAGATGGACACGCCGATAGCAGTGCTTGCGCTGACCGTGACGGTGGCGGCGGCGGTTTTGGTCGAGTCGGCGGTGCTGGTGGCGATGACGTGATAAGTTCCAGCCGCTGTTGGGGCGGTGTAGACGCCAGCGGAGGTGATGGTTCCACCGGTGGCGCCTTCTTCCACGCTCCAGGTCACGCTCGTGAGAATCGTGCCGGTGACAGTGGCGGTGAACGTCTGCGCGCCTCCGGCAGCGAGGGCCGTGGCGGCCGGGGAAATGGACACGCCGACGCTGGGGTTGGCGCTGCTGCCGCCCCCGCAGCCGGACAAGGGGACCAGCAGGGCTGCCCCGAGCAGACCGGCAGCCAGCCAGCCAAGACGGCCTGTGACCGGATACCGTTTCCGCACCGCGTCTGAAAAAACTTTCAATGGCATTCTCCTTCAAAGATTGTAGTTCGAGAACTGAAAATAAAGGAAGCCGCGCGAAACCACCTCAAGCTTTTACCAACCTCCAGTGATCATCCCGTCGGAAGGCCTGTCCCGGAGATCAGAAGCGTGAGAGGAAACCGGGCTGTCTGAACCGGCACCCGGCCAAACGGGAGGGTTATACCTGAAAAGTTATGAAGAAGTTATGAAGAAGTTATGAAGAAACGGAGGGGCCGCAGGAGTTCCCTGTGTGCCAGAGAATCCTGCGGCCCGACTTAACAGCCCTAACGGGCACACTGGCAGTCGCGATGACTACGAAGCCGGGGTCACGTCCACCTGGAGCGCGGTCAGCGTCCCCGTGCTCCCCTTGCTCACCAGCACCCGGACGGTCTCGCCGGTCGAAAGCTGCGAGGCCGTCAGCGGCAGGACCTCAGCAAAGGTCGTGGCCGAGGTGACGGACAGGGTGATCGAGAAGCTGTTGTCCACCTCGATGACCGGCGGCGAGAGGGCGGAAACGACGCCCACGACCCGCAGAGTCCCCGGCACGGGCGCGCTGCCCGACGCCGTGCCGCTGCCGGTCGCGCCGCCGCCCGATGAGCCGCTGCCGCCGGTCGTGGAGGACGATTCCGGCAGGTGGTTGTCCAGGATGCTCGTGGCCTGCAAGGTCAGCGGGATGCCCGCCACTTCCAGGGTGTCCCCCACCGCGATGGCCGAGGCAGGGATCGTCTCGTGGCCGACCAGCACGGTGCTGGACGTGAGCGTGATCACGGACGCCGTGCCGCCGCCCGTCGGCGTGACGGTGATGGTGCCCGCCGTCGTGTCAATGGCGGTGATGGTCCCAGTGATGACGGGCGCCCGCCCGTGACCGCCGCCGGGTCCGCCGGGGCCACAGCCGGTCCCCGTCGTGGTCGTCCCTGTCCCGGTGCCGGTCCCCGTCGTGGTGGTCGTGCCCGTGCCGGTCCCGGTCGTAGTCGTCGTGGTCGTGCCCGTGGTGGTCTTGCTTATGGGCGAGCCGTGGGACGGCGCGGCGAGGGCGGCGGCGTTCAGCGCCAGAAGGGCGAGGGCGGCCGTCGCCGACGCCTGGGTGCGAGTGGTCATGTTCTGTTCTCCTCTCAAAACTGCCGAGTGGTGATGGTGCGGCAGGCTTCTTCCGAAGGCCCTGCGGCAACTGAGAACATTATACGAGCGAGAAATGAAGAAGTTATGAACTAAACATGAAGTATCAGTATGAAAACACGCGGGCACGAGAAAGGATGGCTGCGGTGGGGAGGATGGGGCGGTCAGAGG
>CAXTWM010000159.1:0-11077 GCA_964247915.1 uncultured Armatimonadales bacterium | reverse complement strand
CCCTCCTGCGCCATGGCCATCACCGTGCCGCGCGGGCCGACGGGCATGAAACCGGGGGGCAGGATGGGTTCGGGGGCGTGGGGCAGGGACAAAAGACCGCACCGCGCGCCGGTGTCGGTCGAGCGGTGGGTGACGGAGAAGACAGTCATGGTCGGGATTATACCCGAAGGCTTGTCTTCACCCGGCCCTGAACGTCGGGGCTGATGCTATGGGAGTGCCTCCCTGCTTTCAGAGAACGAATCCTTGCCCGCACGAGCCTCAATCCCTGTAGGGGCGGGACTCATCGCGCCCTCCCCAGGTCTTCGCCCGCAGTTCAGCTTTTGTTGAGGGCCAGAAGCCACTTGAAAATGAAGATCAGGGCAGCAGGGAGGAGCAACGACGGGCCTATGATATATGCCCAGTCGGTAAAGGGAGGTCGCCGCACGATAATGGCAGCAATCAAATTGAGGACGCATGCAACGGCTACCGAAAGCAGCCACCAAACGAAAGTTCCGAAACACGCAGGCTTTGTTCCCATAAGCCTCCTGCAAAAACTTGACGCGCCGGTATGATGGCGCGCGGCCGACTTTCACCGCACCATCTCTCCGCACGCGAGGGCGTTGGCGGGGTCGTTTTCAGAGCGCGGGCGAACTCGGCGAATTCGTCCGGGCGGCCCGCCGCGCAGGGTCAAGGCGAGGGCGGTATTTTGCCGCCGTCACGCTGACGTCACGCTGAACTATGCCGCGATAGCCCGCACAGGTTCCAGAGTCGCCACTTCGCGCAGTTCATGTATTTCCAGGGCCGTCACGTCCGGGACTTCCTCCCCCTGTTCGCGCTTGTAGTCGAACAGATCCAGCATGGCGTCGCGGAAGTTCTTAATGACAGCCTCCCGCGTCTTCCCCGTCGCGTTGATGCTGTCGGCAAGACCAGGGGCGTGGGCGCACCAATTGCCGGGCATCTGCTCTAAAACCACAGTGACGATCATAAACAGCACCTCCTCATCTTAACGGCAGCCCCGACTTTCGGCGGATGTCTTGAAGCTGCCCCGGCGACATCTCATCGTTGCCGACGCCGGAGACGGTGATCTCGGAAGTAACGCCCTCTTTTTTGAAGATGCGGTGGCTGGCCCGGCCCCCGCACCGGACGAACACCCAGCCATCTTCCTCGATCCGCCTCACGATCTCTTTGACCTTCACGCCACCACGCTTTCTGGGTCTCGCACTGGTAACCCCGTCTCAGCAGGCGACGAACACATCACAAGCACCGTCTGGGCGCGGATTACCGCGTTTGACTACCGACATTATACCGGGAGCGCCTGCCGGACGCGGGTGAACTTGTGCAGCGAATATCGTTGAGGCCCCTCCGTCCGCTCACTTCAAAGCAGCAACGGGCTGACCGGCGACGGTCGGTGACAGATGGGCGCTGTCGTTGAAGCGGGCCAGCGTCCAGCGGGGACGCGGCCAGGCGTCGGGATCGCCCTCGGTGAACCATTCGGTGATGGACGTCGGGGCGACCTGCGTGTCAAAGCCGATAAGCAGCGGCACCCCTCCGAAGAGGATGAACGAAGCGTTCATCGTTTCAGCGTGGGCAACCACTAACACCGTCTCATGGCGGTGCCGCGCCGCGATCTGCTCCAGGGTGCGCCCCGTCCGCCCGACCAGCTCACTCCAGGACTCGTTCCCCTGCTGGAACGGGCGGAACACTCCCCCACCGACGAGGCCGCTGTCTCGCTCATACTCCGCCCACAGCTTGCCGTCCGCCTGCGCGGGTGTGTGCCAGGTGCAGAGGCCGCAATCGTGGACGACGGTGAGGTTTTCCCACGCCGCACCGATGATCTCGGCTGTTTCGATAGCGCGGGGGATCACGGAGCAGTAGACGGCGGCGGGGGGTCGGCTCAGATCACGGGCAAGACGGTGAGCAAGCGCCTCGGCTTGATGACGCCCAGCGGCGGTAAGACCGCGACACCCTTGAACACCCCCGACGACGCCCTCCTCTTTGTGATGCGACGCACCGTGCCGGATGAGAATGAGTCGCGTCGTCATCAATTACTCTTTTTACGAATGTGCCAGCTATTGGCTTCGTCGGCATCAACGCCTTTGTGGTGTTCGGGAGGCATCTAAAACGCGCCGTCAGCGAGACGTATCTTCCTGGTCCGACTCACTTTGAGGCAGTTGCTTTGAGGCGCGGAGTTTTTGGATTTCCAGGCGCAACTCAAGCTTCTCCCGCTCGTGTGCTTCATTCTCCTGGGTACGCTGTACCTCATACGCAAGACGCTGGATCGCTTCCCGGAGCTTACGCAATTCTTCCTGAGTGCTGCTGCTCAGGTCACGCAGCTCGGTCTGCAACTGCTTGATGTCCGCCCGGCTTTGCTGTAAGTCTTTGCCGAAGTTAAACAGCAGGTTGGTAATCTCATAAAGCTTTTGCCATCTGGTTAGGAAGCCTTGATCTGTGCCAGGATGAGATCCGTCTCAGCGCGTAGCCTCTCGATCTCGCGCTGGTCGTCTTCCATCTGAGCGCGGATGTGCTTCATCTGGGCAATAAGCACGTTCACATCCGCCTCATACTCTGCATCCGCTCTAGAAGTGCTATTCAGCACCCCTGTATTCTCCATCGCTGTAGCCTCCGCCATGATTTTACCCCGGTCGCAGCGAGCAGCGTTCCCCATGACTCGCGCCTAAAGTACCTGCTTGTATCGGTAGCTCTGTCTAATGTATTCAGCAAAGTAGCTTCCGTGAGAACTTGCACCCATCAAGGCACGATAAACTTGCTCAGGCACGTTGAAGTATTGGTACAGGGAACCACTCAGGAACTCGACTTCTAAAACTCGTCGTTCCATATCGTATCCCACGGAAGCAAGGTTTGATGATGAAACAGGTATTCTTCGCATTGCCTACATCCTTAATCGGGCAACCTGTATGGCAAGGCGCTTTTCGGTACTGACGGGTAGTGGTAAATACCGCTCTCAGCGTAGCTCTTGGATACAATCACTCTTGGAAATACTCTGTAGAACTCTCCTTTCGTCATCTGAAAGCTTCCAACAGGTGTGACTACTCGGAACACTTGGTCAGCATCTAGTGGCTCAATATATTTGGCTTTAAAGCAAAGGCGATTGTACTGGTAGGTGACTGAGGGAGATTCTACGAGAGGAGAGGCTAATTCGGGTTGAGACAGCTCAATTTCTTGTTCTGTTTGAGCGGGCATACTCTTGCCATATTGTTCAACATCCACAACAGTATCAGGTACGACGGGAATTGCAGCAAGCGGCATTCCTGATGCGTCCTGTTCTCGCTCTATGCCTTCAACGCCGGTCGTTCCACTCTCACTGATGGATGCTGTTTCGTCAGACTGATGGATAGGCTGGTTCTTTAGTTTCTCGATTCTCTCGATTGCCTTGTTGACTTCCGCAGACTGCGGAACACTTCTGAGCAATCGAAGCATACTGCTGATGGAGTTGTTAAAGCTCTCAGCAGTGAACTCGCCATGAGTAGCTACATTTCGATATTCCTTTAGTTCTCTTACAACTGAGTGAGGAACCTGTAATTTTTTATGAAATGCTCTGTTCCAGTGATCATATATTGTCTTTAATAAGACAGAGGAATCTGTTAGTGCAGGCTTATGGTTTGGCACAGAAGATATGTTATCTTGCCAGGTGTCTTTAAACTGCCGTTGTAATTGCTGTTCCACAAAGGATTTTAGACCAACCGCCAGATAGTTAAGAGCAACAACAACTGTGTTGCGGTACGAGAGCTGAAGTTCAGATTCGTTTTCGTCTATCATGCTTTGATCAAGTCCGTTGTAGCCGGAGTTAGTTCTTCTGGAACAGGGGCGTGTCGCGCTGGAGGTAGCCGCGCAGGCGCAGGACGGCCTGGGTGTGGAGCTGGTAGACGCGGGACTCGGAGACGGAAAGGACTTTGCCGATCTCCTTGAAGGTCAGGCCCTCGTAGTAGTAGAGCGAGATGACCAGGCGCTCGCGATCGGGCAGGCGGTCAATGCCCGCCGCCAGGGAGGTCTTCATGGCGGACGCCTCGACGTCGGCGGCGACGTTGGCGTTCTCGTCCTGGAGCACGTCGGCCAGGTGCAGGCGCTCGCCGTCGCTGCTGCCGCCGCCGACCAGCATGTCGTCGAGGGACAGGACGTTGGCGCGGCTGGTGTTGACGAGCAGCTTCAGAAGCTCGGCCTCGGTCAGCCCCATCTCGGTCGCCACTTCTTCCTCCGAGGCGGGGCGGCCCAGCTTGACTTCGAGCTGGTAGTAGGTGCGTTCCAGGGCCTTGACGTTGTCGCGGACCGACCGGGGCACCCAGTCCTCCTCGCGCAGCATCTCCAGGATCGCGCCGCGAATCAGGGCGATGGCGTAGGTCTCGAACTTGACCTGCCGGGACACGTCGAACTGGTCCACGGCCTTGATCAAGCCCATCACGCCCGCGCTCACCAGGTCGTCGCGCTCCAGGTTGGGCGGCAGGCTGGTCACGACGCGGCCCGCCGTGATCTTCACGAGGTAGGCGTAGTGGTTGATGATCTGGTCACGCGCCTTCTGGTCTTTGCGCTGCTTGAAGCGCTTCCAGAGGTCCGGGAGGTTGACGGTGGCTGCGGTTGTCATAGGTTACTTCACAAGGACTTCGAACAAGGACTTTGGTTACTTCACGTCGCTGGCGCTGGGAGGGGCGGGCGCGTTCTGCCCGGCCTCGTCCGGGGGCGTCGTCTGGTCGAAGCGCCGGCCCCGACCGTCCGCCGCCTGGTGATCCGAGGCAGGCGGCGGCGTGACGGCGGCGCTCTGCCGCAGCACGGCGCGCAGGCCCAGCCCGAGGACGCCGAACAGAAAAAAAGCGGCCCCGACGCGCAGCAGGCAGGTCCAGACGTCCGCGCCGGTGGCAAGGCTGATCCCGCCCACCATCAGCCCGGCGAGGGACGCCACGCGCCAGGGCAGATGTTCCAAAAATGGGTTCATCGGCGCACAGGAAGGGCCGGACCGGGCGGCAGAGGCGGGTCACTTTCTAAATGTCCCCCAGTATACCACAGGGCGTACCCCTTTGCAAGAAGTCCGGGGGGCGGTTCGGGCTTCTTCAAGGCTTGGCCGCCTGCGGGGACAGGGCGAAGCCCGTGACGTCGGATCTGCCGTCCGAGAGGCGCGTCAGGCCCGTCCCGTCCGCACCCTCCCGGAAGAGGTCATGCCCGCCGTCGGGCCGCCGCTGGAGGAAGAAAATCTGCCTGCCGTCAGCCGAAAACTGCGCCGCGCCGGCGTCGCCTTTGGCGATCTGTCTCGGCGTGCCGCCGCCGGCGGGAATCAGCAGAAGGCCCAGGCGGACGCGGCTGGCAAGGTCCGGCTGCCGCCATATCTCGAAGGCGATCAGGCTGCCATCCGGCGAATAGACCGGGTTCTGCGGGCCGATGGCGGGGTCGCGCACCGCGAAGAGGGGGCGGGGCGCGCCCCCCGCCACGTCGCGCAGCAGGTTCCCCTGCGCGTCCAGCAGAATCAGGCCGGACGCCTTCTGGCCTGCGGGCAGGCCCGCCACATGGAGCAGGGCGGCCGCGATCTTGCCGCCGTCCGGCGACCAGGCGGGGGAAACGCTGTCCGCGGCGGCCAGGGGCGGGCCGTCGGGCCGGTCGTTCTGCGTCAGGCGCGGCGAACCGTCCAGCGTCGGCAAAACGGCCAGCATCTGTGTCCCCGCCGTGTCCAGGACGGCGGCCAGGCCGGGATTGAGCGGGTCGGGGGCGGCGGGCTGCCAGGCGAAGGCGGTCACGGTGGAGGCCGCCGCCTGGACCCGGCGGGAGTCCGGGGCGTCGGTGGAATCAGGACGGGCCGCCTGCCCGGCGGGCCGGGGCAGGAGGAGAGAGGCATCCCCCTTGCCGACATTGAGGACGGCCAGGGACGGGCCGGAAAGGAAGCCGAGCAGGGCGTTGCTGCCCGGCGCGAAGGCGGGCTGGGACTTGGCCCCGCCGCCTCGCGTCACCGCTGCGGGGTTCTTGCCGTCGCCATCCATCAGCCAGACCTGGTTCGGCCCGCCCGCCCGGTTGGACAGGAACGCAACCTGGCTGCCGTCGGCGGAAAAGGCGGGCGCGGCGTCCGCCCCGGCCCCCGACGTCAGGGAATGCGCCCCGCCGCCGTCGGCACGGACGCTCCACAGGTGCGTGACGCCGGGGGAGCCGGCGTCGGAGGCAAAGATCAGGGTGCCGACGGTGATGACCGCCCGGCGCGGCTTGGGGCCGAAGATCAGGAAATAAAGAACGGCGAGCAGGAGGATCAGCAGCCCGGGGACGATCAGCCAGGGCGAGAACCGGCGGCGCTTGCGCGGCGGCAGCAGGGTGGATTCATAGACCGGCCTCCCGGTCGGGCGGCGGGCGTCGAGGTTGAAAGAAGGCTCGGACGTGGAATTGGGGCCGGAGTCGGATGTCGGGTGGTCAGCCATAGCGCCTCACTGCGCGCACCTGCGCGCTTCGAGGATTATTATACCCGCCTCCGGCCCGTTCGGGGACGAAAAATCCGCAGGGCCTTTACGGCCCTGTCGGGCTTCGCCGCCGCATCACTTTTTCGGGACGGCTGCCGCCGGGGGCTTCACCTCGACAGACGCCGGCTTGGCGGCGACGGCCTGGTCTTTTTTCTTCTTCAGCGGCTTCCGTTTGTCACCCATCGCGTGCCTCCTTTTCGCCCCGTCAGACCCGTTCGGTCATGGTCTTCCGGCCCAGACCTTCCGCCATGCGGCGGATGCGGTACAGGCCCGGCCCGCCAGATGCGGTTTTCCGCAGCCCCAGGCAGCGCACCTGGTCGCCGGGCTTCATCAAAGAGTGCCGGGCCTGAGTCGTGCTGGGACGCAGGACGACGACCTCTCCGGCTTCAGACTTGCCCGTCGGGCCGGCCTTCGGATCGGCGAGGCGCTCCACCTCGAACACGGACTGCGAGAAGCCGTAGTTTTGGACCGAAGTCACCGCCTCCTCGAATGTCCCCTCTATTGACCCGCTGGTCAAGTCCTGGATCATGGCTTTTGTCATGGCGCCGTTCCTGCCTTCCTGCGTGCGCTTCCGTGCAGGCCGTACCCCCCAAAAGCCGAAACGCGACCAGGCCGGGTTGGCCTGGTCGCGCTTCGCGTCGTTTTAGTAGCGGCTGCCGCCGCCACCGCCGTAGCCGCCGCCGCCACGGCTGCCGCCGCCACCGCCATAGCCACCACCGCCGCCACGGCTGCCGCCGCCACCGCCGCCTTCGCGCGGGCGGGACTCGTTGACGGCCAGGGCGCGGCCATCCACGTTGCGGCCGTTCAGGGCGGAGATCGCCGCCTGGGCCTCGGCCTCGGTGGACATCTCGACGAAGCCGAAGCCGCGGGACTGGCCGGTGTCACGGTCGGTGACTACCTGCGCGCTGGAAACGCTGCCGGCCTCGGAGAAGAGGTCGTGCAGAGACTGGTCGTTGGTCTGATAGCTCAGGTTGCCGACATAAAGTTTGGTTGCCATAAGGGAATGGCTCCTTTCGCGTCCGAGATTCCTCGCGCAAACAGTGAAGCCGTCACGGAAGAATTCAAAGACACGACGGAAGTAAAGCCGAAGGAGCCGAGGAAGTCGTAGAGGAAGGCATCAGACCGATGCGTACATAGGAAGTTGCCGGGGGAAACCCGGCTTCGTTCACAGTATACCCGGAAACAGCGGGAATCGGACGGATGCGCCAAAATAAATTCAGACGATCTGGGACTTGGTCAGGCGGACGATCGTGCTGTCACCGTCAGAAAGAACCTGGACGTCGTCCACCAAAGCCAGCATCAGCCCGAACCCCCGCCCGTGCGTGGCAAAATCGGCGTCCGGCATCTGCCCGCACTCACCCAGGTCCGGGTGAAAGCCGTTGCCCTGGTTGCGGACATCCACCTGGAGACGCCGGCCGTCCAGCGGCTGACAGGAGACGACAAGGCGCGGGTCGGCATGACCGCGCCCGCCGTAGTTGACGGCGTTGTTGCAGGCCTCGCCCACCGCCAGCAGGAGGGAATCGGCATCGTCGGCGCCCCAGGCCCGGCGGCGCAGGAAATCCGCGACCGCGCGCCGCGCGCACCCTACATTCTCCGGCAGGGCGGGGACTTCGATGTGAAAGGCGTCACTTTCGGCGAAACGGCGGATTGGTTCCATAAGTAAGGCTTCCAACTTTCGGCACTAGCTGTCCAGCTAATAGTTGTCCAGCTAATGCCCTAGTATCGGCCAAATGATGACACAAAATCAGGTTAACAGAGGGTTACAAATTAGGGCGCGTGGCTCAGGGCGCGTGGAGGCGGGCGGACAGCAGGTTCGCCGCCGTCGTCGCCAGATGCCGCTCGTGCCCGTCAAAGCCGGGGCGCTGGGGCGCCCGCATCAGGATCAGCACGCCGCGCGCTGGCCGACCGGGGGGGGCGGGGATCGGCGTCACCAGTGTCGGCATGGCGTGGTCGAGCGGGACCAGCCCCGGATGGTCCGCCCCCTCTACCTGGGCGGCCAGGTCGCGCAGCAGCGCCTCCATCCCCCGGTCGTCCTCGTCCCGCTCCCCGCGCCGGTAGACGTCCGCGCGGTCGAGGGGGGCGTAAAGACGGAGAACGCCGGCGTCCGCCCGCACGGCCTCCCCCAGCAGGCGGAGGGCGGCGGGGAAAAGCTCCCCGTCGGGCCGGCCCTGGGCCGCCATCTCCGCCAGCGCGCCCAGCACCTGGAGGTCGTCCAGGCGGTGCCCCGCCTGCTCCACCAGGAGCGCGTTTTGCAGGCCCACGCTGGCCTGGCTGGCGAAGGTGATCATCAGCCGCATCTCGTCCGGGGTGAAGCGGCGGGGCTGGCGCGTGTAGACCTCCAGGACTCCCAGCACGTCCTTCCCGAGCTTCAGCGGCACGCCCAGGTAGCCCACGACGCGCTCGCGGGCGGCGAACGCGGGCAGGACGAACCGCATGTCCGTGGCGAAGTCCTCGACCGTCAGCGAGCGGCCGCGCCGGGCAACGAAGGAGGTCGCCGTTTCCGGGCCGCGCCCCCCGTCCGACAGCGGGAGGGGCGCAAGTCCCGCCAGGGCGGACTTGAAGTTGGCGGCGGCGCGGGCGGTCAGAGTCCCCTGACCGTCCAGCGCGAACAGCAGCGCGCGGTCCGCCCCGGTCATCTCCACGGCGAGGTCGGCGATGGTCTGGGCGGTCCGCCGCCCGTCGAGCGAGGAGCCGAGGGCGCGGGCGATCCGCTGGACCCCCTTGCGGATCTCCTCGGACTTCTGCCGCGCCTCGTCGTACATGCGGGCGTTGGCGATGGCGGCCCCGATCTGGTTGGCGATGGTGTACAGCAGCTCCATCTCGCCGACCGTGAACAGCCGGCGGCGGCTGCTCATGGCGTGGAGGACGCCGATGACGTGGTCGCCGGACTGCAGCGGGACGCTGACCAGCGACGTCACCCCCTCGCCGTCGATGGGGCACGAGCGGTTGCGGTGGTCGGCCCCGACGTCCTGCACGGCGGTCGGCGTCTCGAACTCCAGGACCCAGCCGGCGATGCCCTCACCCATGCGCGGCTTCATGGCCTGAGCCGTCTCACGGCGGATGTTGCGGGACACCTTGATTTCCAGGCTGTCCGAAGGCGGGTCATAGAGGAACAGGGCGAACTTGTCCACATGCAGCAGGGCCAGGACGCTGTCCGCGACGAAGTGGATCATGCGGTTGAGGTTCAGGGTCGCCCCGACCGACTGGGACAGCTCGTACAGGGCGGCGGCCTCCTGCGCGCGCCGGGTGGCGTCCTCGTACAGCCAGGCGTTTTCCAGGGCGACGGCGGCCTGAGAGGCGACGGCGGACAGCAGCGAGGCGTCCTCGGCGCTGTAGGCGCCGGGCTGGCGCGAGCCGACGACGAGCAAGCCTTCGGGGATGGAGCGGGCGACCATGGGGGCGAGCAGGAGGGACCGCATTCCGGGCAGCGGCAGGTCCTCCAGCGGGTTTTCCTCGATGTCGTTGAGCCGCACGGGCTGGCCCGAGGCTAGCGCGCGGGCGGCCTGGCTCGCGCCGTCGGCGGCGAGCTGCCGGTCCTGGTCCTCCTCGGCCAGCCCCCGGTGCGCCCCGATGTAGAGCCGCGTCCGCTCGTCGTTGAGCAGGTACACCGCCCCCGCCGTCATCTCCACGCTGCCCGAGACCGTCGCGAGGACGTTCGTCAGCACGTCCTGCACGTTGAGCGAGGACGAGGTCGTCTGGGCGGCCCGGAACAGGATGTCGCGCTCCTGCTGCTTCTGCGCCGCCTGCCGCTTCAGCTCGTCCAGACGCAGGGCCTGGGCGGCCAGGCTCGCCAGCGTCTGGAGTCGGAGCAGGTCCCCCCCGCTGAACGCGCCCTCGTCCCGCCGGTTGAGGACGGTCAGCGCCCCGGCCGGCCTGCCGCCGAGGTACAGCGGCACGACGATGGCGGAGCGGACGCCCACGCCGACGGCGACCGTGGGATCGGCGGACGTGGTCTCGGTCTGGCTCGGGTCGGGGTTGTGGGTGAGGAACACTTCGCCCGTCAGGGCCGTCCGCCCGGCCAGGGCGTCCTCGACGCGCACGGTCTGGCCGAGGATGTCGGCGGCGTCCGCGCCGGCCACGGCGGCGAAGTCCAGGAGGGTCTGGGACGAGTCCAGCAGGCTGACGGCGGCGGACGCCGCGCCGGTCAGCAGGCGGGCCTTTTCGGCGATCAGCGCCAGGGTGGCGCGCGGGTCGTTCTGCCGGGCGACGGCCCCCACGACCTCGTGCAAGGCGACCAAGTGCCCGTCCTGCCCCGTGCCGGAGGGCGGAAGGTTGGCAGAGGCAGACTCAACGGCGACGGCGGCAACGGGTTCAAAGTCGGGCGGCTCGGTCACGGCCGGCGAGGTCGCGCTGGGTGCGGAGTCCATCAAGGGTGGAAGCCTATCTTTGCGTGTCGGCTTGACGTCGTGATCGGCGCAAATCGTGCGGAACGCAGACCGGGAGAAATTCGTGAAACATCTGCGGGTGGTACGCTGTCAAACATTGTGTCACAAAGACGCCGCTCTGTCAAGAGAGGTTCACCCGTTAAGACCGCCCCGCCCTTGTTCCAACGAGTTTAGCACGCCGATGCCCTTCCCATTTCGCCGCAACCATGTTTTGCCCGCCTGCGCCGCCCTGCTCCTGACGCCCCTGGCTGCCCTGAGCCAGTCGCCGCC
>CAXTWM010000158.1:2158-11134 GCA_964247915.1 uncultured Armatimonadales bacterium | reverse complement strand
TCCGATGAATGGTCCGTGGTCGCAGATCGAAACGCGCCTCCTTGACGATCCTGCCCAGTCGCCGGCAGCGTTGCTTGCGGCTGTAAGAGCATGGGCGGATCTGCCGCCCACCGGAGGGACCGTCATGGATACCGACGGTTCTCTTTATTTCTCGGAGTTGTCAACGAACTCTATGAAGCGCCTTGATCGCCACGGGCAAGTTACGACCATCGTTTCCGACTCAAGACTCCACTGGGTGGATGCACCCTTCATCGATGACCAACGGAACATTTGGCTTCCAGTTCCTCAACTTGATCTGACTCCCCCATTCAACGGCGGAGTGTCTCGCGCGCACCAGCCGATTACTCTTTATCGGATGAGGCTCCCTCAACCGGTGCAATGAGCCTGCCATTCGATGTGAACCGGATTGATCCACCTGTGACCAGGTTTCAATTGCAGTCCGGTTCGATGGGAGCGTGTTAGGCACTTCGGCTGGCTTGGGAGTGTTTTGTTCGTATGCCCACCCGCAAGCCCTACCCCGGTGACGTCACCGATGATGAGTGGACGTTCGTCGCCCCCTACCTGACCCTAATGACCCAGGACGCGCCTCAGCGTCAGTATCCAATGCGCGAGGTCTTCAATGGCCTGGCGCTGGATGGCACACACAGGCGCTCCCTGGCGGCTCATCGCCAATGACCCGCCCCCGTGGCGCGTTGTTTATGAGAACTCGCGGCCCAGGTGCAGGAGGCGGCCGGGCAGAGCGTGACGCTGGCGTATGTAGACTAGGGCTATACAGGCGATGCGCCCACCGGGGCTGCCAAAGCGGCAGGCATCACGCCGGGAGTGGTAAAGCTGCCCGAAGGGAAGAAGGGCTTCGTGTTGCTGCCCCGGCGCTGGGTGGTGGAGCGCAGTTTCGCGTGGGCGGCGCGCCTCCGCCGGCTCGCCAAAGACTATCTTGCCAAAGACTATGAACGGTTGCCGGAGACGCCGGCGGGGCTGCATTTCGTCGTTTCTGCCATCCTGATGCTCGTCAAGGCCGCAGCCTGCTCAAAAGTGCCTGACACGCTCTAGGGGGCGGGGGGGAGGCCTATTTCTTGGAGCAAGCGCTTGAAGCGCGGCTCCCCACGGAGGCCGGCGAAACGCGGGTCAACGCCGACGAGGAAGAGCTGGCCGGCGTGTTCCCCATAGCCCCGCTCCAGCCAAGCCAGGGCCTGCTCCTTCTCTTCCAGGGCCTGCTTTTTGTCCGTCGTGTTCCGGTCGTGGTCGTACAGACCCGCGTACACGACGGCCAGGTCTGCGGGCGAGACGTAAGACGGCCCGCGACGCCGCCGCAGCATCTCCGCCAAAATTCGGCGGGACGCGGGCACGTCCCCGGAGGCCGCGAGGGCGTGGGCCAGCCCCGCCCGCATGTTCATGTCGCGCCCCCCGGCGAGATCGTCCGCCTCGCGGAACGCCGGGAGCGCGTCCGTCATGGCGCCCTTCTGCTCGTAGGACAGCCCCAGCCAGAAGAGCGTCAGCCGGTCGCGGGGGTGCTCCTTCAAACTCTCATCGCACTCGCTGATCGCGTTGTCGGTGTCGCCTTTGTAGAGGTATCGCTGCGCGGCGCTCATGCGGATCACCGGCGCGGGGTCCCTGCCTTCGGCCTGGTTGATCTCGGCGAGGCTCTGATCTTTGTGCCCCTGGACCATCAGGAGGAGGGAATGCCATTGACGCGCCCTGGCGAACCAGTGGTCGGCGCTGAAAGCCTCTTGGAAGTCCGACTGGGACTGGTTCCAGTTCCAGGAGAGCATCTCGGCCCACGCCAGCGACGTATGCGCTTCCGCCCGCTCGGGGTCGTTTTGGGCGCGGGAGGTGGCCTCCCGCGCCTCGCGCACGGCGTCCTCGTAGGCCCGGCGCGGCGGCGTCCAGCCGTAGTAGCCGAGGAGGCTGTCGGCGTCGGCCAGGCCGGCGTAGCCCGGCGCATAGTCGGGGTCCAGGGCGATGGCGCGGGCGAAGTCGGCCCGGCTCTGGCGCAGCCCTTCCTCGGTCCGCTCGCTCCAGGAGGCCCGGCCCTCCTGATAAAGACGGTCCCGCTCGTTGATCCGCTGGATCGCCTCCTGCTCTGATCGGTGGAGCTTCTGCGCGTGGGATGCGGAGACCGCCAGGAAGACCGCCAGGCCGAGGAAAAGGAGGGCGCCGGCCAGGAAGACGGGTGCGCGCCGGAAGCCTTTCGGCGCGGCATTCTTGCCGGGGCTGATCGGGGTCGGCCCGTCGTCGGCGGGGAGCGGGGCGGCAGGGGAAGCCGCTTGGCGTTTCCGGGACAACTCATCGAGCAGGGCGCGGTAGTCCTTCCAGGCCGCGTCCCCCTCCGCGCGGAACGCCTCGTCTTCAGGGGGAAAGGAGCTGCATAGCCGCAGGGCGACCTCGATCGCCTCCGGCAGCCGGTCCCTCTCCAACAGGGCCGCTTTCAGGCGGCGCAGCACATCCCGATGCCGCTCCGCCAGCCGCCCCCGCTGGACCGCGATCCAGGGCTGGTCGTAGCCGGGCAGCAGCTCGCCGTGGTAGAGGGCCATCGCTTTCGTCAGCCGCTCCGCCTGCTCCGCCGCGCCGTCCGCGCCCACGGACGCCTCGTAAGCGGCCAGGAAATCCGCGACATCCGTCCCCACCCGTGCCGGGTTCAGGGAGACTTTCTCTCCCTGTTCGCGGAGGACGCTGCCCGGCGCGGTCCCTTCGGGTTCCAGAAGCCTGTGCAGGTGCGGGAGCGCGTGCCGCAGGTTATCCCGGCCCTCGTCCGGCGCCTTGCCCCAGCCGCGCTTGATGAGTTCCGCGCGCGAACAGGACTGGCCCAGTTGCAGGGCGAGGCAGATCAGCAGTTCGCGCGTCGCCCCGCGATTGGACACCTCAACATACCCGGACTCCCGCCTGAGCTGAAGCCCGCCGAGCATTTCGATGCGCCACTCCGGTTCCATACGGCACAGTTCGGTGTAACTCAGCCGAATTCCTACCTATGCGCCCAAGCCCACAAGCAGGATTCGGGGCACACCCGCGCGAATCTAGGGCCGAGGACTGCACCATGCCCGACCTGGCTTCGTTCCCCGCCCCGCCCGCCGCCGAAGACGCGCCCGTGAAAGACGCGCCCGCAGGCGGCCCCGAGCCGCCCGCCGAGAAGGCCGCCCCTTTCCTGAACGACCCCGCGCTGTATCTGAACCGCGAGCTGTCCTGGCTCGCCTTCAACGGGCGCGTTCTGGGCGAAGCGCGGGACCGGGCACAGCCCCTGCTGGAGCGGGTCAAGTTCGTCGCCATCACCCACTCCAACCTGGACGAGTACTACATGGTCCGCGTCTCGGGCTTGCAGCAGCAGGTCGGGGCGGCCATGACCGACGTTTCCCCGGACGGCATGACCTCGGCGGAGCAGCTCACGCGGCTGCGCGCCCGCGTCGGCCCCATGCTGGCGGACGCCGCCGCGCTGTTTGAAGGCGAACTGCGGCCCGAGCTGGCGGCGGCCGGGATCGAGATTTTCGACCATGCCGCCCTGTCCAAATCCCAGCAGCGCGCCCTGCGCGCCCTCTTCGAGCGCGACGTGTTCCCCGTCCTGACGCCGCTCGCGCTGGGGCCGGGGCACCCCTTCCCGCACATCTCCAACCTCAGCCTCAACCTCGCCGTGGTCGTGCGCGATCCCGACCTGGGCGAGCGCTTCGCCCGCATGAAGGTCCCCGGCGTCTTGCCCCGCTTCGTGCCCTGCCCGCCCGAGGAGGGCGGCCCGGCGCGGGGATTCGTCTGGCTGGAGCAGGTCATCGCCGCCAACATGGAGTCGCTGTTCCCCGGCCTCCAGGTGCTGGAAAGCTACCCGTTCCGGGTCACGCGCGACGCCGACCTGGAGATTCAGGAGGACGAAGCCGCCGATCTGCTGCAAACGGTCGAACAGGGGCTGCGGCGGCGTCAGTTCGGCGACGTCGCCCGGCTGGAAGTCACCCAGGCGATGCCGATGCGTCTGCGCGAGCTGCTGGTCGAGAACCTGCTAGTGGACCCCGCCGACGTCTACGCCGTGCCCGGCCCGCTGGGCCTGTCCGACCTGATGCAGATCTGGAAGCTGGACCGCCCCGACCTCAAGGACCCGCCGCTGATCCCGGCCGTCCCCGCGCCGCTGGGCAGCCCGAGCCAGTCCGTGCTGGACGTCATCGGCGAGCAGGACCTGCTGCTGCACCACCCCTACGATTCGTTCGCGCCCATCGTGGACTTCATCAAGGCGGGCGCCACCGACCCCGGCGTGCTGGCCGTCAAGCAGACGCTCTACCGGGTCGGCTCCAACTCGCCCATCGTGAAGTCACTGGCCGCCGCCCGCGACGACGACACGCAGGTGGCCGTCCTGGTGGAGCTGAAGGCGCGCTTCGACGAGGAAAGCAACATCGAGTGGGCCAGGGCGCTGGAGGAGGCGGGGGTCCACGTCGTCTACGGCCTGGTCGGGCTGAAGACGCACTGCAAGGTCGCCCTGGTGGTCCGCAAGGAGCAGGGCGGCGCCCTGCGCCGCTATGTCCACCTGGGCACGGGCAACTACAACCCGATCACGGCCCGCATCTACACCGACCTGTCGCTGTTCACCGCGCGGGCCGACATCGCCGCCGACGTGTCCGAGCTGTTCAACCACCTGACCGGCTACTCGCGCCAGCGCTCGTACCGGAAGCTCCTGGTCGCGCCGGTCAACATGCGCGAGCGCCTGATGCTCCTGATCGCCCGCGAGGCCGAGTGGGCGCGGCGCGGCAAGCCCGCGCGGCTGATCCTCAAGACGAACACCCTCAGTGACACCCTGATCATCCGCGCGCTCTACGCCGCCGCCCAGGCCGGCGTCAGGATCGACCTGATCGTGCGCGGCGTCTGCTGCCTACGCCCCGGCGTCCCCGGCGTCTCCGAGAACATCCGCGTCGTCAGCGTCATCGGGCGTTTCTTGGAGCACTCGCGCATCTACTACTTTCACAACGCGGGCCGCTTCCAGGTTTACTGCGGCAGCGCCGACCTGATGCGCCGCAACCTCGACCGCCGCGTCGAGGTGTTGTTCCCCGTCGAAGACAGGGCGCTGAAGGAGCTTGTCCGCGACGAAATGCTGGAAATCTACCTGCGGGACAACGTCAACGCCCACGAACTCCGGCCCGACGGCTCCTACGTCCGCCTCCGCCCAGCCGAGGGCGAAGCCCCCTTCAGCGCCCAGGACTGGTTCCTGGCCCACAGCGGCGCACACGGGGAAGGGGAATAGAAATGGCCCGTTGTTGCCCTCTGTTCCTCCTGCCTCTGGCTTTCCTCTTGTCGCCTTTGCCGGTACGGGCGGATGCGCCCGCGACGCCCGTCAAGCCGCCGACGCTGGCCCAGGCGCTGGCCGCCGCGCCGTCGCCCAAAGAGAACGTGTACCTTGCCGTCGCCGCCGACAAGGTCCTGCTGCCTCCAGATGCCGTGCCGCCTCAGAAAGACGATCCTGCCTCGCAGGTGGCCCAGAGCTATGGGCGCATCATCTGGGAGTTCGGCGGCGTGATGGCCGTCGCGCCGCCGACCATGACTGTCCTCAACACCGAACCCGGCACGCCCGACCCCTACGACGGGATGCCGCCGGGTCACGCCCTCAAGCTGCTTCTGGTCAGCCTCTCCGATGCTCAGTGGAAAACGCTGGTCGGCACGACCGGGCTGGGGCTGTCCGATTTAGAGGGCGACACGCAGCGTGCGCTGTTCGGCGCGCTCTTCCCCGCCAAAGCTATGATCCTGCACCCCCGGCACGAGCTTGAGAGTTATGGGCCGGAGGACGAGACGGAACTGCCTAGGCTCACGCCTGAGGACATCCCACAGGCCCGCCTGCGCCTGGGCCGGCGCGTGACGCTGGGGCTGCCGCCCGAGGGCGATTCCGCCGGGCATTTCCTCGCCCGTGGCCCCTCGCCGGGCGGCGCGGTCCGGTACGAGCTTTACAATGGGGAAGCCGGGAAAAAAGACCCGAAAGTGCTGTACGGCGTCAGACTGCGGGCCGTCGTCCCCAACGTGTCCAAGCCCTCCGACCTGGATTACGACGCCAAAGCACTGCGCGCACGGGTGAGCCTTGCGGGGGTCAAGACCGTCGGCGACCTCGTTTCCCGCGTCGGCGCAGCCGTCAATTTGGAACTATACGCCGACATCCGCTACGAGAAACGTCCTGTGACCTGCCTCGGCCCCGGCTCGGCGCGCGCCACGGACCTGCTGCGGGCACTGGCCCTGTGCGTTACCGGCACTTACCGCCGCGTCGGCCCCGCCTACGTCCTGACAGACGACCGGGTGGGGGAGGGGACACGGCGGATGATCCTGGAGCGCTTCGCGGAGGAGGCCGATCTGGCGCGGACCGGCGCGGTGACGGACGCGGGCGACCGTCTGCTCGCGATGCACAACCTGGCGGGCCTGTCCACGCTCGACAGCGAACTGAGTCTCAGCGACGCCCAGACGTCCGGCCCCTCGGAAGTCCCGTTAGAGAAGATGACGCCCGCCCAGCAGGAGTTCGCCCGCCGCACGGTCGAGGAGTGGAACGTGCATGTGGAGGGCATGACCGAGCAGGAGGCCAGCGCCGAGGAAAAGGTCAAACTGCGGGTGACGCTGGCGAAACCTTTCAGTCTTGACGTCCAGCCCACCCTGACCCTGGAGACTCCCTCGATCTCCGGGGCGATCCTGATGGACAACTACTTGAACGCGCCTTATGGGTAGTGGTACACGTTAGTTTCTGGTATACTGGCCGTTATGGAACAGCCTCTGCCTCTTTTGCCTCTTTCTTTGCCCACCTGCCCTGCCTGTGCCAGCGCCAACGTCAAACGCAACGGCCACCAGAGCGGCAAGCAGCGCTACCAGTGCAAGGGCTGCAAGAAGACCTGGCGGGACAACCCCGCCCCGCATGGCACCGACCCGCAGCGCAAGGCGATGATCCTGGCCGCCTACCACGAGCGCATGTCCCAGCGCGGGCTGGTGCGCGTCTTCGGCGTCAGCCGCCGCACCGTGGGCAAGTGGCTTAAAAAAAGCCAAGAGCCTGCCGCCCCTGAGCCAGACTCTGGTGCAGGCCCAGCCTGACGAGGCGCTGGAACTCGACGAGCTGTGGTCGTTCGTCGGCTTCCGCAGGAACAAGCGGTGGGTGTGGCTGGCTCAGTGCCGCCGCACCCGCCAGATCGTTGCCTATGCCGTAGGAGACCGCAGCGAAACGACCTGCGCTCTGCTGTGGGCGCGGGTGCCGCCCTCGTACAAGGGCGGGCGCGTGTTCACCGACTTCTGGGACGCCTACCAGGCGGTGATCCCGCAGGAGGAGCACCAGGCTACAGGTAAGGGTGAGGGCCAGACCTGCCATGTCGAGCGGTTCAACAACACGCTGCGCCAGCGGATGGCGCGGCTCGTCAGGAGGACGCTCTCGTTCTCCAAGAGCGACTTGATGCACGAGATCTGTCTGCTCCTGTTCTTACACGACCACAACAGGCGCATCCAGGGAAGGTTCAGCAACTAAAGGTGAACCACTACCGCCTTATGATCTGTTCCAGGCGTCCGCCAAGCTGCGGGCGCAGCAGGAGGAGGCGCGGCAGAGGGAAGCGTCCGCCCGTATCGCCGCCGGGTCAGGCCCTAAATACATCCCTCCGCAGGCTCCCCCACTCGGCCCGCTGCTCCGTCGCCAGCCCCGCCGCGGCGTTCTGGCCCGGCCCCGGACGGCCAAAGAGGTGGATGCTCTGGTCGCGTCCATGAAGGCCATGGGCCTGAACGCGCTCTGGCTGGACGTTTTCTCCGGCGGCGTCTCGCACCTGGACGGAGACCCGGACATTCTGACGGAAGCTTTGAAGCAGACAAAGGGTTCGGGCATCGCCGTTTTCGCCGCGCTGGACCTGCTGCGCTGGGGGGTGGACGCCCCCGATGACGCGCGCGACCGGACCCTGCTGGGCGAAACATCCGCCCAGGCTGACATCCATCAGCAGCGGTATCAGGCCATCAAGTTACGAGGGGAAACGCTTGAAGAGACAGGCAGCCTACCCGTGCCTGCCGACCTCCTCGTCTGCCCCGTCGCGCCCGCCGTTCAGGGACGGATATTGGGCCTGGTTCGGCGTCTTGCCGCCACGGAGGGCCTCGCCGGGCTGATCCTGCGCGACACGCTGACGACCGGGTATGACCGGCCCGACTTGTCGCACTACGGCACCATCGGGGGCGACCGTCTCGGCTACACGCCCGGCCTGCGCTTGGCGTTCCTGCGCCGCGCCCACGCCGACCCTGTGGACCTGACGAGAGACGCCCTGGGCCTGGGAAACCTTTCGGACGTCAAGATCGCGCTGCCGGATTTCGACGACCACCGCGTCACCGGGCCGGTGGAGAAGGAATGGGCTGTCTTCCGGGCCGGGGCGGACGTGGACCTGCTTCGGCGGATCAACGCCGCCTGCTCCCTGCCGATCCATCATACGCCCGTCTGGATCGAGCAGCGCCGCCTGACGGGCCGGGACGATTGGTACGGCCTGTGGGCTGGCCCGCCCGCGCTGCTGCCGGAGCAGTCCGAGGCACGGGCTTATGGCGCTGAGGCAAACACGAAGCTCCCCGCCTTCGCCCACAAGCAGTGCCCGGCGGACCTGTACGAGCTGCCGGCCGGCGCCGCTTCATCCCTGGCTGCCTTCGGGTTCAGCCTCCAAGCCTTAGAACCCGGCTGGGACGGCTTCGTGCTGGACCTGAGCAGTGACGCCGAAGGCAAGGCGCTCACGGGCTTGGCAAAAAGCCTCACGCCGGCGAGGCCGGGCGCGACGAAAGTCCCGTAAAAATAACCTGGAAGATGTGCGGCGGCGTGTGGAATAATCCCGAAAGGCCTTTTGCAGCCCGCGCGCCGCGCGGTGGTTGTGGGCCACGAGGATGCTGGGACTCAGATGCTCACCGCGCCGTCACAACCGACGAAATCGCTGCCGATCAACACGACCGCCCGGCTGGGCGCGGCGGACCTCGCCGCCCCCTACTCACACCGTCCGTCCTCCCTGCGGCGGGTCGTAGGAGCAAGCCTGTACGGCGTCTCAC
>CAXTWM010000158.1:0-2148 GCA_964247915.1 uncultured Armatimonadales bacterium | reverse complement strand
CCCCCCCCCACCCCCCCCCCCCGGCGGGCGGCGGCGCCCCCCCCCCCCCCCGACGCGCCCCGGCCGGCCGCCCTGCTCCGGGCCGGCGGCGCGCGCCTGGTCGGCGTCGCCGCCTGTTTCGCGCTTTCCGCCTGGGCCGTCGTCTTTGAGCACCTGAACGATCCCGCCCTGCTCCCGCTGTTCCTGTTCTTCACCGGCCTGTCCCTGCTGTCCGTGCTGCTGCCGGCCAGCGGCCCGCGCGGCCGGCGCGTCGGCCTGATCCCCGCCGTCGGTCTGGCCGCCGTGCTGCTGCTGCCGCCGCTCGTCGCCCTGCTGCCGCTGCTGCTCGCCAACACCGCTTACGCCTTCTCGCGGGACATGCCCTGGCGCCGGCGCGGCGCGTATGAGCGCGGCCTGTGGCTGATCCTGGCGACGGGGGCGGGCGGCCTGCTGCACTCGGTCCTGCACGGGCCGCGCCCGTGGGACGCCCCCCACACGCCGCCGGAACTGGCCCTGGTCACGTCGGCCTACACCGCCGTGTATGTCCTGGGGAGTTTGTCCGGACTGGGCAGGCACTGGGGGGCCGGGGGGAACGTGCGCCGGCACGCCTGGGAGGGCTGGCGCTTGGAGGCCGTGTCGCTGGCCGTCACCGCCCCGGTCGCCGTCCTGATGGCGCTGTCTTATCCGCGCCTGGGCCTGACCGGGGTGGGGGGCGAGGCGGTCCTGCTCGCCCTGATGCTGGTCATCGCCCACTTCGGGTTCGAGGTGGCCTGCCTGCGTGACCAGGTCCGGGCGATGGAGAAGATCAGCGCCGTGAGCGTCTCGCAGACGGGCGCCCCCAAAGTCGCCGAGCGGTTTTTGCAGCTCTGTGGCGGTCTGGTCTCGTGCGACCGGGCGGCGGTCTGGCTGACCGACGACTCGCACACCCGCCTGGAGCGGGTCACGGCCGCGCCCGCCCGGCCCGACTCACTCCCCGCCCTGCCCGTCCGCTTCGGCGAGGGGCTGGTCGGCCGCGTCGCCGAGCGCAAGGCGCCCCTGCTCGTCCGCGACGGCGCGCGCGACCCGCGCCTCACGCCTGAGGAGCAGCGCCGCCGGGCCGCCGCCTTCTCCCTGATGCTCCTGCCCCTTGTGGCGGGCGACGAGACGGTGGGCGTGGTCCAGTTCGAGCGCGACGCGCCGGGCGCCTTCACCGAGCGCGACCTGGCCCGCGTCCGCGCCCTGGCGAACCAGACGGCGGCGACGGTCGCCAACGTCCATTCGCACCGGGACGTGTATAACCAGGCCGTCACCGACGGCCTGACGGGCCTGTACAACCGCCGCCACATGCAGGGGGTCCTGCTCGACGAGCGCCGCCGCGCCCACCGCTACGGGCACCCGCTCTCGGTCATCATGCTGGACGTGGACAGCTTCAAGACCTACAACGACACCTACGGCCACGTCCAGGGCGACGTCCTGCTGCGGATGGCGGCGGACATCCTGCGCGCAACCGTGCGCGGCGTGGACATCGTGGGCCGGTATGGCGGCGAGGAGTTCATCATCGTCCTGCCCGAAACCCCCTCCGCCGAAGCCTACCAGGCCGCCGAACGCCTGCGCCAAGCGGTCGCCCGCACCGTCTTCCCCGGCTTCCCCGCCGACCCCGATCTCGCCGTCTTCAAGACCATCAGCCTGGGCGTCGCCACCTTCCCGGACAGCACCGACGACCCCCAGGCGCTGGTCACGCTGGCCGACAACGCCCTTTACCGAGCCAAGCGCGGCGGCCGCAACCAGACCGTCATGGCGGGGGGTTAGGGCCCGTAAAACGCTTCCAGGGCGGCCAGCAGGCCGTCCGTTGTGTGTTCCTCGGCCACCACGTCCGGCTCCCTCCCCAGCCTTTCCCGCGCCGTCTTTGCCGTGCTCGGCCCGATGCAGGCGACCATGACGCCCTGCGGCAGCGGCGTTTCCCCCAGAGCGGCGACGAAGTTCTTCACCGTGGACGACGACGTGAACGTCACCGCGTCAATCGTTCCTGATTGGAGCCGTTCGCGCACCTCGTCCGCCCCCGCGCCGTCCAGGACGTTCTCGTAGGCGATCACGGCGTCCACCGTCCCTCCGCGCGCCGTCAGTGCCTCGATCAGCCCCTCATCGCCTTCTTTGGCGCGCGGGACCAGGATGTTGTTTTCGCCCACATCC
>CAXTWM010000157.1:0-11142 GCA_964247915.1 uncultured Armatimonadales bacterium | reverse complement strand
GCACTGGATCGGGCCGGACGGCGGCGAGAAGGCCGCGCGGCTGCTGCCGATTGAAGAAATCGCGAAGGCGCCGCTGACGTTTGAAGTGGTCGCCCGGCCCTTTGAATGGGTCGGCGTCGCGCTGGGCGAGATCGTGGACGCCTCCTCCATGACCGGCGGCTGCTTCCTGTTCAACTCGACGGCGTTCTCACTGACGCGCCTGATGACTGGGCAGCTCGCCGCCACGATGGATGTCGGCAACCGGCTGCTGCGGGACTTCCCCGCCGGGCGGGAGCGGTTCCTTAAACTGGGCTTTGGTCGGCCCCTCGGCCTGTTCGCCTACGACATCGCCGCCGCCGCCCTGATCGCGCAGGAGGCAGGGGCGACCGTCACGGATGCCTACGGCCATTCGCTGGACGGCACACGGCTTCTGGACACGAGCGAGGCGAACTTGCAGTCCATACTGGGCGCGTCCAACCCCGTCCTGCATGAGAAACTGCTGGCCGCGCTCCATGCGGGGGTGGGCCGGCTTCATATCACCGAGGGGAACGAATGAGCAAGACGGGAACACGCTGGATGGCACTCGGAGGCGGGCTGGCCGCGCTGGCGCTGGGGGGCTGGGCCAACCGGCGGCGGCTCTTCGTCAACGACATCACGACCGGGGAAAGCGCGGCTTATCCCAAACTGCGCTCGCGGGTCTATTATGCCGAGGTCGCCCAGGCGATGACGGCGGCGGAGCAGGCCCTGCGCCGCCTACCGCGCTGGAAGCTGGTCACACGGGACGCGGAGAATGACGCGCTGGAGGCCGAGGTGCGGACGCCGGTCGGCCCATTCACGGATGACGTCACCGTCTACTTTTTCCCGCTGGGGCACGGCCAGACCCGCGTCACGATCCGCTCCCGCTCCCGACTGGGCCGGGGCGACCTGGGCCAGAACGCCGCGCACATCCGCGAGCTGCAAGGGGCGATGGATGACCGGCTGAACGCCGGGGCGGCGTTCTGAACACGCAAGGGCGAACACAAGTCTGTAGGGCGAACACAAGGTTCGCCCCTACGGGTCCGGCACGATGTAGGGGCGAACCTTGTGTTCGTCCTTCTGTCTGGGTAAGCCTGCTGTCTCGGCGTTTACCTCATCCTACGTCCCGACGAGCTGCACCAAGGACTGCTGGGCGGCGTACTGCACCTGCGGGTCTTGGCTCTGGGCGAGGCGCTGCAAGGCGGAGATGACCGCGCCGTCCTTGCTGCCGGACTGGCCCAATGTCACCGCCGCCCAGGTCTGGGCGGGCGCCCCGCCCGTCCCGATGGCTTGCGTCAAGGCTGGGACGACATCCGACTCCGTCAGGGCGCCCATGCGGGCCAGCGTCTGGCTGGCGTTGAACGGGGCCGGCGTCGGCTTGTCAAAGGAGGCGACCAGGGCCGGGATAGCGTCGTGCTCCAGGGCGGGCGTCAGCAAGCCCTGCTGGGCGGCACTGGCGACCGCCCCGTCGGAATCCCCCAGGGCGCGGACCAGAGTCGGGATCACGGCCGGGTTGCCGCTGCGGCCCAGCCCGACGGTCGCGCCCTCGCGGACGGCGACCGGCGTGGCGGGGTCGTTCAGGACACCCCCGAGAGCGGCCACGGCGGCGGGCGTGCCGATGCCGCCCAATGCCTGCGCGGCGGACGCGCCGGTGTCCGGGCGTTTCAGGGCCGCCGAAAGCGGGCCGACGGCGGGCGGGCCGGCGGACTGGACGCCGGCCAGCGCGGCGTCACGCACGCGGGCATCGAAGTCACCCAGGGCGGCCACCAGGGACGCGACGGCGGTCGGGCTGGCGAACGGGCCGAGGGCCAGGGCCGCCTGGGCGCGGGCCTCGCTGTCGGCGTTGACGTCCTGGAGGACGTCGCTCAGGGTCGGCTCGACGCTGGCAACGAGCGGCAGCGCGGACTGGGCTTTGGCGAGGCCGGCCTGGGCGTCCGCGACCGCCTTCTGCGCGTCCGCCTGGGCTTTGGCGTCCTTCGCCTTGCCCACGGCGGCCTGGGCGGTGGTGAGCGTGCTTTGGGCCGTCCGCACCCCGTTGTAGGCGGCCAGCACGACGTCCGCGAGGGCGACCTGTGCCAGACGCTGCACGGAGGGCTGGTCGGTCTTGTTCGCCAGCTTGGTCAGCTCGCCGACGCTGGCCGGGGATGCGATCTGATCCAGGAGGTTCACCATCTGCTGGCGGAAGGCGATGTCGTTCTGGACCTTCGGGTCTTCCAGGTGCGCGACCACGAGGGGCACGGACGGGGCGCCGATCTTTTGCAGGGCGCTGATGGCCGAGTCCTGGGCGGCGGGGAGCGGCAGCACGGCGTTGACGACGGCGGCGGCCTTGTCGCCGCCGACCTTCCCCAGCACGTCCACGGCGGCCCCGCGGATGTCCGGGTCGCCGTTCGAGAGCCGGTCCACCACGGCTTTCAGGTTAGCGTCATTCTGGCCCGCCAGCGTCGCCAGCCCCGCCTTGGCGATGTCTTTGACCGCGCCCTCGCTGTCCTTGCACAGCGCGAACTCGGTGTCGAGCGCCTGCCCCGCCGTGACCTTGTTCCCTGCCGTCAGCCGATTTACCGAGTCCGCCGCGTTCTTGCGGATGTCGAGGCTGTCCACGTTCTGCTGGCTGGTCTTGTCCTCGTCCGGGTTCTGCGTGTTGATCAGCACGTCCATCAGCCGCCCGTTCCCGACCAGGCCCTGCACGGCGGCGTCGCGGGTGTTCTGGTCGGAACTGGCGAGCGCGGCTTCGAGCTTCGCCTGTGAAGCCCGGTTGTAGCTGACCAGGCCGAAGACGGCCAGGATCAGGGCGGCGACGATGACGATGGCCCGGAGGCGGGTCTGAAAAAAGGAGAGTACGCTGCTCATAGGGTTCCCCCAGTGGTGATAAGCCTATCTTAAACGAAACGGCGGCATTTGTCAAGCGGCGACAAGGAGAACACACGGGATGCGTCGAACTAGGGCCGCATGAGCTTACGGATCGCCATTCTCCTTTCGGGCCGGCACGGGCGCGGGAGCAACATGCAGGCCATCGCCCAGGCGTGCGCGGATGGACGGGTCAATGGCGAAGTCGTCGCCGTGGTCGGCAACTACGCCGACTCGCCCGCGCTGGCCCGCGCCCGTGAGCTGGGACTGGCTGCCGATGCCGTTTCTTCGCGTCAGGACGAAGACGCTTACGCCGCCGCCCTCTTGGCGAGCCTGGGCGGCGCGGACGCCGATCTGGTCTGCCTGGCGGGCTACATGCGGAAGGTGCCCGACGCCGTCCTGTCCGCCTATGCGGGGCGGATGATGAACATCCACGCCGCCCTGCTGCCCGCCTTCGGCGGCCAGGGGATGTACGGGCATCACATCCACCAGGCCGTCCTGGACTACGGGGCGAAAGTCTCCGGCTGCACCGTGCATTTCGTGGACGCGGGCTATGACACCGGCCCCGTCATCCTCCAAACGCCGGTGCCCGTCGAGGAGAACGACACAGCGGAGACACTGGCCGCTCGCGTCCTGGCCGCCGAGCACCAGACCTATCCCCAAGCGGTCGCCCTGTACGCGCAGGGGCGTCTGGCTTTAGACGGACGGCGGGTGCGGGTCAGCCCGGCGCGATAATGCCCGGCCCTGAAGGGCCGGGCTGTTCTCAGTGGAAGTGCCTCCGGCACTAGGGACAGACAGCCGTAGCCTTTCCTCAGCCCCGGAGGGGCTTTCTCCGAGTAGCCCGGCCTTTCAAGGCCGGGGCGGTTTCACCACCCGGTCAATCGCGGTCGCCGTTTCCAGCAGCGAACGCAGGTCGGCCAGCGGCAGCATCGTCGCCGCGTCGGACAGCGCCTTTTCGGGCGTCGGATGCACCTCGATAAAGAGCGCGTCCACGCCCACGGCGACGGCGGCGCGCATCAGGGGCGGGATGAACTCGCGCTGGCCGCCGCTCGTGGTCCCCTGCCCGCCCGGCTGCTGCACGGAATGGGTGGCGTCGAAGACGACCGGATACCCAAACGCGCGCAGGATCGGCAGCGAGCGCATGTCCACGACCAGGGTGTTGTAGCCGAAGCTCGCCCCGCGCTCGCACAGCAGCAGGTTCTGGTTTCCCGTCCCCGTCACCTTCTCCACGACGTTTTTCATGTCCCACGGCGCCAAAAACTGGCCCTTCTTGACGTTGACCGCCCGCCCGCTCTCGCCCGCCGCGAGGAGCAGGTCGGTCTGGCGGGACAGAAAGGCCGGGATTTGCAGCACGTCCACGACCTCGGCCACGGGCTGGACCTGCCAGGCCTCGTGGATGTCCGTCAGCACGGGCACGCCGAACTCGGCCTTGATCGCGGCCAGGACTTCCAGCCCGGCTTGGAGACCGCCGCCCCGGAACGAGCCGGCGGACGTGCGGTTGGCCTTGTCGAACGAGGCTTTGAAGATGTAGGGCAGCCCCAGATCGCGGCAGACGGCGAGGGCATGCGCGGCGACCTGGCGGCACAGGTCCAGGCTCTCAATCACGCACGGCCCGGCGATGACGGCGAGGGGATTGCCCTCGCCGACGGCGAAACCGTCAATGGTGACTGTGTTCATACGGCGGCTCTCTTTCCGAGCAGACTGCTTGCCCGCTCCAGCACTTCTTCCACAGTCAACAGGCGCATGCAGAGGTGGGGGTCTTCGGTGTTGCGGCAGACCTTCCGGTCACAGGGGCCGCACGAGACGGGGCGGGCCATGACCAGAGCGCGCCCGCCACGCGGCCCGTACCAGGCGGGGGAGGTCGGCCCGAACAGAGCGACCTGCGGCGTCCCCAGGGCGGACGCGACGTGCATGGGGCCGGTGTCGCCGCTGACCAGGAGCGCCGCGCGGTCCAGCAGGGCCGCCGCCTGCCGGAAGCTCAATTCGCCGGCCATCACGACCGGGGCGGTCTCCATGCGCGCGGCGATGTCTTCCAGGACGGGCCGCTCCTTGGCGCTTCCCATGAGGACGACGCGGCAGCCGTGCCGCCGCGCCAGCGCGTCCCCCAGCGCGACGAAGCGGTCGGCGGGCCAGCATTTGGTCGGCCACGTCGTCATCGGGGCGAGCGCCACGAAATCGTGTCCTGACGGCAGATTGTGCGTCCGCAGGAAGTCTTCTGCGGCGGAGGCGTCTTCCGCCGTATAGCCCATGCTCATCGGCTCGGGTGCGGCCGGCGGCAGACCGAGCGCCTGCAGCGTCAACAGGTACTGATCTATCCGGTGGGCGGGCAGCCGGGGTTCGGCGAAGGGGTGGGTGTAAAGGCGCTGATAATGGCGTCTGCGCGAGGCGCCGTAGTAACGTTTGAAGGTGTCGAATATGCCGACAGAGACCGGCGCCCCGCTCCCCAGCAGAAGCAGCGGCCATTCCTCGGGCTGGAACGAGATAAACACATCAAAGCGGCGTGCCTTCAGCTCGCCCTTCAGTCTCCACGCCTGTGCGAGCCATTGCGGGTATTGAAGCTTGCGAAGCATACGCTTCCAGTAGAAGCCGTCCCATTTCAGGATTTCGTCTACATAGGGACTCGCGTCTATCGCTTCTTTCTCCGTGAACTCGGCAATCCAGGTGATATACGCATCCGGGTACGCTTTGCGTAAGGAGGCAAGCACAGAAGTTCCCATCAGAATATCGCCGAACGCTCCGACGCGCATGATGAGGATGCGCTTGGATGCCTGCCCTCGCGGAACCGTGCAGCGCTGGATGGACACATTACAAGGCGTCAGGGGAGACAGAAACTCAGGAGCCACAGGGCGGCGTTTAGTCCGACGCAGTTCCCGACTGTGTATTTTGATGGGGCCGATCTTCATCTCGGAGCCTCTTCAAACTCGCGCCGGTAAAGCGCTTCCACCACGTCCGTCATGTGGCGCAGCGAGAACTGCGCCTCGACCCGCGCGCGGCCCGCTTCGCCCAGCCGCCGCCGCTCGTCGGGCGCGTCCGCCAGACGGACAAGCGCGTCCGCGAGGGCAGCGGGATCGGATGCGGGCACGAGCAGGCCCGTCTCGCCGTCGACGACAATCTCCGGCGTCCCGCCCACCCGGCTCGCGACGACCGGCTTTCCCAGCGCCATCGCCTGGAGGATGGCGGGCGAGCAAGGCTCCGGCCAGACGGAGGGCACGGCGACAATGTCAAAAGCGGCCATGACGCTGTTCACGTCGTCCCGGAACCCGGTAAAGACAACCTTCTTGGCGACGCCCATCGCGGACAGGTCGCGCCGCAGGGCGGGCATGTCCGGCCCGTTCCCGACGACCACGGCGCGCAGGCACGGGCGGCGGTCCGCCAGCAGATTCAGGGCTTCAAACAGGTCCCGGTGGCCCTTCTCCGGCGCGACGCGCCCGACGATCCCGGCGGCGATGTCGTCCGGGGCCAGGCCCAAGGAGGCGCGTAGGGCGGCCACCTCGGCCGTCAGGGCGCGGAACGCCTCGACGTCGGTGCCGTGGTGGATGACCTCCATCCGGCCCGGCGCGACCCCGTTCTGGACGTGCATGTCGCGCACCGAACCGGAGACGGCGATCAGCCGCTTGTGCAGCAGCGCGAGGATGACCCGGCCCCGCGCGCGGTTTCGGAAGGGATACGGGAGATGCCATGTCAGGAAGGAAGCGGGGACACCCGCCAGCCGCGCGGCGGTGGCGGGCACGAGCGCATCGTCCTGGTTGTGGGCATGGATGACGTCTACTTTTTCCCGGCGGAAGAAGTCCCGCAGGCGCCAGAAGTCAGTCCAGTCCGACTGTGCCCCCACGGTCGCCTCGAAGGTCTCCAGGCCCAGCACCTGGGCGTGACGCAAAACCCAGCCGCCCGGCTGCGCGGCGACGATGACGCGGTGCCCGCGCTTCTGGAGCTGAACGCCCAAATGGAGCAAATGGATTTCCAGGCCTCCCCAGGAGATAAGGTTGGTGGCGACCTGCACGACGGTCAGGGGGCGCGCGGCGGTCACGAGGCCACCGCCTTCTGCCCCGCCGCCGGGCGCACGGCCTCGTACTCGCGCCGGTAAAGCGCCTCGATCCGGTCCGTCATCAGACTGAGCGAGAAATGGGCCTCGACCCGCTCCCGGCCCGCCGCCCCCAGGCGCTTCCGCAGAAAGGCGTCCCCGGCCAGCCGGGCGATGGCGTCCGCCAAGGCGGGGGCGTCGGACGGGGGCACGAGCAGGCCCGTCCCGCCGTCCACGACCATCTCCGGCGTCCCGCCCGCGCGCGTCCCGACCACGGGCCGGCACACCGCCATCGCCTGCTGGACGACGGCGGCGCACGGCTCGTTCCAGGTCGAGGGAAGCGTCAGGATGTCCAGGGCGGCGATGACATTGTTGACGTCGGGGCGGAAGCCGGCGAAGACGACGCGGTCTTCCAGGCCCAGCGCCCGCACCGCCTCGCGGACGGCGGCCTCGGACGGTCCATCGCCGACGATGACGTAGCGCAGGGGGTAGCGGTCTCCCAAAAGCGCCGCCGCTTGGAGCAGGACCAGGTGCCCCTTCTCAGGCGCGATCCGCCCGACGATGCCGACCGTCAGGCAGCCGTCGGGGATGCCCAGGCCGCGCTTGACGCTCTGCGGGGACTCGGTGGTGCGGACGAACTGGGCGATGTCCGTGCCGTGGTGGATGACCTCGATTTTGTCGGGGGCGACGCCGCAGGCCAGCAGGGTATCGCGGACGGACGCCGAGACCGTGACCAGACGCGTCCACAGCACCTGGCTGTAGAGCCACGAGCCGAAGCGGTTCTTGAAGGGATACGGCATGTGGCGGGTCATGATGCGGACGGGGACGCGGGCGCGCAGGGCGGCGGTCGGCGGCACGATCATGTCCGTGCTCCAGTGGGCGTGGAGGACGTCAATCGGCTTCTGGCGCAGGAACCGGCGCAGGGCGCCGTAGTCGTGCCAGTCGTTCTGCTTGCGGACCGTGATCGGCACCGTCGCCAGCCCCATCTGGTGCGCGCGCTCCTCGATGAACCGGCCCGGACGGCAGGCGACGGTGACGTCGTATCCGCGACGCTGGAGCTGCTGCGACAGGTTGAGGGCGTGAAGCTCCGCCCCGCCCCAATGCGGGAACGCCGACGCCACTTGCAGCACGGAAAGAGACATGAACGCGATTATCCTTGACCTGTTCCCCCAGAATTGGGGGCTAGGGGGCTGCCGTAGGCGGCGCAGACGCGGGCGATGATGTCGGTGGTGGAGCGACCAGCGACCAGCGACAGGAGGCGCACGTCGCCGCCGTAGGCGCGCACGACCGTCGCTTCGGGCAGGTCCTCCTCGCGGTAGTCGCCGCCCTTGACATAGAGGGCGGGGCGCAGGGCTTCGATCAGCGGCACGGGCGTCCGCGTTCCGAACGACGTCACATAATCCACACAGGCCAGGGACGCCAGCATCTCCATCCGCTCGGCCAGCGGGACGATGGGCCGCAGATCGCCCTTGAACCCGCGCACCGACTCGTCCGCGTTGACCGCGACAAGGAGCGCGTCTCCCAGAGCGCGGGCCTCGGCCAGGTAGCGGGCGTGTCCGACGTGAAGCAGGTCGAAGACACCGTTCGTGAACACCACCGTCTCGCCCGCTTCCTGACGCGACTTGACGATGGCGGCGAGTTCTTCCAGATCAGTTATCTTGTCAGGCGCTGACGGGGAGGGCGATGCCACGCGGTCTCCTTTCGGGCCGGCTCATCCGCAGATCCAGGGCGGAGATCACGGTGGGGACGCTCAGGTTCTGCATGCACATCATGTCGCCGCGCGCGCAGATCCGGTCGCGGCAGGGACAGCAGGGCAGTGTCCGATCAATCAGGACCGTGCTGCTGTCGGTCAGCGGTCCGGTCCGGTCCGGGTCCGCCGCGCCGGACAGGACCACGAGCGGCGTGCCCAGGGCGGCCCCGATGTGCATCGGGCCGGTGTCGCAGGTCAGCAGCGCGTCCGCGCGGGCCAGGGTCGCCCCGAACTGCTTGACGGTCAGCCGCCCGGCGAGGTTCAGGATGCGCCCGTCGGCCCGCGCCACTTCGCGCGCCAGACTAATCTCATCCAGCCCGTCCATGACCGTCTTGAACGAGGCGGGCGCCCCCGTCACGGCCACCTTGACACCCGGCCGGGCGGCCCAATGGGCGGCCACGGCCCGGAACCGCTCCAGCGGCCAGCGGTTGAGCGGGCGCGAGGCGGCGGGGTTGATCACCAGCAGCCGGTCGGAAGCCGAAACCCCGGATTGAGCCAGCAGCCGCGCGGCCTCCCGATGGTCCGCGTCGGGGACGAAAAAATCCAGGGAGCGGTCCAGGAGCGGCCCGACGCCGAGCGGGGCCAGTTCCTTGTAGAAGTCGTCCACCGCATGGACCACGCGGCCCGTGCCGGGCTGAACGGCCATGCACTTCGTAAAGGTCAGCCTCGTCCGCGCCCCGCTGGCCGCCGCCATCAGGTACGACTTGGCGCTCGGGTGCAGGTTGATCACCAGGTCGTAGCGCGCCCGCGCCACCCGCCACAGGAACGGGGCGAAGTGGTCCAGGCGCGAATCCACACCCCGCTTGTCGAACGTAATCACGTCCCGGACGCAGGGGTGCCCGGTCAGCGCGTCCCCCATGCCGCCGCCGACGATGAAGTCAATCGCGATGCCGGGGAAGGCCGCGTGGACCGCCCGCACCGAGGGCGTCGCCAGCAGGATGTCGCCCATGCCGCCGAACCGGATGAACAGGGCGCGCTGAAAGCTCTTAGACACGAAAAATTATACCTAACTTCGGCCCGCCGTGGCAAGCGTGCCCTGGGCCAGCAGCGAGAGCGCCGCCGCCTGAACGTCCTGGACCTGGATCGAAGCCATCGTGCCGTCCGGCGATTCCAGAACCCGGTGGCACGGCCCGTAGTTCCCCCACTTGCGCGGGTTAGTCGGCCCGAACAGGGACACGGTCGGCACGCCGAGCGCGACGGCGGAGTGCATCACGGCCGTGTCGTTGCCGACGAAGAGGCCAAGCTCCGAGACGAGCGCCAGGGACCCGCGCAGGTCACACGCGCCCGCGAAAGAGACTATCTGTGACCGCGACTCCGGGGCGCAGCAGGCCAGCATCTCCTCGGCGGCGTCCCGCTCGTCGGGGCCGCCGATCAGCGCGATCCGTCGGCTGGGGTCCTGCCGAAGCAGCGCGTCGGCCACCAGGGCGAAGCAGGCCGCCCCCCAGCGCTTCCGGGGCAGGCTGGCGCCGGGCTGGATGCCGACCAGTCGGGCGCGGGGCACGTCCGCGCCCCACGCCTCCCGCAGACACTCCCGCGCCTGCCGCGTCTCCCCCTCGCTCACCCACAGTTCCAGGGCGGGGTTGACCGGGGCGTAGGGCGCGACCGCGTGCAGGACGTCGAAGTAGCAGGCGATCTCGCTCTTTTCCCGGTCGTAAGGGACGCGGCGGTTCAGCAGCGGCCCGCGCCCCTCCGACTCGAAGCCGGCCCGGATGCGAACCCCGCCGAGCCAGGGCGTCAGGGCCGAGTGGAACGAGCGGTTGAGGGCGAGGCACAGATCAAAGCGCTCCGCCCGGAGCCGTCGGATGAGGCTGAGGTAGGGGCGGCTCCCTTTGTCGCACTTGTACGGGTCGAACTCAATGACCTCGTCTAAATAGGGGTTGTTTTGCAGCAGGACGCGCGCGTTCTTGCCGGTCAGCAGGGCGATGTGGGCGTCCGGCCACTGCGCCCGCGCCGCCCGGAAGATCGGGATCGCCAGCAGGGTGTCGCCGATGAAACGGAACTTGGTGGCGATGAGGATGCGCCGGACGTCACCGCTGACCTTCGGCTCGTAGGGGCGGACGACGGCGTCCGGGGCGCGGCGAACGACCCCGATATGGGGCAGCAGTGTCAGCCCGCCCCGGCGCAGCCGCAGCAGACGCCGGGCGGCCACGACCACCTCATCCGGCGTGATCGCCCGCAGGCAGTCATAGCGCCCCTCGCAAGTCGGGTGGTTGCCGCACGGGGCGCACGGCAGTGCCTTGTAGATCGCCTCGGAGCGGTCATCAAACGGCCCGGTGACGGCGGGGTCGGTCGAGCCGAACAGGGCCAGCGTGGGCGTCCCGACCGCCGTCGCCAGGTGCATCGGCCCCGAGTCCGCGCTGAGGAGTAGGTCGCAGCGCTGGAGGACGGCGGCCAGCGTCTTGACCGAAGTTCGCCCCACCAGGTTGACCGGATTGGCACGCTGGGTCAGCCGCAGGACCTCGGCGGCCAGGGCAGTGTCTTCCTGGCCGGACCCGACCAGGACGCAGGGCGTGTCCGCCAGCCCATCCAGGGC
>CAXTWM010000156.1:0-11185 GCA_964247915.1 uncultured Armatimonadales bacterium | reverse complement strand
AACCTGAAGATCTACACGACCCTGAACTGGCCCATGCAGCAGCGCGCCGAGCAGGCGGTGCGCGACGGCCTGGCGCGCGTGCGCGGCGGCGGCCCGACTCAGGCGGCCCTGGTCTGCCTGGACCCGAAGACGGGCGAGATCAAAGCGATGGTCGGCGGCGCGGACTACAAGAAGAGCCAATACAACATCGCCGCGCAGGGACGCCGCCAGCCCGGCTCGTCCTTCAAGGCCGTGGTCTACTCCGCCGCCATCAACGACGGCTCGGTGAAGGAAAACAGTACGGTCCTGGATGCGCCCACGAACTTCGGGACCAAGCGAAGTCCCTACATCCCGAAGGATGACAGCGGCTACTCCTACCGGCGCGTGACCCTCAAGGAAGCGATGGCGCAGTCCATCAACGTCCCCGCCGTTCACGTCTTGACGTACATCCGCCCGCAGACCGCGATCCGCTACGCCCGCATGATGGGCGTCCACTCGCCGCTCGACCCGGTGCCGTCCCTCGCCCTCGGCTCCAGCCCGGTGACGCCGCTGGAGATGGCGAGCGTCTATTGCACGTTCCCCGCCGGGGGCAACCACCCGGAGCCGTCCGCCTGGACGCGGATGACCGACTCGCACGACACCGTGCTGGAAGACGTGCCGCCGGCCATCGAGACGCATGTGCTCCAAAAGGAGACGGTCGCGCAGCTTGACGACATGCTGCGCGCGGTCGTCACCGAAGGCACGGCGGACAAGGTGGAGGGGATGCCCCCCGACGCGCGCGGCAAGACGGGGACGACGCAAGGACATAGGGATGTCTGGTTCGTCGGCTACACCCCCGAACTCGTTTGTGCGGTCTGGGCGGGGCACCCCACTTACAAGTCGAGGACTTCCGCCCCCGGCTATGGTGAGGAAATGACGGGCAACACCTGGGGGGCCACGACCTGCGCCCCAATCTGGGCGCAATTCATGAGCCAGGCGCTCCCCATCTTCAAGACGGCCACGGCCAGGGAAGTCGCGCGGGAGAAGGCCAAGCTGCCCCCGGTCGCCAAGCCCGTCACCCCCGCAGACACGGCGGCGGCGATACCTTCGGACTCGCCTCCCAACTCCCCCGCGAGCGACACGCCCCGCGAACGGCGGCGCGCGCGCCGGGGCCAGCCTCAGAGCCAACCGCACGACAACGGCGACGGCACCGAGACCGTAACCGTGGATGACAGCAGCAGCCTGCTCGCGCCCGAAGGCGCGCCGAACTCACACCCGGAGACCTTCACCTCGGGGACCGCGCCGACGACGCTCTCACCGCAGTACGCGAACCCACAGCCGGACGGGAACGCGGGCAGTTCCGATGCGGGAAGCTCCGGCGACGCGTCCGGCCCCCCGAATACGTCCCGCTCGCGGCGGCACCGGCGGCATGACGCCCACACGGACGCTGGCGCGGACACCGTCACCGTAACGATCAACCCCGAAGACGGTCTGCGGGCAACCAAATGGGACCCGCAGACGGTGACGCAGACTTTCCCACGCGGGCAGGAGCCGCACCGCTACAGCCGTATGTACCCGCCGCCGCCCGGCGAACGGTGAATCAGTTCGCGCCATGCTCACCTCGCCGAAACCATCCCTGCGCCCCCCCGACCCCCGGCACGCGCCGCCGTCCCGCCAGCAGACCAAGCGGGCGGCGGCGCAGCGCGCCTGGGGGTTCGGCGTCGTCATCCTCCTGCTGTTCCTGATCCTGGCCGCCCGGCTGTGGTACTTGCAGATCGCGCGCGGCGACGACTTCCGAGACGACGCCGCCGCGAACCAGCACCGGCGAATCCCTATGCGCGCCCCGCGCGGCACCATCGTGGACCGGCACGGAGTCCTGCTGGCCGCCAACCGCCCCCGCCTGGCCCTGTACGCCACGCCGGACGTCGCTAAGAACCCGGCGGTCCTGGCCCGCCTGGCCGCGCTGCTCCATGTCACGCCGGATGAGATCCGGCAGACCGTCGCGGACACGGAGCAGAACCCCTATGACCCATTGCGGATCGCGCTGGACGTCCCGATGGCGACCGTGACGCAGATCGAGGAGAACAGGCCGTTCCTGCCCGGCGTCAGCACCCAGCCGGAACCCGTCCGCTGGTATCCCAAAGGCGCGCTGGCGGCGCACTTGATCGGGACGATGGGCCGCATCAACGGGGACGAGTGGAACGCGCGCAAGGGCCAGGGCTATTTCAACGATGACTTCCTGGGCAAGTCCGGCGTCGAGGCGGCCTACGAGTCGTACCTGCGCGGGGCGCCCGGCGGCACGGACGTCCAGATTGACGCCCACGGGCGCACCGTCCGCGCCCTGAACACGCAGGACGCCGCGCCCGGCGGCACGGTGACGCTGACGCTGGATGCGCCCACGCAGGCGGCGGCGGAGCGCGTCTTCAAGGAACACGATTTCATCGGGGCCGCCGTCGCCTTGGACCCGCGCACCGGGGCCGTGCTGGCGATGGCGTCCGCCCCGACCTTCGACCCGGACAAGTTCGCGACGGGCATCACGGCGAAGGACTGGGACCCGCTCAACAAGAGCGCCGCCCACCCGCTGCTCAACCGGGCGATCAAGGCGATGTATCCGCCCGGCTCCACCTTCAAGCCGGTCGTCGCGGCGGCGGGCTGGGAAACGGGAGCAATCACGCCGGGCAGCGCCGTTTACTGCCCCGGCTCGTACCACCTGGGTCGGGCGCGCTTCGGGTGCTGGGAGACGCACGGCGCGACCGACTTCACCCGCGCCATCGCGCAGTCCTGCGACGTGTTCTTCTATGTGTACGGCCAGAAGATCGGCGCAGATCGTCTGTCTTACTATTCCAAGCAGTTCGGGCTGGCCGAGAAGACCGGCATTGACCTGGGCGGCGAGGACATCGGCTCGATCCCCTCCCCCGCCTGGAAGGCCAAGCGCTTCCACAAGCTCGGCCCCGCCTTCGACACCTGGTACGGCGGCGACACGCTGCACATGTCCATCGGACAGGGGGACGTGCTGACGACGCCGTTGCAGATGGCGCGCGTGGCGGCGACCTTCGCCAACGGCGGGAACGTCCTGAAGCCTTACGTCGTGGCAAAGATCACGGGGGGCGCGTCGGGCGAGGCGCTGTACCGGAGCGAGCCGACGGTCGTCCGGCACGTCCCGGTCAGCGCGGCTCACATGGAGATCGTCCGCCGGGCCATGCGGGTGACGGTGACGAACGGGACCGGCAAAGTCGTAAACTTCAAGGACGTGGCGGTCGCCGCCAAGACCGGCTCGGCGCAGACGCACGGGGCGGCCAAGACGCACGGCCTGTTCATCTGCTTTGCCCCATACAACCACCCCACCATCGCCATCGCCGCCATTGTCGAGCACGGCGGGCACGGCGGCGACACGGCGGGCAAGGTCGCCCGCGCCATGCTACAAGCCTATTTCCACCTCAAAGACACCGGCGCAACGGCTGGCCGGAGCGACTAGATCCACGGACCTCCATTATGCTCTACGAACTTCGTCACTACGACATCCGCAGCAGTCGCGGGCTGGACTTAGTTACCGGTCGCTTCGCCGACCATATCCTACGCATCTGGGCGCGCATCGGCATCGAGCCGGTCGGCTTCTGGAGTGTCATCATCGGCGCCCCCAGCCCCCGGCTCACCTACCTCCTGGCCTGGGAGGACCTGGCCCAGCGCCAGAAGCTGTGGGACGCCTTCGAGGCTGATGAGGAGTGGCAGCGAGTCCGGCGCGAGACCAACGCCGCCTGGGGCGGCAGCCCGATCCACACCCTGGGCAGCACGGTCCTCCAGCAGACGGAGTATTCGCGTGTGCCGCGCCACGACAACCAGCCCCACCGCCTGGCCGGCGGCATCTTCGAGCTGCGTACCTATCGCTTCGACGACATGGCGAAGCTGACCCAGGCCGTGGACTGGTTCGGGGCGCAGGCCGCGCCCGCCTTCGAAACACACGGCCTGTTCGCGATGGGGTTTTGGACCACCTACATCGGCATCGCCCCCCGCCTGACCTACATGCTGGTCTTCGAGAATCTGGCCCACCGCGAGCGCGCCTGGGCATCCTTCTACACCGACCCCGACTGGCCCGCACGTCAGGAGGGCCTGTACCCGAACGGCCAGCCTCTCATCGCGGGCATTGACAGCGTGGTGATGAAGGGGACGGAGTTTTCGGGCTGGCGCTGATCATGCATCATGACCTGATGTTATGCCTATCAGAAAGGCGCAGGATTGAAGAAGCGCAGGATTGAAGAAGCGCAGGATTGAAGAAGCGTGGAACTAAAGTTCTACGCTGTGGGGCGAAGCGCCCAGTCTCCCCCTGCGGGGAGACGATCTGCTGCGGGGAGATGATCTGTGCCCGCCCAGGCTTTGTCCGCGCAGGCGGACATTAGGCGTCGGCGCCCCACAGCGTAGAACTTTAGTTCCACGCCCGAGAGACGTCTGCGTAACAGCAGATCGCTGACCGTGTGGGGCGCCTCGTTGGGGTGGCGCAGCGACCCCTGATTGCAGCAAGCGGGGGCGCGCTGTCAAGGCGCGTTTCAGAGCGCTAGCCAATGGGCCGCCGCCTGCGCTTCTTCGTGGGTCAATCCGTGACCACCTGGCTGCCAATGCAGGGTGATGTCCGCGCCCGATTGACGCAACAGCGCCGCCAGCCGTTCCGTCTCGTCCGGCGTTGCCATTGCGTCCTGCCGACCCGCGCCGAGGAAGACGCGCGTCCCGGTTAGGTTCGGTAGGGCTTCGGGGACGAGCGTCGGCATCGCGTGGAACAGGACGGCGGAGTGGAGGACGCCGGGGCGCAGCAAGAGTAAGGTAGCGGCGATGTTCGCGCCGTTGGAGAAGCCGGCGGCGACCACGCGGCCTGCATCGAAGCCGTAGGCGTCCGAGGCCAACTGGACGAACTCGGCCAGCTCGTGCGTCCGCAGGATCAGGTCGGGGATGTCGAAAACGCCTTCGGCCAGGCGGCGGAAGAAGCGCGGCATCCCGTTCTCCGAGACCTTGCCGCGCGGACTGAGCAGGTTGGCGTTCGGGGCGAGCAGCCTACCCAACGGCAGCAGGTCGTTCTCGTCGCCGCCGGTCCCGTGCAGCAGCAGGAGTGTGTCCGCGTCGGCCCCCAAAGGCGCGGGAAAATACTGGTGGATGAAGCCGAGTTCGCTTGATTGCATGATCGTCTCCTTTGTCCCCTCCCCTTGCCGCCAGCGCCGACGTGTGCTACAATGGCGGTCAGGAGGCATTCCATGCCCACACTCACACGGAGCGCCCTGGGGGCTGCATTGATTTTCGCGTTCGCTCTCGCACTTCGCGCGACTGCCGCCGGAGCGGACCCCCTGCGCGTTCCGGCCTACACTGCTTATCTTCAGCCCGCCCCGGAGCCGGACGGCATGAGCGTGTCGCCCCCCTCAGGCGTCACTGGATGGACGGACGGCAAGGTCTCCCTGGTGTGGCACGGCGAACTGAAGGCGGCGGGGCCACTGTCGCCATCGGTGTCGCTGCACTTGCCGACGGGAGACCGGAGCACACTGCGGCTCACGGTCGCGGGCCAGTCCTGGATGGCGACGGCGGTTGGAGGCCAGCAGCCCGTTGTCATCGCTTTCGGGCCGGTGACGATCCCCACCTCCGGCCCGGTCCGTATCACACTCGAAGGGCTTTCCAAAACGGGGCCGGGGTTCGGCGATGTGGACGCGCTTCTGCTCGACGGCCCCGCCGCTCAGGGCGCGCATTTCAGCCAGGCCGAGACGCGCGGCGCTCCGTCTGTGCATCTCTGGTACACGACGCCCAAAGGCGCCCGGATCACCGAGTTCACCAATGAAGTCACGGTCCAGGCCAGCCCGCTCTGGTCGTACTTCATGGCCTGCGGCTTTGCGCGCGGCTACTTCGGCATCCAGGTCAACAGCCCGACGGAGCGGCGCATCATCTTCTCCGTGTGGGATGCGGGCAAGGAGCCGACCGACCGGAGCAAGGTGGCCGACGATGACCGTGTCCGGCTGATCGCCAAAGGGCCGGGCGTTTTCAGCGACAGCTTCGGCCACGAAGGGACGGGCGGGCACAGCCATCTGGTCTACCCGTGGAAGACGGGGCAGACATACCGTTTCCTGGTTTCGGCCCAGCCGGACGGCACGGGGACGATCTACAGCGGCTACTTTTACTTCCCGGAGCGCCGCGCGTGGGGCCTGATCGCCTCCTTCCGCGCCCCCAAAGACGGCGGCTACCTGCGCGGCTTGTACTCCTTCAACGAAGACTTCAACGGCGCGAACGGGTTCGAGCAGCGGCGGGCCGAGTTCGGCCCGCAGTGGGTCAAGACGGCGGACGGGCCGTGGACCGAACTGCGGACCGCGCACTTTACACACACCAAAGACGGGGTGCAGGAGCGGCTCGACCGCGCCGCCGGGGTCGCCGGAGGCCGATTTTTCCTATCCAACGGCGGCTTCGTCCCCACCCCAGACATCAAATACGGCGACGAGTTCACCCGCCCTGCCTCCGGCAAGCGGCCCCACATCACGCTGCCGCCCCTCCCGCACTGAATTATTTGCCGACGGGCATGGTGATCGGCGGCAGGTTCGCCTCGATCTGGGCGCGGTCTGCTTCGTACTGCGCGGGCAGTTGCAGGTGAGCGCCTAGCGTTTCGGGTGTCTCATCGGTCGCAAAGCCCGGCGAGTCCGTGGCGATCTCAAACAGGATGCCGCCCGGCTCACGGAAATAGATCGAGTGGAAATAGTCGCGATCCATGACCGGGCTGACGCCCAGGCCCAGGCGGGAAATCTGACTCAGCCACGCCTCCTGCCGGGCGTCGTCGGGCGTTCGCCAGGCGACGTGGTGGATGCTGCCGACGGCGATCTGGCCGGGAGACAGGCCGGACGCGGCCTGCACATCCGCGAACGTCCCCGGAGCGCCGTCGCCCAGGGCATAGCGTGTCCAATCGCCGTCCGTGTGGACGGCGTGGAAGCCGAGCGTTTCCGTCATCAGTGATGCCGTCCGCTCCACGAACCGCTCCGGCAGCGTGACGGCGTGGACGCCGCGAATGGCGTGGGCGGCGGAGACGGGGCCGCCCGTCCAGCCAGGGCGTACATCATCCGCCGCTGGGACAAGTTCCAGCCGCAGCCCGTCGAGGTCATAGAACGGCAGGACCGTCTCACCGAAGCGCGTCTCGGCCTCGCCGACCATCACCTCATGCTCCGTCAGACGCCCGCGCCAGAAGTCCAGCGCCTCGGGCGGGATTGATAGCGCCGCTGCCGTCACCTGCCCCAGCCCAGGCCGGCCCCTCCGCCCACCCGGCCAGGCGAAGAAGGTCAGCAGAGTACCGGGGCTACCCGCCCCATCCCCGTAGTAGAAGTGGTACGAGCCGGGGTCGTCAAAGTTGACCGTCTGCTTGACCAGCCGCAGGCCCAGCACACCAGCGTAAAAATCTACGTTCTTCTGCGGGTCACTGGCGATGGCGGTGACGTGGTGGATGCCTAGCAGTGGCGAGGTCATGGGAGGCTCCTTTGCCTACGCTCGGTGAAAACCCAGCCCGGCACTTCCGGTGCCGGGCGCGGGAACGCTACTTTGTTTCCGTTTGCTTGGCCGCCTTCAGCGCCTTCGCCACCTGCGCGACGCGGCGGCCCTGGTAGCGGGCGACTTCCAGGTCGTTCGCGGTCGGCGGCGCGTTGTTCTGCCCGGAGATGGAGGTCGCCCCGTAGGGGGTGCCGGCCTGGAACATGATCGGGTCGCCGTAGCCGAGCGGGACGATGATCATCCCCAGGTGCGCCATGAAGTTGTACATGGTCAGGCTGGTGCTCTCGTTGCCGCCGTGCTGGGTGCCGGTGGAGGAAAAGGCGCTGCCCGCTTTGCCGACCAGCTTGCCCTGGAACCACAGCCCGCCCAGGCTGTCCACATAGGCTTTCAGCTCGGACGAGATGTTGCCGAAGCGCGTCGGGGTGCCGAAGATGATGGCGTCGGCGCTCTCGGCGTCCGCTTCGGACGGGGCCTCATAGGCGGCGTTCATGCGGTCGGCGTTCTCGATCCAGCCCGGCGCGTGGGCCATGACGTCGCGCGAAACGATCTCGCGGGCGCGGCGCAGGATCACGGCCGCGCCCTCGGCGTGCGCGCCCTCGGCAATGGCCTGGGCGAGCGCCTCGGTCGAGCCGTTGCGCGAGTAAAAGGCGATCAGAATCTTGACGGGGTCCATGCGTGTCTCTCTTTCTCGGGGGTGAGTCATTCCAGCGCGGGAACCGGCTGGTCGGTGCCGGCCTTCTTAGGCAGGGGCAGGAAGCGGGCCAGAGTCAGACGGCCCGGCCCGGCGGCGACAATGGCGAGAGCCAGGAGCAGCAGGGTCAGCGGGTACTCGAAGCCCTGCTTCTGGGAGTCGTAGCCGTTTTTCAGGTGGACCAGCAGGATCGCGCCCAGCATGATCAGGCCGAGGCCGCCGCCCGCCAGGCGCGACAGGACGCCGAACAGGACGCCCAGCCCGCCCAGGAACTCGCCGTAGCCGACCAGCGCGGCCACCGCCAAAGGCATGTGGGTGAACCCGGAGAAGCCGGCCAGGCCGGGTCCGCCGAACGCGCCGAACGCGATTGACGCGCCGTGGTAGATGAACGGCAGGCCCAGCGCGATGCGGGCCAGAAGCAGAGCGGTGTCCGCCGCCGTCGTGGTACGTTCCACGCTCGCTGTGGGGGTTTCCATGATCACATTGCTCATTGTTTACTCCTCCGTCTGTGGTATACTTTGCAAAGCACATTATTTTTTGATGCGCTCACACCTCACACAACGCCGTCGGAAAAAGATCGGTTCCCCGCGCAGGCACATTTTTTTCTGCGCGGTGTTATATCCTATGGGAGACCTTCATGGAGCACGACGCACACGATAGCGAAATATTCTGCCCGGCGAGCGCTGCGCTGAACCTTTTGAGCGAGCGGTGGACGCTGCACATCGTCCGCTCGCTGCTGGCACAAAAGAAGCGGTTCAACGAGATCGCCCGCGAGATCGGGCTGAACCCGGCCACCCTGCGCGAGCGTCTGCGCGCCCTGGAGGAAGAGGGCGTCGTGACACGGACCGTCCTGGGCGTCATGCCGCCGCACGTCGAGTACGCCCTGACCCCCAAGGGGCAGGCGCTCAACGGCATCTTCGAGGCCCTGGCGGACTGGGCGCGGACGTGGATGAGGCCGAAGGGGGCCGAACTGGTGGACCCGCCGCTGGACGACGCGGCGGACCTGCTGACGGAGGAGCGGGCCGAGGGGGCAAAGCGCGGATGAGCTTGCAGAAACCTCTTTCCGTGGGGACGTGCAACGTCCGCTGGGACAACCCCGGCGACGGGGATCACCGGTGGGAGCGGCGGCGGGAGCGCCTGGCGGCCCTCCTGCGCTCCTGGGCGCCGGACGTGCTGGGCCTTCAAGAACCTTACTCCCATCAGCTCGCTTATCTGCGGGGGGCTTTGCCCGAGTATGACGCCGTGGGGGTCGGGCGCGACGACGGCGTGGCAGCCGGCGAGTTCTGCCCGATCCTTTACCGCCGGGACCGGCTCCGTCTGGCTGACACCGGCACGTTCTGGCTTGCGGAGGAGCCGGACACGCCGGGCGCGATGGCCTGGGGCGCGCGTCACCCGCGCATCTGCACCTGGGCCGGTCTCGTCGAGCGGGACACGGACACCGTATTCTCCGTGTACAACCTGCACCTGGATCACGAGTCGCAGGCGGCGCGCGAGAACGGCGTCGCCCTCCTTCTGGAACGCCTCCGGCAGCGCGTCGCGTCTGGCCCCCTCGTCGTCCTGGGGGACTTCAACGCCCACCCGGACAACCCCGCCGTTCTGCGGGTTCAAGGCGAGTCTTCGCCGCCGCTCCAAAGCGCGCTGGCGGACGTCTCCGAGGGAACGTTTCACGGCTTCACCGGGGAAACGTCGGACGGCCCCATAGACTACATCTTCCACTCCCCCGAGTGGCAGGTGGTGTCCGCCGGGGTGCTTCGCGGCGACGGCCTCCGCCCCTTCCCTTCCGACCACTTTCCGGTTGCCGCCGTTCTTACGGGGCAGGCTCCGCCGTAGGGTCCAGCGCCAGGACGACCGACGGGTTGCGCCAGACGCGGCAGACTGGCAGGGCGGAGCGGTGCGCGGACGGCGAGGGCGGCTCTGAGTCCGTCGCGTACCAGACGGCTCTCGTGCGCGCGTCCCGGTACTCGTACAGGGGCACGACGGCGGGCGACGCCTTCTCCCCTGCGGCGGGGACAGGAGGCAGCGCGTAGAAGAGCGGCGGGCCGCCCCCCTGCGGGGTGGGTATGGGGATGAGGCCGTCATCGCGGCGGCCCGGCGGGACGGCGAAGAACGGCACGCCCCGCACCCGGCCCCATTCGTGCCGCGCGTCCACCGTCTCGCGCAGGCCGTAGCCGTCCGGCCCCGCCAGCGCGTAGACGGGAGCGGGCAAGGTCAGGCGCGGGTCGTCCAGGGCGAGCCGGTACATGATCTGGTTGTAGTTGTAACGCGGCGTCAGGTCCGGGTTGCCCGAATAAGTGTCGGTGTAGGTGCCCTCAAAGTAGATGAGCCGCCCGCCGTCCCTGTCCAAGAACGGGTGCTGCGTGGGGTTGTAGAACGTGTAGTGGTCGTGCGTGACGATCTTACGGGCATAGGTCCAGGGACCAACGGGCGTATCCGCCTCGGCGAACCACAGCTCGCCCAGGTAGGACGACGTGCCGCCCGCCTGGCCGGAGATCATCACCCAACGCTTCCGGTAGGCGTTCCAGAAGACCGACCCGCCGTGCGAGTGGATCGGGGCGTCCGTCTCCACGTCCCGCAGCGGCGTCAGGACTTCCCCCGGCGTCATTCTCCCCGCCGCAATCAACGCCTGCTGCGCGTCATAGCCCAGCACAGCCGTGCCCGCCTTCCAGGCATAGATTAATTTCCCGTTCGCCGTCCGGTCCAGCCGCGTGTCCGCGCCCGCCTCGCGCGCCCCCGGCGCAAGACAGGTGAACGCCTCGCAGGCCGAGGCGTCTGTGACGTGTTTCTCGTCCGCGCGGACGCGCCCCAGCGGGAAGGCCTGCGTGGACTTGGACTGGAAATACAGAAACGGCTGTCCGTTCACGGTCGCATGAAAGGGCTGCCCGTCGGGGTACATCGGCGCGTCCAGGGGGAACCGGCAGACCGGCTCGAAGACGGCCTTCGCGTCGTTGAAGACCGCCAGCCCGTGTTCCGCCGCTTTGCCGCCGTGGTCCAGATGCGTCCAGTGCGTGTACAGCCGCTCCCGCCCCGCCCCTTCTTGGAGGGTGA
>CAXTWM010000155.1:0-11254 GCA_964247915.1 uncultured Armatimonadales bacterium | reverse complement strand
TCCCCGTGCAGCCACTCGGAGAACTGGCCCGGCACCGTGTTGTTGCGGCGCGGGTCCGTGGAGAAGTTCGCGAACGAGTCGGACAGCGCCCGGTCCATGAACTCGGGGTTGTAGCGGGCGGCGGCGAATGCGAACCAGAACGAGCAGCCGAGCCAGACGCCGCCGAGCAGCCCGTAGGGGCCGTTGTTGCTGCCGTCGGGGTCGTAGTCGGCGGCGTCGCGCGGCGTGGTCCGTATGCCCGCCTCGGTCCAGAAGTCGGCGTCGGAAAGGCGGCCGATGATCTGGGCGGACGTCTCCTCGTCGGCGACGCCGAACATGACCGGGAACACCAAGTCGGACGTGACGTTGCTCCGGGGAAAGCCGTCCACATCAATGTTGAGGTAGTACAGGCCGTTGCCGGGGTTCTTGAGGTGCGTGTTGATCGCCGTCTTCAGCGCCTGCGCCGCCTGGCTGAACTCCTGGCTCTCGTCGTGACGGTCCAGCACGCGCGCCATGCGCGAGGCGGTCAGCAGGGCGGCGTAGCATTCAGAGTTGACCTCGGTGCTCGCGCCCGAAATCCGGTAGTTCGTGATGACGTTGCGCCAGCCGATGATGCCCCAGTCGGACGTCCCGGTGGCATTGCACCAGACCAGGCCCTGGTCGTTGCGCTGGGACAGCAGGTAGCGCACGGCTTTGGCGGCGGCGGGGTAGGTCTCTTTGAGGAAACCCGCGTCTCCGGTCGTGTTGTAGTGGTGCCACAGGGCCATGACCAGGAGCGGCGTGTTGTCGTTGACGTTCAGGTCGTAGTCGGCGGTCTTGCCGGTGCGGATGTCGTAATACTCGACGACCTTGCCGCTGCTCTCCTGGTTGTGGACATAGGCCAGCAGCGACTCGCGGACGAAGGCGGGGTTCAGGTAGTCGCCGCCGTTGGCGAACCAGGCGGTGTCGCGCCCGACGCTGTTGTTGCTACGGGTGGGGTCGTTGACGAAGCACCAGCCCGTCTGCGCCTTTACCATCGTCCGCATCATGTTGGCCTTGGCCCACAGGACGCCCCGGTTGACCTGGGGGTTCGGGGTCAGCAGGACGGCCCGGCCCAGGGCGTCATCGTAGTTCGCTTTTGTGTCCGCCAGCGCCTTGTCGGCGTCCGCGCAGGCACGGTAATTTCGGACGGCCTCATCCCGTCCGGTCCCGAACGACAGCTTGTAATAGAACCGGGCCGTCCGGCCCGGCCCGATCTCGCGCGTGTGCCGGAACAGGCCCAGCGGATCGGTCGGCGCGTCGGTCCTGCCCGACAGCGCGCCGGGGTCGGCGTTGGACACGACCTTGCCGTAGTCCAGCGTCGTCTCATAGCTGTCCGGCTTGTCCGAGCAGCCGACGACCCGCACCCAGTCGGGCTGGGCGGCGTTCCAGGCGACCAGCGCCCCCAGGCCGCCGTCGTACTCGGCGACCACGTCATGCCCCGTCCCGCCGCGCAGATCGGCGCAGGCGTAGGTGACGATCCGGGCCGCTTCCGCGCCCTCGTTGAGCATCTCGACGGCGAGGTACACGGCGGGCGGGTCCACACCCCCGTCTTTGTTGGGCGCCCCGTTCAGCACGAAGACGGTCTCGTGGAGGCTCATGCCGCGCGGCAGTCGGAAAAAGTGCTCCTGGTGCTCCGGGTGGAGGACGAACTTGCCCGGCTGGTCCTGGGCCAGATACATCCCCGTGTCGCCGTCGTAGTGGCGCAGCAGGACGGTCCCGAAGAGGGCCTGCCCGATCTCGATGGCGTAGACGGTCTGGATGGCCCCCGTGGCCTTGATGATGCAGGCCGCCTTCGGCCCGCCGATCGTGCTGCCGATGGCAAGCTCGGTGTCCGGCACCTCATAGGTCCCGCCCCGCTGGCTGGGGCCGACCTCGCGCGTGATGTTCATGGCGTCGCTGCCTTTCAGTTCTCAGATCAGTTCTCAGAAACCTACCCCGGCGCGCAACGCCGGGGTAGGTTCACAAACTCCCCGCCTGCCGCAACATCCCGCCGTCAATGTAGTAGGTGCTGCCGGTGACGTAGGAACCCGCGTCGGAGGCCAGGAACACGGCCAGATTTGCGACCTCTTCGGGCTTGCCCCAGCGGGCCAGCGGGATTTCGGCCATCAGCGCCTTCTCCATCTCGGGATTGGCCTGGACGTCGGCGTCAATCGGCGTGAAGATCGCGCCCGGCCCGATGTTGTTGACCGTGATGTTTTGGGGAGCCAGTTCCACGGCCACGGTCCGCATCAGCATCCGCAAGCCGCCCTTGGACGCGCAGTACGGAGCGTTCCCCGTCATCGGCAGGTCCTGGTGGATGCTGGAGATGTTGATGATTCGCCCGCCCCCGCCCTGCGCGATCATCTGCTTGGCCGCCGCCTGGGTGCACAGGAACGGCCCGGTGAGGTTGACGGCGATGATCTTGTTCCACTGGTCCAGCGGGAACTCCGTGATGGGGTGCTTGTACTCGATGCCGGCGTTGTTGACGAAGATGTCCAGCCTGCCGAACGTGCTGACGGCCTGCCCGACGAGGCTGGCAACCTGGTCGGGCTGCGACACGTCGGCCTCTACGGCGAGCGCCTTGCCGCCCGCGCTCTCGATCTGGTGAATGGTGTCGTCCGCCGCGCCGGGCTTGCCGACGTAATCCACGACGACCGACGCGCCCTCGCGCGCCATGGTGATGGCGATGGCCTGCCCGATGCCAGTCGCCGCGCCGGTGACGACGGCCACTTTGTTGTCGAGTTTCATGGAAAGGTGCTCCTTGTGAGTGAAAGGGGGTGGAAGACTGCGAAATCGAGGGTTACAAGAAAGACTGTTGCCAGGCTCGGTCCAGCCCTGCCCGGCTGTCCCGGATGACCTGCTCCAAGTCGGCCTCCCAGAGCGCATCCGGGACACCATGCGAGAAGATTTCCACAGAATAGGCTCCGGCAAACCCGGCCTCGCGCACGGCGCGCAGGAACGCGGGCAGCGGGATTTCCCCCTGCCCCGGCACCAGCCGGTCTTGGAACGAGCGCGGCGTCCGCCAATCGCTGATCTGCACGACGAAGATACGGTCGCCGCTGTCTTTGATGGCTTCTAAAATGTCCGCGTTCTGCCAGACGTTCCAGCAGTCCAGGCAGATGCCGAAGCCGTCATGGTCTACCGCATGGACGATCTCCGTCGCCTGCGCCAGCGTCCAGACCGCCGTCTCGATGTTGACGATGGAGGCGTTCAACGGCTCCAGCGCGACCCGCGCGCCGTGCTCGGCGGCGAAGGCGGCCAGTTCGCGGTACGCGGGGATGGCAGTGTCCCACACACGCTGGATGTTGCCGTCCGGCGGGATACCCGTGTTAGTGACGAAGACCGCGTTGGGCACGGCCGGGGCCAGCCGTGTGATCGTCCTTCTGAACAACGCCAGGCGTTCCCTGATGTCCAGAGGCTGGGGCTGCCCCTTGCTCGGAAACAGGGTGCGGACGGCGGGCTGAATGGATGTGACTTCCAGCCCCCGCGCCCCAGGCATCGCGATCTGTTCCTGCCACCGCACCGGGTCCAGCTTGGCCTCGCAGACCTCGATGGCCCCGACGCCGAGCCGACTGTAAGCCTCCACGTCCTGCTCGAACGTCCACGGCATCGTCGTGAACTCGCTGACGCCGAACTGATACTCTTGCATGAACCGCGCCGTTTCCCTGCCCGCCTCGGCAGTCTTCCGTTCTGTTGCCTGTAGGCCTTATACCCACATTCCCCTTCGTCTTGTCCTTGCGCTTTCCCGACAGGTTTGCTATAATGCCGTCGTGACCACCAAACAGTTCTTGATGACAACGATATTGCTCTTTGCCGGGGCGCTCGGCGCAGCCCAGGCACAGACGCCGCCGGTGACGGCGCAGGTCGTCTGCCACGGTGACAGCCTGACGCGGGGCGAGAACGCCTCCTCGGGGCTGGGGACGGCCACGGGGACGCCCTATCCCGCCGTCCTCGCCCGGACGCTCGGCCCCGCCTGGCGCGTCACGAACGTGGGGACGGGCGGATGGACGTTCAATCTCTTGACCGGCGAGGCTCCGAGGAAGGTTGACCCCTTGTTCGATCCGCACCTGGCCGCGAACGTGCTGATCATCTTCGGCGGCACCAACGACCTGGGCGGCTCGCGGGAGAGCGCCAGGACGGCCTTCGGCAAGCTGACCGCCTACTGCCGGGCACGGAAGGCCGCGCACCCCTGGCGCATCCTGGTCGTCACGCCGCCCGTCGCCGCCTACCCCCGCGTCTACCCCGCCGACTTTGACGCCCAGATGGTGCAGTACGGCGCCCTCATCCGCCGGAACTGGCGCGCGTTCGCCGACGGGATCGTGGACGTCCAGGCCGACCCCCGGCTGGGGGCGCCGGGCGCGGAGTACAACCCCGTGTATTTCAACCATCGTGACTTCACGCACCTGACGGACGCGGGCTACGCCCTCGTCGGCCAGGACGCTGCCGCCGCCGTCGTCCGGCTGGGCAGGAGCGGCGGGCGTATCGGCAAGGGCAGACAAAACCCATGAAAAAACCCAGCGCCATCCAACATCAACGATGCGTCCTCGCGCTGGCGGCAAACGCCCTGCTCCTCGGAGGGCTGACGCTCGGCCCCGCCGGCAGCCGCCCGGTTCTCGCGCAAGCCGCCGCGAAAACGACAGCCCCGCTGCCGGCCGATGCGCCCTACGCGGCGGAAATCAACGCCTTCGGAGATGCCGACCGGAAGCAGATGCCGCCGGTCGGCGCGGTGCTGTTCATCGGCAGCTCCAGCATCCGGTTCTGGACCACTCTGGCGCAGGACTTCCCGGAGATTCCGGTCATCAACCGCGGCTTCGGCGGCTCGCTCATCCAGGACAGCGCCCGGTATGCCGACCGCATCGCCATCCCGTACAAGCCGAAGATCATCGTCCTCTGCGCGGGCACCAACGATCTGGCCTATGGCAACAAGACCCCGCAGCAGGTCCTCCAGGATTACCAAGCCTTCGTGGCGAAGATCCACGCTGCCCTGCCGGACACGCGCCTCGTCTACCTGGCGATCAACCCCAGCGTGGCGCGCTGGAAACAGGAGACCCGGAACCTGGAAACGAACTACCTCATCGAGAAGTTCAGCGTCGAGACCAACTCCCCCACCGAGAAGCTGAGCTTCATTGACCCCCACACGCAGCTCTTGACCGCCGACGACCAGCCGCAGCCCCAACTGCTGCGGGCGGACGGGCTGCATTTCAACACCGACGGCTACAAAGTGTGGGCGTCCCTCGTGAAACCGCGCGTTCTGGCCCTGGCCGCACTCGATGGCATCAAGCGTCTGGACGCGCCCAAGGCCGCGCCGACGCCGCAGTAAGTTCGCTCTCTTGACAATTCGGTATGACTTATGGTATGACTATGACATGAGCGTCGCTAAAATCACGATCTCTCTTGATGAACGGCTCCTTGACCGGCTGGACCTCCTGGTTCAGTCGCGCCTTTTCACCAGCCGCAGCCAAGCCGTTCAAGAGGCGGTCCAAGAAAAAGTGGTCCGAATCGGTAAGACGCGGCTGGCCGAAGAATGCGCCAAGCTTGATCCCGCCGAAGAGCAGACTCTCGCAGAGGAAGGGTTTGCGACGGAGGCAGGTCAATGGCCTCCATACTGAGAGGAGAAATCTATTGGGCCGACCTGGACCCGACGCAGGGCTATGAGCAGTCCGGGCGTCGCCCCGTCCTGGTCCTGAGCGAAGACGTGTTCAACGCCCGCTCCGGGACGGTGATCGCCGTCGCGCTTACCAGCCAGGAACCGCGCGCCGGTTTCCCGCTCACCTGGGAGATTGTCGGAACCGGCCTGCCTAAGCGTTTCTGGGCCAAGATCAGCCAGATACGGACGCTGTCCATGCAGCGGCTCGGCGGCAAGGTGGGCGAGGCCACCGCCCAAGAGATTGCAACGGTGCTGGAAGGCTTAAACGAAATCCTGGGCACATGATGCCTGAGCGGGCCTTGTGCTCGTCCTTTCTCCCTTTCCTCGCCACAGCCGCCCGGCACCTCCCGTGCCGCGCCCACACTACCTCCAAAAACACTGTTGCGTTTTCCTGGTATGTTTGTTATAATGCCAGTAAGCAGTCGTTCGCTTCCCAGCCTTGCATGATAGGCAACATCTGGCAGTTACAGGATAACAGTTGCCTTCACCCCAAAGTACGGCAAAAGCCGCCATTGTGCCGTGTTATGCAGTAATCGCGGGGTATAGTACCAGGTTGGGCCGCTGGGCCAGGGGTTAAAAGGAAACCAGCAAATACATGAGAATAATCCAACTGAGTCCGAAAGATACTGATTTTGTAACAAGAGAGATGGTAGATACATTTTTTCAGCAGGAGCTTCCTAAACGTGACCCTGTTGGAAAGTTTTGTTTGACTAGAACACGGGTAGCTGTGGATGGTCTGTCTCCTGGTGAGCGACTACTTTTCGCGTATAGGGGGCAATGCGTCTACCAAGCACGAGCGGCGAGTGGGCGAATTGAAAACGATGATGCCATGCGAGAAACCTATCCGTATTACTTTTGTGTAGATATGAAGTCTTTGGCAAAGGCTACAGGCAGTCTTTGGGATTTAGAAAGCGAGTTACGTCAACAGGGTTTATTGAGTAAGAGCTTTCAGTCGGCAGGGTGGCCGTCAATAGCTGAAACTTTGGAATTGAGAAATGCTATCGACAGAATACTGGGCAAAGTATAAAAGCTGTTTCCCATTTGGAGGCTCAGTAACATAAACCAGTGCATCCTGCGGCCCAATACTGCGCTGCGCCGGACGTCACCGCGCGGGTTCCTGTGCCTCCCCGTTCGGCTTTGCTTGCGGTGTCGCCAGGGGAGTTTGGCCGTTTGGCCGCAGGATTAAGGCTCGTTGACGGGCGAAGACGAACAAGGCAGCGGCCCCTGATGTTGGGAGCCGCTGCCTTTGCGTTTGGCGTTCTGTGGCCGGTATGGTGATAACCCCAAGCCTGGCGGCATCGTCGGAGTTTATGCCTGATGACTGCCGGAGGTCTGCCGGTTCTGGAGGACTTCCAAACCGTCGGGCAGGGCTTCCAGGACGCGCAGGAGGTTGGAGATCGCCTGCGAGGGCAGCACGTCCCCCTTCTCGTACTTGTGGAACGCATTGGGGCCGCCGCCCAAAATCTGCCCGGCGGCCTCCTGGTTCAAGCAGAGCTTCTTGCGGATGCGGCGCACTTCCGTCGGCAGGAGGAGGTTTTCGGCCTACGCTTTAAGCAGGTTGAAATTACGGTCCGAGACTTCCATGTCTTTCCCGTCGTGAACGCTCTCCTCACAGTGTAATACCAGGCACATACAGGACAGCCAACAAAAAAGGCAGCGGCTCCCATCTTTGGGAGCCGCTGCCTTTATGTTTGTGGGTCCGGCGCGGGCGTCAGAGGCCGTCGTACTTGGAGTAGCCGCGCTCGGCCCAGTAGTCGGGCGGCTCGCCTTCCATATACTCGATGCCGGTGATGGCCTTGATGTTCTTCAGGCCCAGCTTCATCGGGACGAGCAGGCGCAGGGGGGCGCCGTGCTCGACGGTCAGCGGGACCATCTGGAGGTTCGAGTCGTTCTGGTGAGTCGCCAGCAGGGTCTGCGGGTGCTGAGCGGTGGGCAGGTCAATCGAGACGTAGTAGGGGTCCGAGTTGCCGTCGCCATCCAGGTTGACCGACGACGTCAGGCTCACCCACTGCGCGCCGGGCTTGGGCGGATACGCTTGCAGGAAGTCGGCGAAGCGCAGGCCGCCCCAGCCGGCGATCATGCTCCAGCCCTCGACGCAGACCAGGCGCGTCGTCTGGTCCAGGCGACCGTACCCGTCGGTCAGGCGGGTGAGCATGGGGGCGGTCAGAACCTCGGTCTTCCCGGACGCCAGGCCCTTGACGGTCAGGGTCCAGTCGGCCAGGTAGTCGGCGGGGTCGGGCGTCTGACCGTCGTAGTTGTTGCGGAGTTCGCGGGCGGCCTGCGACAGATCGTAGGTCGGGACGCGGCGGTCGGGCGAATAAAGCGCGGCGGCCACGTCGTCGTCGAAGGTCAGGGCGCGGCCCAGGAGCCGCTGTTTGGCCGGGTCGGGCGTGGCGGGCGGCTTGAAGCCCAGGCGCGTCCGTGTCTCGTCCGGCAGCACCCACAGGAACCCGGCGGCGGCGGCGGCCATGCCCGCCCCGTAGATCAGGAAGTCGCGGCGAGTCTGCGCCTTGATCTTGCGGTCCGGGAGGACCAGACGGGGCGGGGGCGTCTCGGCGAGCCGCCCCGGCTTCGGGTCCTCGTCCGGCGGCAGAGCGGCGGCCCGCGCTTCGGGGGCGAGGCGTCGCCCGCTCGGCTGACGCGCCCGCAGGGTGTCCAGGTGGTCCGCCAGGTCCGTGCGCGCCAGATGCGGGTCTTCGGGGTTCTTGTTGTTACTTGCCATGACTCTGTCCTTCGGTCCGGTCCGACCAGCCGACGATCATCGAGCGGAACGTGTCCCAGCCGTCGGCGAATACTAAAATGACGTGGGGGATGACGAAGGCGAGGAACACCCAGGTCAGCCAGAAATGCCAGACGCGGGCCAAATCGTAGCCGCCGAACAGCCCTTGCAGCCAGCCCAACTGCTGCGGCTTGTGAATCGCCCAGCCGGTCAGGGCCGAGAGCGTCGCCATGACCGGCATGGAGAAGTACGCCAGCCGCTGCAAGGCGTTATACTTGGTCTTCACCTCGGGGTGCGGCCACGGGCGGCGCGTCAGTTTGGCGAGGGGCAGACCGACGTAGTAGATCTGCATCCGAGCGGCGTTTCGAAGGTCGCCCCGCCGGGGCAGCAGGGACTTGTATCCGCCGCCCAGCCCCAGCCCGACGAGGTACAGGACGCCGATGGCGATGAACAGATACGCGAAGATCCAGTGGACGTTGAGCGCTTCGGCTAGTATCCCCGTCCCCAGGCTGAAGTGGTCGTAAAACCAGGTCGTGCTGTAGTGGCCGGCGGGCGTGTTGGCGTCCACCCAGGTGTCCGACGTGCCGTAGGAGTGCCGCCAGGGTTCGTGCCGGGCCACCCACAGGCCGATGTCGGCCAGGTAGTCGGTGCTGCCGCCCGTCGCCTCGTGGGGCGCGTGGCTATAGACGGGCGCGGCCCAGTAGATGGACAGGCCCGACAGCGCCAAACCCAGCAGGGCCGGGATGTTCGCCCAGTGCGTCCAGCGCACCAGCCAGTGGTGCTTGCGGACGACGACCTTTTCCTCGTGTGAGACAGATCGGCTCGCGTCTAATGTGATAGTCGCCACGGTTGGTCTCTCGTTTCTGTTTATCGCCCCCCGGCCCCCAATCCTGGGGGAGCAGGAAGGACAATGTAGGGGCGCGATTCATCGCGCCCTCCTGTCCGATCCCCCCAGCATTGGGGGCTAGGGGGTGCTTCCTAAGCGCGGCGCAGGGTCGCGCGCACCATGTCTTGATCGGCGATGCTGTAGTACAAATAAATCCTGCCGTCCGGCTCGACGGCGGAGGCGGCGAAGGCGATGTCGGTCCGGTCGCCCTCGGGGCGGGGCGGGACGATGACCGGGTCGTCGCCGCGCGCCACGACGCGCGTATATTCAGCGTCGAAGGCCACCCAGCCGATGCGCCAGTGGGCGTCCCGCGTCGCGCCGTTGTAGAACATCACGGGCCGGTGCGGGTCGGACGTGATGATCGGGCCGGTGCTCAGGTGCCAGCCGTCCCATCGGTCGGGCCGCGCGTCGAACAGCGGCGCCTGCACCGTCCACGGCCCGGCGACGTGGGGCGCGGCGGCCAGGCCGATCTTGGACGCGCCCCCGGCGGCGTACTCGAAGAACAAACGCCACGTCCCGTCCATCACTTGAACAATCGTGGCCTCTTTGGGGTTCGCGGCCTCAACGGTGGACGGCAGCCGGACGCCCTGTTTTTCCAGGCGCTCGCCGTCCCGCCCGGTCGCCAGCAGGAGCACCCCCTGCCCCTTCTCCTGGTTCCAGCCGCTGTAATAGACGTAGGTGACGCCGTCCCAGATCGCCACGGTCGGGTCCTCGCAGCCGTCCCGATCCTCGTCCCCCGGACCAGGCGCGAGGCACGGCTCGTCCGCCATCGTGAAGTGCAGGCCGTCCTCCGAGGAGCCGTAATAGACGCGGGCGATCTTCAGGGCCGGCCTGTCGTCCCGGCGCGGCACGGCCCGGATCAGCGCCTCCCAGCGCGCGCCGTCCTGCCAGACGAACGGGCTGAGGGTATACATCTCGGACAGCGGCGGCTTGCAGCCCAGGGTCAGCGGCTCGACGGCTTCCACTTCAAACGCGCTCATGGGCTATCTGCTCTTTCGGACCGCTTGCAGCAGGGCGGTCGTCGCCGCGCGGCTCTTGTAGTCCTGGTTGACGTAGGCGTAGACGATCTTGCTGTGCTTGTCAACCACGAAGCTGCCCGGCTGGTGGGTCATCGAGCCGGGGTACAGGCCCGCGTACTTCTTCGCCGCCGCGCCGTCCGGGTCGGACAGGAAGGTCACGAAACCGAGGTGCTCCGCGTCCCGCATCGCGTTCAGCTTCGCGCCGTCCTCGTTGGAGATGGCGTAGACCGCCGCGCCGGACTGCTGAAACTCGGCCTTGTGGCGGCTCAGGTCGGCCATCTGGCTGTGGCAGAAGGGGCACCAGACGCCCCGGTAGAAGACGAGGACGACGGGCCGCGTCCCGATGACCTTACTCAGATCGGTCGCCTTGCCGTCACTGCTGGTGAGCGTGAACGGCTGCGCGGTCTTGCCGACCCAGCCGCCGGAATGGTCGGCGGTGTCCATGACCGCCTGCGGCCGCTGCGCGAGGACGGGACCGGCAAAAACCAGGGAGAGCGCCAGCGGCGGCATCGCGAAAATCCGTGTGTGAGTCTGCATGAGGTGTCCAGTCGCCGGGAATGTTGGTGGTGACGATGCGGGCAGTCGGGCGGGGGCCCCCCGGGCTGCCGCCCGACCCGTGTCCGATGCGCCTACTTCTTCATCATGCTGTCGTGCATCTTGCCGTGCATCATCTTCCCATGCATCATTTTGCCGTGCATCATTTTGCCGTGCATCATCTGGGAATGGGTCATCTTGCCGTGCATCATTTCCCCGTGCATCATCTTGTCCTGGGCCATCGCCGAGGTGGACACCAGGGCGAGGGCGGCGACGGCCGCCGCGAGCGCGCGAATCTTCATCGTGTTTCTCCTGTCCCGCCGGGGCGGGGCTGCTCTCGGAAGCGGGCTTGCGCCCTGCTCCGTCAGGCATTACAACTGAGGCAGGGAGAAAGTTCCATTCTCTCGTTGTATCCCAAGAATGCGCCGGAGAGCGCGGCGTCAGAGGGACGCGGGGGAGGGATCGAAGGG
>CAXTWM010000154.1:8441-11258 GCA_964247915.1 uncultured Armatimonadales bacterium | reverse complement strand
CGGTACACGCTTCTGCCGCATTCCTCCGACAAGATCCAGGTGGCCGCCTTCGGCGTCATGGAGACCGTGCGCGGGGTGGGGGCGCTGGGCGGGGCGCTGACCGTCGCCCTGCTCGGCAACGCCCGCCGCCAGCGCAACATGCTGATGGTCGGCAGCCTCCTCGCCACCGTCGTGCTGGTCGTCTTCGGCTTTTCGCGCACGCTCTGGCTAGCCTACCTCGCCATGACCGTCGTGTCCTACGGCTTCGTGCTGTGCTTCGCCACCAGCAACACGCTGATGCAGCTTCACGTCCCAGACCGCCTGCGCGGGCGCGTGATGAGCATTTACACCCTCATGTTCATCGGCACCATCCCGTTCGGTTCCCTGTTCGCCGGCTGGCTCGCCGGGCTGACCAGCGCCCCGTTCACCATCGTCACCTGCGCCGTGATCTCCCTGCTGACCACCCTCGTCGTCGCCTTCCGCCCCGGCGGCCTGCGCGACATGAGCGTGACGCCCAAAAAGTAGCGGCGGAGTCAAAAAGTAGCGGCGGAGTCAGAAAGCAGCGGCGGAGTCAGAAAGCAGCGGCGGGGTCAGAAAGCAGCGGCGGGGTCAGCGGGCGGGCGTCAGCTCCACCACCAGCGGCTCGTCGGGAACGTCCAGAGTCAGCGTGTGTGTTCGGCCCAGGACACGCATCGGCTGGGCGGACTGTGCGGGCCGGTACAGGGCCGCGCCGCGCACGGGGCGGTCGAAGGTGATCGTGACCCGCTGGGGCGGGACGGCGGCGTCGGCCTGGGCGTCCTGGTCGTAGGAGCGCCCGTTGACCCAGAGGATCAGGTACTGCCGCCCATCCCTCTTTTGGAAGAGGGCGCGGCGCAGGTTGGACACGTCCCCGCTCAGGCGGAAGCCCAGCGCGCGGGGCGCGAACGCCGGGCCGGGATCGCCGAGCAGGTGGATCAGGTTGGCGACGGCGGTGAAGGCGGGCTTGGGCGTGCCGTCGGCGCGGATCAGCCCGAAGTGCTGCTCCGCGTCGCGCATGGCCGGCTCCGGGTGCTCGTCGGCGAACTCGTAAAGGAACGACCGGCGGACGCCGCGACCGAACGCTTCCAGCAGCAGGCGCGGCATGTACTTGGCTTCCGCCGCTTCGGACACGGCGGGCTGGCCGGACGTGACGTGGACCGCCGTGTCATAGCCGGTCTCGGTCGTCATCACGGGCCTGCCGGGGGCGACGACTTGGGTGGCCCGGAGCGTGTCGTCCAGGCCCGCGTCGGGGAGCTGGCCGCCGGGGTAAGGGTGCATCGCCCCGAAGTCGCAGGCGACCGGGCCGAGCCGGGCCGCGATCTCGCCCGGAAAGGCCAGGGCGGGCGAAAGCACCGGGATGGAGGCCGTCTGCGGGTCAGCCTTCAAGGCCAGGTACAGCCGCGCCTGGTAGTCGCGGATGCCGGCGGGGAACAGGTCGCTGTAGAACAGGTTCGGCTCGTTCGGCCCCTCCACGCTGGCGACGGCCCCGCCCAGCGACTTGACCAGGCCGACGGCCTGGGCTGGCGCCACCTGGCGCGGGTCCAGCACGAGGTTCGTCTTGATGCCGCTCGCCGCCAAATCCTTCAGCTTGCCCAGCACGTCGGCGTTCCCCAGGGTCACGCCGTCGCGGACGTAGCGAATGCCGGACTGGATCAGCCGCCGCTTGATGACGTCGTAACGGCCATAGGCGGTGTCGCCGTAGCCCAGATGGATGCAGACGCCCACCGAGTCGGCGAACGAGTCGGCAGGCGCGGCCCGCTCCCGGAGCGGCTGCCCCTCCCAGAACCGGCTGGTGAGCGCGTTGTTGTCCACCCGCCGCTCCGCCATCCTCCCCAGCGCCAGGACGCGCGCCTCGACCGCGTGTTTGCCCGGCGAGACCCGGACCGCCCGGCCCGTCACCGTCGCGGCCCCGCCGGGCGCCAAGCCCCCGCCCACTCGGGCCGTGGCGGCGACCGCGCCGTCCAGGCGGAACTGGACGGCCAGCGGCACGCCGCCGGACGTCGGCGCGTTGCCCTGATTCGCCACCGTCGCCTGGAATTGAACGCCCCCGCCCGCCGTCGCGGCCCAGCCGAAGCGGCGCAGGACGAGGTCGGGGCCGTTGAACGCCACGACTGCCAGCGGCTGCGGCGCGGTCAGCTCATTGCCAGCCTTGCTGCTCACCCGTATCCGGTTCACGTCGTCCACCAGAAAGCCCAGCGTGTACCGGCCGGGCTTCGCCAGCCAGGTCCCATTCCCCGCGCCGCCCCCGCCGTTCGCCGTCAGCGTCACCGACTCGCCCGGCGCCAGCGAGTGCTTGTACTGGTCCTCGTAGGCAATGACCGATCCGTTCAGCTTGAAGATGCCGCCCAGCACGACGTTGTCGGGCGTCGGCGCGGTCCCCTGGTTCTTGACGACCGCGCTCAGGCGCACGGTGTCCCCCGCAAAGGGGTGATCCGGGAGGACCCTGACCCCGGTGACGACGAGCCGGGGCAGGTTCTCCGCCGGGGCCTGGGCGCGGGCGGGCGGCATGACCGCCGCGACCCAGAGCGCGCAGGCCGCCATGCCCGCGCGAGCGCAACAACCGGTGCGATGCTTGTTCATGGTGCGTGGTGTGTCTCTCGTTTTGTCGGGGGGCGCTTTGGCGAAAGCCGGACGGCCAGCACCTGATCCGGCACGTCCACCTGAAGTTTCCCCTGCACGATGACGCCGCGCGTCGGCTGCAAGACCTCGCCGCCGTCATAAGCGTAGACCGTCGCGGCGGAGATGGTCGGGGGCAGCGTGATCGTCGTCGGCATGGCCGGGGGCTGGATCTGGCGGTGGGGGGTGACGCTCACATCTTCG
>CAXTWM010000154.1:0-8431 GCA_964247915.1 uncultured Armatimonadales bacterium | reverse complement strand
CCCGGCGGCGCCGGACGGGGCCCGCGCCCCCGCCCCCGCCCCGCCCCGGGCCCGCCCCGCGCGGCGGGCCCCGACGCTCACATCTTCGTCCGAAATCTCGTGCCACAGCAGCAAGTAAAACGTCCCGTCGCTCTTTTGCAGCAGCAGGTGGTGGACATACTGCGTCCGGTCGTAGTCCATGACCAGGCCCGAGTTCGGCTCCCGGTAACCGCGCACGGGGCGGACGGACAGCGAGTAGGTCAGAGCGGCGGGCGTGAAGGCGGACGCGGGGTGCGGGTCCCCAAGCAGCGTCAGCAGGCTCTTCAGGGCCGTGTAGGCCGGCTTGGGCGTCAGGTCCTTGCGGACGATGCCGTAGTGGCACTCGGCGTTGTCGCCGTTCGGGTCGGGGTACTCGTCCTCGTCCACCAGTTCATACCAGAACGTGCGCTGGACGCTGTGGGTGAAGTACTCGCAGAACAGGCGCGGCAGATACTTCCCCTGCGCCCGCTCGGACGAGCCGGAGCGGTGGGTGGGGTAGCCGGTTTCCGAGGCCGCCATCGGCCTGGGCGCGAACGGCGGGGCGTAGGAGACGAAGGCGAGGGGGGCGAAGGGCGAGCCTTTGTCGTCCCGGTCCATGCTGTCCGACGGGAAGTTGCCCGCGTGGGTGTAGTCATGGGGCGCGACGATGGTGTCGTAGGAGCCGCCGTAGCCGTCAAAATTGCCGCCATACGGGTAGGGGTGGAAGTTGCCCCAATCCACCGCCCCCGTCAGGCTCCCGGCGGGCAGGGGGTTGGGGATCGTGTTCGGAGCGTAGGTCCCGCCGAGGGCCGGGCCGATGACCGTCAGGGTTCTCGTCGCCGGGTCGGCCTTGAGCGCGCGGTACAGGTCGGTCTGGAAGCCGACCGTGCCCCGGATGATGTCCTGCAAGACGGCTTGATGGTAGGCGTCCTGCGACTCGTCCGCCCGCTTGGGCCGCCAGCCGTGCCCCTTGTACGACTTCTGGAACAGGGTCCAGAAGTTGTCGGGTTCGTTGGGACCTTCCACCGAGTCAACGGCCGGCAGGGGCGTGTTGGCCTTCTTGACGGCGGCGAGGATGCCCCTGATCGTGTCGTTATCGCCGTCGGCGGGGGCGAAGGCCGGGAAGTGCGTGTAGTGCGTGTCAATGTCGGCGACGGCCATCGTCCTGATGCCCGACGCGGCCAGGTCCTGCGCGTGCGACAGGTCGCCCCGGACGTGCCGGATGCCGGACTCGATCAGCAGCCGCTTGACCTGCGGGTAATGGTCGGCATAGCGCGACCCGCCGTAGCCCCAATGGGCGTTGATCCCGATGCTGTCAATGAACCGGGCCGCGCTGACCGCGCGTTCCGGCGTCTGTGCCGTTGCGGCAAGGGGGAGAAGCAGGGAGGTCGCGCCGCCCAGCGCGGCCAGCCAGGGTTTGGTCTTCATGCCGTTATGGTAGCAAGACGGGCCGCGTTTGTCAAGCGCCGGCTGCCGGCGGGGAGCAGCGCGGGGCAGGAATATCCGGCGGAGACGCCGAACAGTGCCGCCATGACAAAAGTTCTATTCATCGGCGGGACCGGCATCATCAGCTCGGCCTGCACCCCGCTCGCGCTCGAAAAAGGCATGGACCTGTACCTGCTCAACCGGGGCAAGTCCTCGCGGCCCGCCCCGGAGGGGGTCAAGACGCTGCACGCGGACATCCGGGACCCGCAATCCGTCCGGGACGCCCTGGGCGATCACCAGTTTGACGCCGTGGTGGACTGGATCGCCTTCACGCCGGACCAGATCGAGACCGACCTGGACCTGTTCCGGGGCCGGACGGGGCAGTTCATCTTCATCAGCTCGGCCTCGGTCTACCAGACGCCGCCCGCCAGCCTGCCCATCACCGAGTCCACGCTGATGGCGAACCCGTTCTGGGGCTACTCCCGCAACAAGATCGCCTGCGAGGAGCGCCTGATCCGCGCCTTCCGCGAGGAAGAGTTCCCCATGACCATCGTGCGCCCGTCGCACACCTACGACCGGAGGCTGCTGCCGATGACCGGCGGCTGGACCGCCATTGACCGGATGCGGCGGGGCCAGCCGGTCATCACCCACGGCGACGGTTCTTCGATCTGGGTGATGACCCACCACCGGGACTTCGCCAAGGGCTTCGTCGGCCTGCTCGGCAACGCCCGCGCGCTGGGCGAGACGTTCCACATCACGTCCGACGAGACCCTGACCTGGAACCAGATCTACCAGATCTTCGCCCACGCGGCGGGCGCCGAGGCCAAGATCGTTCCCGTTCCTTCGGTCAACCTCTCGGCCTTCGACGGCATGGGCGGGGAGGGCCTGCTGGGCGACAAGACCCATAGCGTGATCTTCGACAACACCAAGATCAAGCGCTTCGTCCCGGACTTCGCGGCGACCATCCCCCTGTCCTGGGGTGCACACGAGGTTCTGGCTTGGTACGACGCTGACCCGTCCCGGCAGACGGTGGACGAGGGGTTCAACCAGTTGACAGACCGGGTCATCGCCCTCCAGGAACAGGTGCGGCCCTGAACGGCGCAGGGTAGGGGCGAACCTTGTGTTCGCCCTCCCTCCTGATGCCGTCCTCGCCCTCACAATATCGCCCCCGAGGGCGGACGCGCTGGAATGGGCGAACACAAGGTTCGCCCCTACGGGCATTATGCCGCCCCCGGCCCGATCTGCCCTGCCGCCAGCATCGCGAGGAACGCATGGTCGTCCACGGTCAGCGGCAGGTCCACCCGGCCCCGGCGGCGGCTGGACTCGTAGGCGGCGAAGATGACCTCGGTGGCCCTCAGGGCGTTGCGGGCCGACAGCAGGGACTCGCGCCCGGTCGTCAGCGAGTCCACCACGTCCGCGATGGCGCGCTCCACGCTGTTCGGCCCGTGCAGGTCGTCCGGTTGCTCGACCGTCTGCCAGCCGTTCGTCGTGGCGTTCAGGAGGCGGAGGTAGGGCGCGTCCCAGAGGACCTCGATCATGCCCTCGGTCCCAATCAGCCGATGAGCGACGGGTTCGTGCGCGTCGCGCCCGGTCGCGAGGAAAGCCCGGACGCCGTCTTCAAACTGGAACTCGCACAGCCCCTGGTTTTCCATCGGGACGCCGAATATCTTGCGCTCCTCGCGGCTGTCTATCTGGGCCATCACCCACTTGGCCGGCGTCTCGCCGTGGTAGAAGAAGAACATGTCCAGCCAGTGCGTCCCCCAGTCGTAGAGGTCGCCGCAGTTGCCTTCGATCCGAACTAGTTCCCCGATGGCCCCTGCCTGCATCTGCGCCCGCGCGGTTTGGAACGGCCCGAGGAACCGCCGCTGGTGGTTGAACGTCAGCCGGACGCCGTTCTCCTCGCAGACCCGCACCATCTCCTTGGCCTCGCCCCAACTCGTCGCCATCGGCTTCTCGCAGTGGATCACCTTGACGCCCGCCCGCGCGGCGGCGATGGTGAGGGGTGCGTGGAGGTGCGGCCAGGTGCAGACGCTCACGATGTCCAGGTCTTCCCCGTCCAGCATCGCCTGGGCGTCGCTGTAGGTGCGCGGGACGCCGTATCTGTCCGCGAAGAACCGCGCGGCGTCGGCGCTGGGGTCGGCGCAGGCGGCCAGCGTGCAGCGGCCCGTCTGCACATATCCGTCCGCGTGCTGGTGGGCCATGCCGAAGCCCGTCGCGCCTTCAGTTTTCCAGGGCCGGCCCACGCCGATAAACCCGACGCGGAAATTGGTGTCGCTCATACTTTGTTTTCCTTTCGGGCAGTCTCACCGATGAACTCCGTTATCTTTCGGCGCAATTCCACGATCTCCGGCGGGAGAAACGGGACCAAGTTCTGCTCGTCGTAGTCCAGCCACGGATTACAGATCGAGAACGTTTTGTCCGGATTGGTGAAGAAACTTGCGCCGAGACGGAATTCCCCGTTCGCCGGGATGTCGTGCGTCCTCACGAGCGTCACCTCCTCGCAGCGCGGCAGTTCCAGGATAAGCTGGAACATCGGATATTGCCCGTTTCCCCTGACCTGGGCCGTCACCGCCCGGATGTCCCGTAGCGGCCCGACGGTGTAGCCGTTGCGGATAAAGACGCCTTCGTTCCTGTCGAAAACGAACGTTTCCCTGCCGAAGAGCCGGTTGGCTGACTGAAGCACCATCACCAAAAACGCAAAGGGGATGCCTAGCAGAAAGAACAAGCCCATCGGGCCGGTGGCCCGACCCCCCAAGCTATCAGCACCCCCTGAGCCGCCGGCACGGATGAAAAACCAGTAGGAAAGAACGGCGCCAGGTATGCTTGCCAACAGCCCGAAGGTCCCGTTCCGAAGATTACTTAGAGCCGGGCCGACCGACTGTGTGACGATCAGAGTTCCATCTTTCTCCACTACATCCGCCAGAGACAGGTTTTGTGTTTGCGGCGGCCTCACGTCCTCTTTCTCCCCACAATATGACAATCCCTCATCTCAATTCTTTCCTCGGCGGCGAATCTCCTGCGCGGAACTTTCCGCTGGCTGATTTCCGTTGAAGTCAAGGTACAATAGTGACGGCCATGACACGCTCCCGCTCCCACAAGCAGTTGCTCGCCCGCGCGACGGCCTGGCTCCTCATCCTAATCTGTAGCTGGATGGGGACCGACGGCGTCCTCCATCATACCGAGGGGGGGACGTCCGGATGCGCCGCTGCCAGCGTCCGCCACGCGACGGCCCCGGCCCCGCCGGACACCTGCGCGGCCTGCGAGTGGACTCAGGGGATGCAGACCGGCACACTCACGGTCAGCCACGCTCCGTCGCCCCTCTTCCTCCTGCAACCGCGTTTGCAGCCGGTCCTGCGCCGTCTGACCCGCCGCGTCCTCCGCCGAAGATCGCCCCGCGCCCCGCCTCTCTTCCTGACGTGCTGACCTTTGCCTTCGTCGTTCGTCCCAGGAAGACCACCCTATGTCACGACTCTCTTGCCGCGCGCTGGCGCTGGCCGCCGCCTGCCTGGCGGCGGGTCCGCGCCCCGCGACGGCCCAGACGCCGCCGACGGCCACTGCCGCGCCGCCCACTGTGCCCAACAGCAACATCTTTGACCCGAATCGCGCCCCGCTGATTGTGATCCACATCGGCGCGCACCGACTCGTCCTCGTGCCCCGCACTGTCGGTGGGGCGCAGGTGCTGCACCTGAACGCGACCGACACCAAGACCGACCAGGGTTTCTCGCACCTCATCACGGCCACCGTGGCGGGCGCGGCCTCGGCCCCGAGCGGCGAGTTCCACATCCGTGGCTCGCACGGGCAGTACACCTACTACCTCGACGGGGCGCCGCTGCCCGAGTCCGTGTCGGGCTCGTTTTCCGACCTGATTGATCCCAAGAACATCGAGACCCTGCGCGTCCTGACCGGCGGCTTTCCTGCGGAGTACGGCAACAACCTCGCCGCCGTCTTCGACGTGACGGCGCGGGCGGGTCAGCCGGGCCGCCCGCGCGGCTTCGCCGAGCAGCTCCTGGCGGGCTATGCCACCTCCCAAAGCACGGTCCAACTCGGCGGCGGCGTCCCGCGCCTCCAATACTACCTGTCCGGGGTGCGTAACTTCACGAACCGCCGCCTGGACCCCGTCACGCAGGACCCGTTGCACGACGCCGGGGCGGACTCGGTCGCCTTCGGCAAGTTCGACTACGAAGCCGGCCCGAGTGACCGTATCATCCTGGACACGGCCCGGACGGACTCCTATCTGCAACTGCCCAACGAGGAAGAACAGCAGGCCATCGGGCGGGACGTGACCCAGCGCGAGGACGGTGACTTCGCCAACCTCATCTGGCGGCACACCCAGGCGCTGAACGGCGTGACCGTCGCCTTCTACTCCCATCAATCCCGCCTGCGCTACACCGGCGATCCTTCCCACGACCTCGCCGACGCCTCGGCGGCCAGCGCGGACGGCGGAACGCCCGCCAACCTGCCGTCCTCGGCGTTTGAAGACCGCTACGCCAACTACATCGGCCTGCGGACGGACGCCGCGACGCATGTGGCGGCCCGGCACCGAGTCGGCTACGGCTTTGACATCAGCACCGTGACCGGCGCGGAGAACTTCACGCTGCTGAACGCTGTAGACAACGGCGACGGCACGACGGGGGTGCAGAAGATTCAGGACGACCACGCCCTTTCCGGCGGCGACCGCTCGGCCTACCTCCAGGACGACTGGACTCCGGGGCGCACCCTGGTCAACTACGGCGTTCGCTACGACATCCACAAGACGGACACGACCACGTCCCAGCTCTCGCCGCGCCTGAACCTGACCTACGCGCTGAACGGACGTGATAAGGTCCACGCCTATTATGACCGCCTGTTCCAGCCCGCGCCCATCGAGGACATCCGGCGGCTGGACCCGAACGCCGTCGCCTTCAAGCCCGAACGCGACAACTTCTACGAGGTCGGCTACGCCCACGAGAACGGCGGCATCACGACCAGCCTGAGCGGCTACTACAAGACCGAGCAGGACGTCATTGACGAGAACATCATCGCGGGGACCCAGATCCGCGAGCCGTTCAACGTCCAGAAAGGCTACGTCCGGGGCATCGAGCTGGCCGTGGACGGGCCGCTGACCCGCGACCTGTCCTTTTACGCCAACTACGCCCGGTCTTGGGCGCGGGCGGCGGGCGACTTCACCGGCGGGCTGGCCCCCGCCGGCGCCCCGCCCGGCTACTTCTACGACGACCACGACCAAACCCACACGGCCTCGGTCGGCCTGGCCTACGCCCGGCGCGGCCAGACGGTCAGCCTGGACGGCGAGTACGGGTCCGGCTTCCCCTACGGCCAGAGCGACGACGGCCTGCCCAACGTCTACCGCGTGCCGGCGCACTTCATCTTCAACCTGGAACTCGGCACCCAGATCGGGCGGGGCCGGTTCGCCCTGTCCGCGCTCAACGTCCTCAACCACGGCTACGTCATCAAGCAGGCCAGCCCCTTCAGCGACCGCGAATGGGGCCAAGGCCGGACCCTGGGCGTCAAGTGGACGCAGAATTTTTAATCCCCCCGGCCCCCAATTCTGGGGAAGTAGGGAAGTGGAAAAGCTGGCTCCTGTCCCCCCAGAATTGGGGGCTACGGGGCGATCTTCAGGAGAACCAATATGAACGCATTCGTCACCTACCTGCATCAAGGCGGGTTTATGATGTACCCGCTGATCCTCTGCTCGATCCTCGCCATCGGCATCATCCTGGAGCGGGCCTACACGTTCCGCAAGGCGACCTCGATTGACCCGGAGGAACTGCTCGAAGAAATCAAGCAGACCTACAAGCCCGGCGACGGGGGCGCGGCGGCGGCGCGGCTGATGGAGGACGCGAAGACCCCCTACAGCCGCATCTTCGCGCGCGGCCTCAAAAATGCCGACCGGCCCGCCGAGGCGATTGACATGGCGATGTCGCAGGAGGCCGCCAACGAGATTCCCAGCCTGGAGAATTACCTGCCCGGACTCAGGACCATCATCACGATCTGCCCGCTGCTCGGCCTGCTCGGCACCATCGCCGGCATGATCGCCTCGTTCAAAGAGGTCGCGCGGTCGGGCCTGTCCTCGCCCACCGCCGTCATGGGCGGCGTCAGCGAGGCGCTCGTTTCCACCGCCACCGGCATCAGCATTGCCGTCGTCGGGTTGATCTTCCACAACTACTTCGGCAACCTGGTCAAGCGCTTCGTCGAGGACATGGAATACTACGGCTCCGAACTGACCAACTTCTTGACGGGGAGGGTGTCGTAGCCATGAAGGAGAAAAAGTTATGATGAAAGTGCGCGCCCGGCGTCAGCCGGAGGAAGCCGAGATCATCATCATCCCGATGATCGACACCATGATGTTCCTGCTGATGTTCTTCATCGTCGCCAGCCTCGCCCTGGCCGTGCAGAACGGCCTGCCCGTGACCCTGCCCAAAGCGAGCACGGGCGAGCGGCACTCGGCCCAGAACGTGACCCTGACGCTGGGGCCAACCGGCGACCTGCACCTGAACACGCGGCCCATCGCCATCACCGACGAGACCGCCGAGCTGAAGGCGCTCAACATCTCGCCGGGAACGCTGGTCATCATCAACGCTGACGCCAACGTCCGGCACGGCGTCGTCACGACCGTCATGGACAACGCCCGCAAGGCGGGCGTCGAGCGCTTCGCCATCGCGACGCAGTCGTAGGGGGGTTCGATGCGACGAAGGCGACAAAAGAACAGCCTGCTGCCGAAGATGCTCGGCCTGGCCGTCCTCCTCAACGCCATCCTGCTGCCGATCCTGGCGCAGTTCGGCGTCTTCAAGAGCATCGGCGGGCGCCAGCGGCTGACGCCCATCGAGCTGGTCAAGGTGCCCCCGCCCGAGAAGCGGCCCGCGCCGCCGAAGAAGGCTAAAAAACAGGTCGCCAAAGCCAAGCCGGCGGGCCGCAAGGCCGCGCCGCGTACCGCCACGGCCCGGCGCGCCCCGTCCGGCCCTCCCCCCGTCAAGGTCGTCGCGGCAGCGGGCGGCGCGGGGGCCAACGGGGG
>CAXTWM010000153.1:0-11295 GCA_964247915.1 uncultured Armatimonadales bacterium | reverse complement strand
CCCCAATGAACAGGCCCCCGCCCCCCTGGCTCACCGGCCAAATCTGCACGGTCGTCACCCTCCCAGACGCTGTCTGCACCGCCGCCCCCGCGAAGTCGGCCCGCTCCTGGCCCCGCAGCCACGCCGGCAGGACGCCGAGCAGACCCACTAGAAGCAAAGCGCAGCCGACGATGGCCGCGATGGCTTTGGCATCAAAGTGGAGCAGGTTCCGCCACGGGATCGGCCCCAGGTCGGGCGTGTCGTCTTGCATCATTGCACCTATTGTTGACTCCGACAGACGAAGGCGGCCCCGGTTTCCATGGAAACCGGGGCCGCTCCTTGTCAGGCATCACGTCAAGCGGGAAGGACAGGATTCGAACCTGCGATACGGGTTTACCCCGTATAACTCATTAGCAGTGAGCCGCTTTCGACCACTCAGCCACCTTCCCTGGATTCCGGCGACGCCCGCACTTCTATTTTAGCACATGTGCGGAAAAAGCGCAAGGGGGATTTCAGCCATCGGCGCACGTCCCGGCACTTCCAGCGCCGGGAACGCTTGCTTCCAGGTATAATCTTCCCATGCCTTCCTTTGACCCCAACGCGGAACCCGATTGGGACGCTGTCCCGCGCTCTGAACCCGGCCCGCGCGTTGACGCCGACCCGCGCGACCACTCGCCCAACCTCCACTCCCCGCTGCTGGCCGGGCTGAACGAGCCGCAGCGGCAGGCCGTCCTGCACGAGTCCGGCCCCGTCCTCATCTTCGCCGGGGCCGGGTCGGGCAAGACCAACGCCCTGACCAAGCGCATCGCCTTTCTCATCCGAGAGCGGTACGTCCGCCCCTACAACATCCTCGCCGTCACCTTCACCAACAAGGCGGCGGCGGGGATGAAGGAGCGCATCGCGGCTCTCGTCGGCGACCTCGCCATGCGCGACCTGTGGGCGGGCACGTTCCACTCGCTCTGCGCCCGCTGCCTGCGCGAGCGCGGGACACTCATCGGCCTGGACAAGAACTTTGTCATCTACGACGACGGCGACCAACTGGCCTTGGTGAAAGAGGCCGTGCGGGAGCTGGGCCTGGACGACAAGCAGTACGCCCCGCGCGCCGTGCTGTCCCTGATCTCCAAAGCCAAAGAAACGTTGCAGACGCCCGACGACATCCTGAACGACTTTTCGGCCTCCCCGTTCGAGCGGGCCGTCGGCAGGGCGTACCAGCTTTATCAGAGCAAGATGACGCTTTCCAACGCCCTGGACTTCGACGACCTGATTATGAAGACGGTGCAGCTTTTGCGCGAGTCGGAGAAGGCGCGGGAGCACTACCAGAACCGCTTCCACTTCGTCCACTGCGACGAGTTCCAGGACGTGAACGACAGCCAGTACCAGCTTTTGACGCTGTTCGTGGGCAAGTACAAGAACATCTGCGTCGTCGGCGACGACGACCAGTGCGTCGTCGAGGGCACGCCTATTTTGACGCCGACGGGGTATGTGCCGGTGGAGCAGATCAAGGAAGGCGACACCGTACTTGCCGCCTGCGGCGGCCCGCACCTGGCCCCGGCGGCAGTCGAGAAGGTGATGGTAAATGACTACACCGGCTCGGTGCGCCATCTCCAGACGGAGCAGGGCGCGGCGGTGCGCGTGACGCCGAACCATGTGATGTTTGGCTCACTCAGCGATATTGCCCCCAACGACGTTTGGAAAATCAGTGGCAACGAGTGGTACAACGACCTGAACCCGGTCCATTTCCAGATACTGCCCGACAAGAACCGCTCCACCGTCTTTCATGTCGGCGCGGCGCTCGAACAGGATTATCACGAGGCTACATTCAGCGCCTACGATGATGCTTGGAATTACGCAAAGCAATTGCAACAGCGCGGTGATTTGGATTCCGTTGCGGTCGCCCTGGAAATCGGCCAGCAGTATGAAGCAAATCATGCGGAACAGATAACAGAGTGGCACAGCGTCCCCGTTGTGAGCGTGAGCCAAAACGTGCGTGGGAGTGAACTCCTGCGCTGTGGGGCGAAGCGCCCAGTGTCCGCCTGCGCGGACAAGGAACAGGACAACCGCACGGGCCGCTCTTCTCTCGGCGAAGGCCGAGAATGGGCGTCCGCGCCCCACAGCGTAGGAGTTCACTCCCACGCGCCTTTGCCCGCCGTCACCGACAGCCCCATCTGCGCCATCACCGACGAGCACTACACCGGCAAGGTCTATGACCTGTCCGTCGCAAACCTCCGCAACTACGTCGCCGGGGGCATCGTCGTCCACAACTCCATCTACGCCTTCCGGGGGGCCAACGTCCAGATCATCCTGAACTTCGAGCGCGACTTCCCCGACGCCGCCATCATTAAACTGGAGCAGAACTACCGGAGCACCAAGAACATCCTCGACGCCGCCTACCACGTCGTCCGCAACAACCGGGGGCGGGCGGACAAGCGGCTGTGGACGGACAAGGTGGAGGGCGAGAGCATCACGCTCATCGAAGCGCCCAACGAGGTGGAGGAAGCCGCCGCCATCGTCGGCGTGGTCCGCGAGGAGAGCGTGACGGGCGACCGGCGCTACGCCGACTTCGCCGTGCTGTACCGCGCCAACAGCCAGAGCCGCGCGCTGGAAGAGCAGTTCATCAACTATCGCATCCCGTACAAGATCGTCGGGGGCGTGCGCTTCTACGAGCGGCGCGAGATCAAGGACCTGATCGCCTACCTGCGCGTCCTGCTGAACCCGTATGACGGGGTGAGTATGCGCCGCATCATCAACGTCCCCGCGCGGGCCATCGGGACCACGACCGTGGAGAAGATCAACAGCTTCGCCTCGCGCTCCGAGATCGCCTTTTGGGACGCCTGTCGCCGGGTGCATGAGATCGAGCTGCCCGCGCGGGCCAAGAACAGCGTCCAGTCGTTCGTCAAGGTCATCGAGTACCTGACCGCCAAACGCGACGCCCAACCCGTGTCCGCCCTGATCCAGAACGTTTTAGATACCACGGGCTACCTGGAAGACCTGAAGAAAGACAAGACGCCCGAGGCCGAGTCGCGCGTCGAAAACGTCGGCGAGCTGCTCTCGGTCGCCAAGGAGTTCGAGGACCGGGCGAGCCAGGCCGAGGGCGAGGACGGCGACGCCTCGCTGGGCAAGTTCCTGGAGAACGTCTCACTGGTCTCGGACGTGGACAGCCTGGAAGACACCGCCAACTCGGTCACGATGATGACCCTGCACGCCGCCAAGGGCCTGGAATTCCCGGTCGTCTTCCTGACGGGCCTGGAGGAAGGCATCTTCCCACACTTCCGCGCGATGGGCAACCAGACCGAGCTGGAAGAAGAGCGCCGCCTGTGCTACGTCGGCATCACGCGCGCCCAGGAAGAACTGTTCATGTCCTACGCCGGCTCGCGGATGCTCTTCGGCAACGTCCAGCGCAACCCCGTCTCGCGCTTCGTAGGCGAGATTCCCATGAGCCTGTTCCTCGCCAAATCCTCCCGCCGGGGCACCGCAGAGACGTACACGCCCACCATCAGCGAGACCAGCCGCCGACCCGAAGCGCAGTACGCGCCCAAGTGGGACGACATGAAGCGAGACTCGGAGCGGAAAGCCCCGCCCGCGCCCAAAGCCAGCGCCCAGCCTTTTGAGTTAGGCACCAAAGTCAAGCACGCCGCCTTCGGGGACGGCTTCGTCGTCGGCTACGAAGGCAGCATCATCAAAGTCCAGTTCATGGGCGCCGTCGGCGTGAAGAAGCTGGATCTAGGCTTTGCCAAACTGGAAAAGGCGTAACTTGTAGGGGCGCTGCTTGCCGCGCCCTTCTGATAACTCGCCGCACCTTTTTTCACAAGGAGATTAACGATGCCGACATTCGTGCATCTCGCGCCGGAAAAAGACATTAGACGCATCACAGGCCACGCCATCAAGGGTGCGCGGCGGCTTGTTCCCGTGCAAAAGGGGTATGAGGAAATTGTTCATGCTGTTTACTGTATGCCTATCTTGCCTAGTAACTTTCACCTGACCCACCAGTGGCTGCGGGAACTCAAGCGGAATGGACAGAAGACCATTGTTGGCGTCTACTTCACGCTCAGTTCCGAGGAGCCGGTCTGGGTTGGGCGATACAATCAGCCTCACCGGAAGACGCAGGCAGGTGACGCTATCAAGACGCTGATGGGACTGGTGGACGCGGAAGGCTGGGAAGTTATCGTGCCGCGCCATATCTTGGCAAAAGAAATCCGCAAGATACGCTCGCTGCCGCAATCGGTCGGCTGGCGCTACATGCCGAAATCACACACGACCAAACCGTGTTGCCCCTGTCCATACTGTATTCCACCCGGCTCTATCAAGTCCCGGAAACTGCGGCAAAGGCTCGAAGCCGAGTACAACAAGGAGTCACTATGAATTATCGCGCGTTGGGGCGGACGGGGGTGCAGGTCAGCCCGCTGTGCCTGGGCTGCATGAACTTCGGGGACGGGGCCGATGAGGCGGCCTCGTTCGCCATCATTGACCAGGCAATGGAGGCGGGGATCAACTTCCTGGACACCGCCGATGTCTACGGGCGGGGCGTCTCGGAGACCATCGTGGGCCGGGCGCTGGCGCGGGACGGCAAGCGGGATCGCGTGTTCCTGGCGACCAAGGGCTACAACAAGATGGACGACGCCGACCCCAACGCCTGGGGCAGCCATCGGTTCCATCTCATCAAAGCCTGCGAGGACTCGCTGCGGCGGCTGGGGACGGACCATATTGACCTGTATCAGATGCACCGGCCCAAGTCGTCCATCCCCATAGACGAAACCCTGCGCGCTTTGGATGACCTGGTGCGCTCGGGCAAGGTGCGCTACCTCGGAACCAGCACATTCGCGGCGTGGCAGCTCGTGGAGTCGCTGTGGGCGTCCAAAGAGCTGGGCTTGAACCGCTTCATCTGCGAACAGCCGCCGTACAACCTGCTGGACCGGCGCATCGAGCGCGAGCTGCTGCCCTTCTGCCGGACCTATGGCGTCGGCGTCATCCCTTGGGCGCCCATCGCGGGCGGGCTGCTGTCCGGCAAGTACCGGCTGGGGCAGGAGCGGCCTGCGGGGGCGCGCTACGAAAAGGGCGCGTTCAACAACCGGGACAACGACGCCGCGCTGGCCGCCGTGGAGAAGTACCTGCCCTTCTGCGAGGGGCGCGGCGTCGCGCCCGTGCAGATGGCGCTGGCCTGGTGCCTGGCCCAGCCGGGCATTTCCAGTCCCATCATCGGCCCGCGCACGGCGGAGCAGATGGGCTATTACCTCCAGGCCCTGGAGATCACGGTGACGGAGGAGGATGGGAAGGCGCTGGACGCGATCTTCCCGCCCGGCACACACGTCAGCAACTACTATTCGGCGGACTTCGGGCCGAACGCGCGGTGGATCTAGCCCATGACGACCCAGAACATGCCCCAGCCGCTTTGGCCGACAGACACGGCTTTTGCCGAAAACGTCACGCCGCCGACCTTGACCCGCTATGACCCGCCGCAGGAGGACAAGACGGGGGCGTCGGTCGTTGTCTGCCCCGGCGGGGGGTACGGGATGCTGGCCGACCACGAGGGCAAAGACGTTGCTCTGTGGCTGAACACGCTGGGCATCACGGCGTTTGTGCTCCACTACCGGCTGGGGCCGCACTCGCGCCACCCGGCCATGATGCAGGACGCCGCCCGCGCGGTCAGAACGGTGCGGGGGCTGGCCGAAGACCTGGACCCGGCCCGGATCGGCATCCTGGGCTTCTCGGCGGGCGGCCACCTGGCCTCGACATTGGCGACGCACTTTGAGGCGGGCGACCCGCAGGCGACCGACGCGCTGGACCGGTTCTCGTCCCGGCCCGACCTGGCCGTTCTGATTTACCCGGTCATCAGCCTGCAAGAGCCGCACGGGCACGGCGGGTCGCGCTACAACCTGCTGGGGGCGGACGCGCCGGAGGAGCTGGCCGCATCGCTCTCGAACCACCTGCACGTCACGCCCGGCACGCCGCCGACCTTTCTGGTGCATACGTCCGACGACGCGGGCGTCCCTGCCGAGAACAGCCTGCTGCTGGCCCTAGCCCTGCGCGCCGCCGGTATTCCCGTCGAGCTGCACCTGTACGAGAGCGGCCCACATGGGTTCGGGCTGGCCGAGGACGACCCCGTGTTGGGGACCTGGCCCGCGCACTGCGCGGCATGGCTGAAGCGGCATGGATTCTGAGGCCCCCCTGGATGTCTTGCTGCGGCCCGCGACGCCGACCGACGCCCAAAGCGCCGCCGCGCTGATGTACGCCGCCGGACCCAGGCTCTTCAGCCGCATCTACGGTCCGCGCCCCGAAGACGCCGTCCGGTTCTTCGCGGCGGCCTTCCTCCAGTCCGGCACCCCGTTCAGCCAGGAGAACGCGACCGTGGCCGAGCAGTCCGGGGAGGTCGTCGGGCTGGCCTCGTCCCTGCCGGGTTCGGCCCTGCGCGACGCCTGGCCGACCGTGGGGCGGCTGATGCTGCGCGGGCGCGGGCCGCTGTTCCTCGTGCGTCTGCTCCCGGCGGTCTTCGATCTACGCGGGTCGGGTGATGTGACGCCGCCCGACGCCTGCTACCTGGGCATCCTGTCCGTCCGCGCCGACCGGCGCGGGCACGGCATCGGCGGCCTTCTGCTGGCCGACGTCTGCCGGCGGGCCGAGTCGGCGGGCTTCGGCGCCGTCTGCCTGCACGCGGAACTGGACAACGACGGCGCGCGGCGCTTCTACGCGCGGCACGGGTTCGCGGTCACGGCGGAGCGTCCGACGCCCCGCGCCGTCCGCTGGGGCGTGTCGGGGTTCGTGACGATGCGGAAGGAGACTGCCGCCGCGCCGTCCGGGTATACTGTCCCCAAGAGAGAATAGGAGCCTGTTTAGATGAAAGACCCCCGCGTCGCCAAACTCGCCGATGTCCTTGTCGGCTATTCCACCCATGTCCAGCCCGGTGAAAAAGTGCTGGTGGAAGCCTACGACATCCCTGACGACGTTGTCACCGCCCTCGTGGACCGCATCGCCCAGGCGGGCGGCCTACCGTTCGTCACGGTCAAGCGCAACTCGGTCCTGCGGGCGCTCTACCAGAACGCCACCGAAGAGCAGATGCGGCTGACCGGCGACTTCGAGAAGTCGCGCATGGCCGCGATGGACGCCTACATCGGCGTGCGCGGGGCGGAGAACAGCACGGAATTGTCGGACGTGCCCGACGACCGGATGAAGCTCCAGCGGTCGCTCTGGTGGAACCCCGTCCACTCGCAGACCCGCGTCCCGCACACCAAATGGGTGGTCCTGCGCTGGCCGACGCCCTCGATGGCGCAGCAGGCGGGGATGAGCACGGAAGCGTTCGAGGATTTCTACTTCGACGTCTGCACGTTCGACTACGCGAAGCTGGACCCGGTCATCGCGCCGCTGAAGGCGCTCATGGACCAGACGGACCGGGTGCGCCTGACCGGGCCGGGGACGGACCTCCGGTTTTCCATCAAGGACATCCCGACAATTCCCTGCACCGGCAACGCGAACATCCCCGATGGGGAGATCTTCACGGCCCCGGTCCGGGACTCGGTGGAGGGCACCATCGCCTTCAACACGCCGACGATCTATCAGGGGACAGTCTTTGAAGGCGTCACGCTGCGCTTCGAGCAGGGGAAGATCGTCCGCGCCACGTCGGCGGGCGGGACGGAGGCGATGCTCAACCAGATCCTGGACAGCGACGAGGGCGCGCGCTACATCGGCGAGTTCTCGCTGGGCTTCAACCCGTATGTGATGCAGCCGATGAAGGACATCCTGTTCGACGAAAAGATCGCCGGGTCGTTCCATTTCACGCCTGGCGGGGCGTATGACGAGGCGTTCAACGGCAACCGCTCGACGGTGCATTGGGACATGGTCTTCATCCAGCGCCCCGAGTTCGGCGGCGGCGAGGTCTACTTCGACGACGTGCTCATCCGTAAGGATGGCCTGTTCGTGTCCGACGATCTCCTCCCGCTGAACCCGGAGAACCTGAAGGCGCTGGGGTAGGTCGGAGGAGGAAGGAGCAAGTGGAACAGCCCGTTCTGGAAACGCCCCGCCTGCTCCTGCGCCCATTCACGTTGGCCGACGCCCCGGAGGTGCAGCGCCTGGCGGGAGCGCTCGAAGTCGCCGACACGACGCTGAACCTGCCCCACCCCTACGGGGACGGCGTCGCCGAGGCGTGGATCGGCGGCCACGCCGCCCGGTTCGCGGCGGGTGAGGGCGTCAACTACGCCATCACCCTGCGCGCGGACGGGGCGCTGGCGGGCAGCGTCAGTTTGGTCGTCACGCGCCGCCACCGGCGGGCGGAACTCGGCTACTGGCTGGGCGTCCCGTTCTGGGGCCGGGGGTACATGACCGAGGCCGCCGGGGCGCTGGTGGAACACGGCTTTTCCCTGCTGGACCTGCACAAGATCGAGGCGACGCACATGACGCGCAACCCGGCGTCCGGCCGGGTGATGGAGAAGATCGGCATGACGCGCGAAGGCCTGCTGCGCGGTCACGTTTGCAAGAACGGCACGTTCGAGGACCTGGCGGTTTACGGCCTGGTAAGCAGCGGGGTTTCGGCGCTCCCCGGCCCCGCCGCTTGAGGCGAGGTCAGCCGCCCACCGGCGGCGCGTCGGGCGTTGGCGCAGGAGCCAGGGGCGCGGGCGGCGTCAGGACGGCGCGCAGGTTCTTGGCCCAGGACTCGGCGAGCAGGGCGGGCTTGGCGACCCCCGCCCCCGCCGCATCCTGCGGGGTGATCAGGAGCAGGGGCGTCCCGGTCAGGCTGAGTGAAGCGTCACCCGTGGGCAGCGTCGCCACCTGGACGGCGTCCGGGACCGTCGCGGCGGCCTGGTTCGCCAGGCGCGCCAGCCGGGCCGTCAGCATGTCCGCCCGCTCCGCCGCCGTCATGCCGCCGAGTTGGGGGCCGCGCAGTTTCAGGATGACCTTGCCGCGCAGCGTCACCGGGGCCATGTCGCCGCCGACCTGGGCGAAGTCCGTCGTCACCAGGAGCGGCGGGTTGGCGGGGATCTTCGGCTCGGGTGCGTTGGAAGGCCGCCAGTTGACGCGCGGCAGGATCTGCTGGAGACGCTCGGCCCAGACGGTGGCGACCTGGAGCGGCGTCTTGCCGGTTCCACTGGCTTTGACGGTGGCCGGGTCTACGGTGATGATCCGGCGGCCCAAGGCATAGATCACCGGGTAGCGATTGTAGCGGCTCTTGGGCGGCGGCAGGTAGACGACCACGTCGGACGGCAGGATGACGGGGTTGCCGAGCAGCGGCGTCACCCGGCTCAGGATGACGTCCACGCGCTGGTCAGGGGTCATGCCGCCCGCCGTCCCGCGCAGGCGCAGGACGGGATAGCCGCCCAGGTTCAGGTCGGCGGGGGTCTCTGTAGACGCTTGCGCCGCCGCTGTCGGAGCAGCCGCCGGTGGGGGCGGAACAGGCGGCGTCTGTGCGGCGAGAGGGCTGAGGCTGAACGAGAGTAGCAGGGCAGCGGCGGCGCGATCGGAACGTGAGCGCATGGGTACTTCTCCTTGGGACGCCGCATCCACGCGGCGGTATGCTTTGAAGACGTTCCCGGAGGCACTCAGGTTCCCGTTGCTCCCCAGGCGTCTCCAGTCGTGGTTACAGTGTGCCATGCCGAGGGCACTTTTTGCGCCGCTAATTCTGCTGGATTCGGCTTCCACCCCCTGCCTTTAGGGTCTCATCTGGACTGCTCACGCTCCCATTCTGTTGGTGCAGGCATGGCGGCGGCTGCCCAAGCCTCAACGACAAAAACCCCTCGCTTGATGACTCAAGCAAGGGGTTTTGTAAGCTGCCGGACTAGGACTCGAACCTAGGACCTACACATCCAGAGTGTGTCGTTCTGCCAACTGAACTATCCGGCACTATTATTTCGAAATCTTATTTACATTCTTGCCCGAGTAATTTTCTGTCTGGCTGTGGCAATTTGGGCAGATCAATTGCAAGTTCTCCAGTCTGTTGTCAGCCCCATCGCCATTGATGTGGTGCAGGTGCATGGAAAGCGGCTTGCCAAGCCATTCACTTATGCCACAATTTGCACAGACCTCTTTGAGAATGCCATCCCCGATGAGACGCCAGCGCACATGGGAGCGCGGCGTTTTTCGCTCCGGTGCCAGCAATATCTCTATCGGTATCCGGTAATCCCCACGCACAACAACTTTGCCGGACTTAACAGCATTGTACCACACACTGGTACAAATGCCGAACTGCCTGCGGCAGTCGTTGACACCGTGCCCCGCGTCATAATACTTTTGCACCTCAGCCCAATCGTGGACTTTGTAGTTCGGCGGCTCTTTCACGTTTTTGGCGTGATAGGCTACGGTGGACTTGGCGCAGCCGAGTTCGGCGACGATCTGGTTGTATGTCTTGCCCTCGGCGAGCAGGGCGAGTATCCGCTGTCTCATCACGCCTTCCTTAGTAGAAACACACGCCGAACTCCGTTTCGGACGCGCGGATTATACCCGCCCCGGTACGCGGTTGTCAAGCCGCTGCTAGGGGGCTGACAATTCCTTCGGGGTCTGGAGGTGTAGGAGCAGGGTCGGCTCGTCGCCCGCCTTGATCTCCAGGACGGTCTCGCCGTTGGGGGAGACGTGGACCCGGAGGCTCTGGGGGGCGGCGATCAGGCGCTCCAGGTGGTCCGCGCCCTCCGTGCCGAGCATCAGGGTCAGCGCACCGGCGTCGCTGCCCTTGCTTTCCAGCGTCATCCCGACGAACGGCAGGTTCTCGGCGGCGTACTGGTCGCCGACATCCGCCCCGACCGCTTCCAGCGTCGCCGTCGCCCCCTGGTGCTGCTTGCTGAAGTTCTCCGCGAAGGCGGCCCATTCGCCGCGCTCGATGTCTTGGGTGTCGTTGTTCATAGGAATGTTCCTTTCGGGAATGCTATGTCCCTACTTACCCAGAATCAGCGGGCCTCGCGCGCGTCTCACGGAACGCGAACGCCCCGCGCGGCGACCCAGAGCTTGTACCAGTCCGTGCGCGACAGCGAGAGGGAGGCTGCGCCCGCCGCCTCGCGGATGTGCTCGGGGTTGTTGGAGCCGACGAGCGGGATGATGCGCGCCGGGTGCGCCAGCAGCCAGGCGAGGGCGAGCTGGCCGGGCGTCGCCCCGCCGTAGGCCGGGGCCATTTCGCGCAGGGCGTCCAGCGTCCGCCCGACCGCGGGGGCGGTGTCGGTCCCAGGCTCGCGCCGGCCCGACAGCCAGCCGCCGCCCAGCGGGCTATAAGCCAGGGGCGTGATGTTCAGCTCCTCGCACTGGTCCAACACGCCGTCGCCCGAATCGCAGGTGGCGGCCTCGCTGGTCGCCCGCCCGCCCGCCGCGCCCTCCTAGATGGGGTCGAGCCGCAGGAGCGAGATGGCGCTC
>CAXTWM010000152.1:0-11309 GCA_964247915.1 uncultured Armatimonadales bacterium | reverse complement strand
CCCGCGCCCCCCCGCGCGACCTTTCCTGATTCGCCACGCGAATCTCAGTCTCAGTCCATCATATAACCCTGTTTGGGGCCGAAAAAAGGCGCGGAGGTGCTGGTAACACCCCCACGCCCGGCGAGCGCGATTCCGTCACAAGTGACTTTCTGAGTCACGCCCGTGCCAACGGTGATTGTATCACGTCTTCGTCCTTTCGTCTACCCCATGCACCCACCCGGAAGCGTTCCCGTTCCGTCGGACGGCTGAAACCGCAGCAGCAAAGGCACAAACCTGCCTCCGCAGGTCAAGAATCTGAGTCCGCGCAGGCGGACTTCGGGCCTTAGTTGCCGCGCCTTCAATCGCCCGCAAAGAGTGGGAACGCTCCAGGGGACACCCAAGACACCGGAGAAGAACCGCAAATGATCACCCTCTCACGCCCGCTGGTGCGCCCAGCGGCTTGCCTTCTGGCGGCCGCCTTCGTGTGCCTGTTCGTCCTGGGCACATCGGCCCGCGCCGACGTCTTCGGGCGCCTGCGCCTCGTCGTCCGCGACCAGGGCGGCAGTCCCGTCCAATCCGCAAACATCATCTTCCACGACACGGTGGGCGTCAACCCCGACTTCAACGTCCTCAGCGACGCCAGTGGGGTCGCCCTCAGCCCGCCGCTCGAGATCCGCCCGTGGCGGATCACGACCCAGGTCGCCAGCTTCATCACCGATACCCGCCTGGTCCCGGTCGTCGCCGACACCAGCACCGAGGTGGACATCGTCCTGGTCAAGCGCGTCATCACCGGCGCGGGCCGGGTCGTCATCCCGCAGGACCAGACCACCGACGCCACGCGCCGCAACCAGCAGTTCATCCAGACCATCCCCGCCACCCGGTCCAACCCGCAGAACTTCCCACGCCTGCTGCTCTCCGTGCCGGGCTTCGTCGAGTCTTCCGTCAATGTCGTCCACCCGCGCGGCGAGCACGCTTCCACCGCCATCTACATCAACGGCTTCCAGCTTCCCGGCGTCCTGCAAGGCCGGGCCGGGCCGCAGATCGCCCCGGACATCATCCAGTCCGCCGACATCCAGACGGGGGGCTACGCCCCCGAGTACGGCAGCGAGACGGCGGCGATCCTGAACCTCAACCTGCGCTCCGGCACGATCCGGCCGTTCCAGTCGGTCAACTTCGGCGCGGGCGGCTACAAGACGCTGGACCAGGAGCTGACCTTCGGCGGCCAGGCGGGCGCCGAGGCGGGCCAGGCCGGTCCGTTCCGCTACCTGTTCAACGTCATCAACCGTACCACCGACAACCTGCTGGAGCCGCCGCAGCCGGGCGACCAGAGCGCCCACAACCACGGGCGGGCGATCACCGCCTTCGGCAACCTGGAATACGTCGCCGGCCGGAACGACAACCTGAGCCTGCTCTTGAACACTGCCCCGGCCCAGAGCCAGATCGCCAACCGGACGGGCCTGCCGGACAAATACGCCCCGGTCGGCCAGGGCTTCGGCTACGGCGGCGCGCGCAACGCCGACGGGTCCGAGGCCGGCACGGCACCGACCCGACTCTGGTGGGCAGCCAGGTCCTGCCGATCGCGTCCCAGCAGGGGGCGAACCAGGACGTCTACCAGAACGACGAGAACCGCTTCGGCGTCCTCAACTACCGGCACAACTTCGGGCGGACGCTGACCGGCCTGCTTTCGCTGGGCGCGACCTCGGCCCGGCTGGACATCCGCAACCACAACCCCTCTATTGATCTGGGTGCCGTGGACCCGGCGACCGGGCTGCTGACCACGGTGGACAACTCCATCGAGTACAACCCGACCGTCCTGCGGAAAAGTTCGCAGTCGGAACTTTCCGGCAGCCTGACCAAATCGTCCGGCACGCACACCTACAAGGGCGGCTTCCTGCTGACCAGCCAGGTCGGTGACGAGATGTACCAGTTCGTCCCGCAAAGCCAGCTCGCGCTGGACTCGCTGGCCGCCGTCCAGGCCGGCGGCCCCCAGCTCACGCCGAACGGGACGTACCAGATGGACAGCAGCGGCAACCCGATCACCGACGTGCTGGGCAACCAGGTCTACCAGATCGATCCGACCAACACGGCCACGCCCGTTGTGACTGTCCACCGGTCGGGCTATTACAACGCTTTCTATGCCCAGGACACCTGGCGCGCGACCCGGCAGGTGACGCTCAACTACGGCCTGCGCCTGGACTCGTACTTCCAGCGCCAGAGCCTGTCGCCGGACAGCATCAAGAAGAACTACCTGTCCCCCCGGCTCAACGCCGCCTACGCCTTCACGCCGCAGACGACCCTGCGCCTGGACTATGACAAGCTGTTCTCGCAGCCCCCGCTCGCCCAGGGCGCGATCCTGGGGACCAACCTCGTTCCGCAGACCACGGACCTCTACGAGATCGGCCTGGACCACCACATCACGGCGGGCCAGAACGTCAAAGTCTCTTACTACTACAAGAACACCAAGAACGAGTTCGACACCGGCATCCTGATCCCCTACACCCAGATCGGCGCCTACACGACGCTGCAATACTCGACCCAGGGGACGCACGGCTTCGAGCTGGCCTACGACTTCACGCCGCGCGGGGCGGTCGGCCTGGGCGGGTTCCTCGCCTACACCAACTCCATCGCCAAGCCCAACGGCGTGGACCAGACGGGGGCGCCCGCGCCGATCGTCAACGACCACGACCAGCTCAACACCCTGAGCGCGGGGCTGTCCTACACGCTGCCGTCCCAGGCGTTCGGGGGGCTGGACGTCTACTACGGCAGCGGCGAGGCGTCCAGCGTGCTGGCGCCGATCAGCGCCAGCAACAGCAACGTGCTGGGCGGCGGCTCGCGCAACTCGCACTACTCCGTGGACCTGCGCCTGGGCCACCCGCACCTGCTCGGCCCCGCCGGGCTGGAACTGGACGTGGAGAACATCACCAACAACGTGAGCGTGCTGAACTTCAACTCCGGCTTCAGCGGCACCCGCTTCCAGCAGGGCCGCCGCGCCGTTCTGCGCGTGACCGGCAGCTTCTAGGGCCGCCGACCCAAGACGGCTGGCCGCGGACAGGGCGGCCATCCGGCGCCGGGGACTCCTGGCCTTCTCCCCCCTTCTGCGGGGGAAGAGGCCGGGGTTCCCGGCGATCCACAATGAGGCAAGAACATTCAGGAGGCAGGTTGTGTCCGTGTCCCGCCCGCTCCTACGGATCAAGAAACTCGCCCGGCCCTTGGGGGCTTGGGTCGGATTTTCCGGCCTGTACGCCCTCACGGGCGGCCCGTGCCCCTGCTGCGGGCAGGCGGGCTGCCCGGTCGGCCTCCTCGGCGCGGGGCTTGCCGGCGGCTTCCTGGCCGCCGGCCTGCACCTCTGGCGGCGGCTCATCCGGTAGCGCTGCTGCGAAACGACACAGGCTTTAATGAAAGGAACACTTTGATGATGACAGTCACTCGTTTGCACCTGCTGACGGCCCCCGCCGTCCTGGTCATGCTCTTGGGGGCGACCGTCGCCGCCCAGGCCCGCCATGCGAGTCCCGCCGCGCAGCGTGACCGCCGGTTCCACCACTCGGACCGCACCTTCCACGCCGCCGACCGCCGGTTCCAAGCCGCCGACCGCGCCTTCCACCGGGCGGGGCACCACACGCCGACCGGCCTCCGGCTGGACCGGGCGGCGCACACCTCGGACCGCGCCTACCATCGCGCGCATTCGCGGTAGGCGAGGAGGCCGCCCGGGGCCCCCCCCCGCGCGGGCCGCCCGGGCGGGGGCGCGCCCCCCCCCCCCCCCGCCCCCCCCCCCCCCCGCCCGGAAAGGAACTCCCCCATGTCAACGCGACGCTCCGCCTGCTGTCTCCCTCTGCTTCTGCTGACGCTCTGCGCCTGTCTCTGGCCCGTGCCTGCGCCCGCCCATCCCTTGCAGGTGGAGCCGGTCATCATCACCCTTTATCCGCAGCAGACGTTCCTGTCGGCCGTCATCACCGGCAACATCCAGGACATCACCGTCGGCTGCAACATCACGCCCGCCGAGCGGCAGGGCGACGCCTTCACCAAGCCCGCCGAGCAGCGGGTCGGGAAATACATCAACGACCACTTCCAGATGAAGCTGGACGGCGCTCCGCTGACCGGCAGGCTGACCGAGTTCCGCTACCAGGCCCAGATGGACCCGACCAAATCCCGCTATCATCTGTCCCTGCGCTACGACAAGCCCGCGCGGGCGGGAGGCAAGGGCGTCCTGACGCTGACCTCGACGCTGTTCGACTACCTGCCCAACTCCAAAGCGATCGTCTCCATCAACGGTGTCCAGAAGACGCTGACTCGGGGCGAGCCGACGGCCATTGACCCGTCGCAGCTCGCCGTCAACCTGCTGCACAACCTGGCCGACTTCTGCCTGCTGGGCATTAACCACATCTTCACCGGACCCGACCACATGCTGTTCATCGTCGGCCTGCTGATGGTCTCTTCCTCGCTGCACGGGCTGATCAAGACTTTGACCGGCTTCACCATCGCGCACTCCATCACGCTGGCCCTGTCGGCGCTGTCCATCATCGTCATCCCCGCGCGCATCTGCGACATCTTCATCGCCCTGTCCATCATCTACGTCGGTGTGGAAAACCTGTTCTACGGGACGCCGCGCGGCGTCAACATCGCCAAGCACCGCTTCTGGATCGCGTCGTCGTTCGGCCTGATCCACGGGTTCGGCTTTTCGGACACCTTGCGCGAGGTCGGCCTGCCGCAGCAGGGGCTGGCCTGGTGCCTGCTGTCGTTCAATGCGGGCGTCGAGATCGCCCAAGTCATCATCTGCTGCTGCGTCTTCCCGTTCCTGATGCTGTGGCGGCGCGACGTCGAGAAGCGGGCCAAATACGGCGGCCTGGGCTGGCCGACCATGATCCGGCTGGCCTCGGCCTGGGTGGTGGGCGCGGGCGGCTACTGGCTGATCCAGCGGACGGTGGGTTAGCGGAGGGGCCGTGGAGACTTTCGGGGAACGCCTGCGCGCGATGCGCCTTGCCGCCGGGCTGGGGTTTCAGGAGTTCTGCCGCCGGGCCGGCCAGGATGCGGGCAATTACAGCCGCATCGAGCGGGGGCTGACGCGCCCGCCGCGCGATCACCGGAAGCTGGAGCCGGTCCGGGCGGCGCTCGGGCTGGAGCCGGAAAGCGACGACTGGGCGTATCTGCTGATGCTGGCGGATCTGGAGTGGGGCGCGCTCCCGCACCGGCTCCTGACGGACGAGGCGGTGCGGCCTCTCCTGCCCGCGCTGCTGCAACGGCTCGGCGGCGGGCGCGTGACAGAGACGCAGGTCGAAGCACTGGTGGCCTTGATCCGGGGCAAGCGCTGAACCGCCCGCCGCTCCGCCGCTTGCGTTCCGCCGCCCTTTTTGGTATCATAGAAGGGCGCAACGGCGCGAAAGGGAAACAGAACTCTTCCATGCATACCACCTGGCTCATCGCGAACGGCACGTTCGGCGAGGCGATCCGCCGCCGCACGCTGCTCATCTTCCTGCTGGTCGCCGCCCTCGTCATCGTCGTCGGGGCCTCCAACGCCTCGTTCCAGCCGGGGCGCGACACCATCGTCGTCAAGACCCTCGGCCTGGGCGTCATCCTCCTGACCGGCGTCTTCATCTCCGTCATCCTGGGCATCAACCTGCTGCCGACCGAGATCGAGCGGCGCACGGTCTACACGATCCTCTCCAAGCCCGTCCACCGCTACCAGTTCGTGTGCGGCAAGTTCCTGGGCGGTCTGCTGACCGTGCTGGCCTCGGTCGCCGTCATGTCCGCCGTGTTCCTGCTGCTGATGGTGATCAAGGAGCGCGGCTTCAACCACGAGGTCGTGAACATCTGCAAGGGGCTGCTGCTGATCGTCTTCGCGATCACCCTAGTCAACGCCGTCGCCATGTTTTTCTCGGTCTTCCTGTCGCCGTTCGTCAACTTCTTCCTGACCTTCGCCGTCTACCTGCTCGGCAGCGCGTCGTCCGTCACCGAGGCCCTGGCCGACCCGAGCAGCGACCCCAGCCACCCCAAGATCCAGGCCGTCGTGCTGGTCTTCAAGGTGATCCACGCGGTCATCCCCAACTTCGCCAACTACAACGTCCAGAACCCGATCCTGGACCCGCGCCTGCGGATCACCAACGAGTCGTACTTCATCGGCTCCAACATCGGCATCGCCATCGTCTACACGCTGCTGCTGCTGACCGTGGCCGCCGTGATCTTCGAGCGGCGCGAGGTGTAACCCTTTGGCCGATTCCGACTCCGGCGGGCTGCGCCCGATGCGGCCCATCGTCCGCCACCCGCTCATCGAGCAGCGACTGCCCATCGGGAACGCGACCGACTGGCGCGACAACGCCCGGCTCCCCCCGCCCTGCCAGAGCCTGGCCCATTACCAGCAGGAGGCGATGGACAGGATCGGCGGCGAGAACCAGGATGTCCGGCAGCGCAACAAAAAGATCAGCGGGGTGTACGCGGACCTGTGGCTGCAAAACCATGACGCCTTCCGGTGGCAGGGGCTGGCGGCCCATGCCTCGACCGGGGTTGGGGAGGTCATGGACATGCCCGACCCTGTGGGGAACGTAAAGCCGATGATGGCCCAGGGCAACCTCGCCATCTACAAGGGCATCGTCCCGACCAGCCTCGCCTACGCCCACGGCGGGATGGCAGAGCTGAACTGCATGAGCGGGAACCTGACCGGGGAGCAGAAGCGGCTGTTTGACAAGACGCGCGCCGCCTACGCCGACATTGACGCGGGCCTCGTGCGTAAGGCCGAGGGCAGCCAGGCCAACGGCGAATTCCTCATCCGGGAAGGCACGAACAAGCTGGTCCATTTCGAGCAGGACGATGTGGCGCAGCCGCTCATCTACGACCCGCACCCGTTCCTCAGCAGGGCGATGGCGCCGTTCGCGTTCTTGCAGCTCAGCGGGGACCCTGCGCACCCGGACCCCACGACGGAGAGCGATTACTACCCCGGTCACCTCCCGTACAGCCTGGGGAACGAGGCGCAGCGCGACGACTGGATCATCCACGACGTCGTCCCGATCTGGTATCAGCAGTCTGAGCAGCGGCCCGAACTGACAGTCCAGCGGATGCAGGCGATCCTTGAGCGGGGACGGGCGGCGGGTGGCGACTATTGACCGCGCCCACGCAGGAGACGACATGACGAGCGGCGGCAACCCAGAACTGGTGGCGGCGACGGGCATGGACTACCAGGACGTCCAAAAACGCTCTACCCTGGACATCGGCGCGGGCGCCTACGACGGTGGAGACCAGTACGCCACGCGAGAGCGCTCGTTCCGGGCCGCCGCCGTCTTCGACTGGCATCTGCCCGCCGGCCGCCTCGTCTTCCCCGGATGCCGCTACTACTCCATGCAGACAGGGCCGCACGATGAGCCGCGCCTGGTTCACCTCTGGGTGACGACGGCCCCGGAAAAGTGCTCCTGGGAGCAGCTAAAGCGGCAGATGTACGACATCCGCCGACGCCTGCACGAAGACGGCTGGAAGCCCGCCCACTACAACAAGGAGGGCAAGGACGCCGACGAGCTGCTGACGCGGATGCTGGAACACCCGCCCGTCGCGGAATGGGGGGAAGGCTGGGGCGGGCAGGTCGGCGGCGTGACCTACGGCAAGGGCAACGCGGCCCTCTCGCTCTCGGCCAAACGCCTCACCCCCGCGCCGCCGGGCCGCAACCCGCTCGAAGGCGAGGAGTTCATCCACTACGTCGAGATGGACCGGCGGGCGGAGTGGGAAGAGACCTACGACTACGACGGCGGCATCAAGCTTCCTTGGTGAAGCATCCGCGCATTGTGCGCCTCTAACCCACCATGAAAACTTCACCCCTCATCTCCCGGCCCGCCGCACTGCTGGCACTGGCCCTGGCCGCCCCGGCGCTCGCCCAGGCCCCGCCGCCTTCCGCCGCGCCCAGCCCGCTACCCATCCGGCAGGTCACGCTGTTCACGTCGGGCGTCTCCTACATCGAGCGCGGCGGCGCGGTCACGGGCGACGCGACCGTGCCGCTGACTTTCCGCACGGCCCAGATCAACGACATCCTGAAGTCGCTGACGCTGCTCGATGCGAACGGCCAGGTGCAGCCGGTCGTCTACGGCGCGCGCGACCCCATCGGGAGGACGTTGCAGGCGTTCGCGGTGGACGTGACCCAGCCGCAGAGCCGGGCCGAGATGCTGAACCGCCTGCGCGGGGCGGGCGTGACGGTGACGACGGCGAGAGGGGCGCTGACCGGCCAGATCGTGGGCGTCGAGACCAAAAGCGTGACGACGCCGACGGGGACCACGACGACCGACACGCTGAACCTGCTGGGGGCGGACGGCCTGGAGTCCGTCCGGCTGGACGACGTTTCCGCCATCAAGCTGCGGGACGCCCGGCTGGACCGTGAGCTGCACGAGGCGCTGACGACACTTGCTTCGGGCGCGGACGACCAGCGGCGGTCGGTGACACTGCGCTTCTCGGGGACGGGCCGGCGGGACGTGCGCGTCGGCTACATCGCCGAAGCGCCTCTGTGGAAGATCTCCTACCGCCTGCTGCTCGGCACGAAGCCGTACCTGCAAGGCTGGGCGCTGGTCGAGAACACGACCGACGAGGACTGGAACGGCGTCCGCCTGGGGCTGGTCTCGGGGCGGCCCATCTCGTTCATCCAGGACCTGTACCAGCCGCTTTACCTCCCGCGCCCGGTCGTCCAGCCCGACATCATCGCTTCGCCCACCCCGCAGACGCACGGCGACGACTTGCAGGCGCAGAACGCGCCCCCGCCGCCCGCGCCGGCGATGGCTCCCGCGCCGAGTCCGGGTGAGGGCGTTCTGGGCAGCGTCGTTGACGAGCAGCGGCGCGCGAAAGCTACGGGCGAGGTGAACCTGCTCTCGGAGAGCCGTTCTTCCCGCCGTCCTGCCCCGACGGGCAGATTCTTCGATGCGGCCGGCGTCGCGCGGTCTGTGACGGCGCAGGCGCAGGGCCAGAGCGCCGGGGAGCTGTTCGCCTACAACATCAGCACGCCCGTCACCCTGCCGCGCCAGCAGGCGGCGATGATCCCCGTGGTCGCCCAGGGCGTCACGGCGGAGAAGGTCTCGCTCTACAACGCCGACTCGGACCCGCGCTTCCCGCTCAACGCCGTCCGCCTGAAGAACACCACGGGCCTGCACCTCAAGGGCGGCCCCGTCACCCTCTTCGATGGCGACACCTACGCAGGGGATGCGGTCGTGGAGGACGTGCCGCCCGGCGACTCGCGCCTGATCTCCTACGCCGTGGACCTGTCCATTGTGGGGGAGCGCCAGGACACGACCCAGGCCCAGACGCGGACGACTCTGGCCGTCCATGAGGGCGTCCTGACCGTCACCGTCCGCGAGCGATCCGAGACGAACTACCACTTCAAGAGCAAGTCGGCCCAGCCCAAAACGGTCCTGGTCGAGCACCCCTTCGACGCCCAATCCAAGCTGGTCCAGCCCCCGGCGGCGGCGGAGCGCACGGCCACCGTATACCGCTTCGCTGTCCCCGTCCCCGCCGGCAAGACGGCGACGCTGCAAGTGATCACCGAAAAGCCCGTCGCCTCCACCGTCGGCCTGTTCGACGGCGACGTGAACGAGATCGCCGCCTATGCCGGCCAGGCCGACATCCCCGCCGCCACCCGGCAGGCGCTGGCCGGGATCGTGACGCAGCGCCGCCACCTCCAGAACCTGTCCGACCAGGCCGCCGCCGCCGACGCCCGCGTGGGGGAGATCGGCAAGGAGCAGGACCGCATCCGCCGGAACATGGCCGCGCTCGACCGGACCTCGCCCCTCTACCGCCGCTACGTCGCCGAACTCGACGCCCAGGAAACGCAGATTGGGACTCTCCGCGCCGACGCCGCCCGCCTGCGCGCCCAGGCCGACGCGGCGCGGACCGCCCTGCGCGCGTCGCTGGACACGTTGGAGATCGGCAATTAGCGGAAATGGAAAAGCCCCGCTTCCGAGAGGAAGCGGGGCTTTTTGGGTCGCGGATAGGCCGTCAGGCGCGGACACGCCGACGGCGGGCGGCGGCCAGGCCGCCCGCGCCCCCCGCCAGCAGCAGGCCGAACGAGACGGTCGTGGATGCCTCCGGCACCGGAGCCGGTGTCACCGTCAGCCCGTTCGCACCCGGCGGTGCGGGCTGCGGGGTCACACTGCCGTTCGGGTTGACCGAGATTTCCAGGGCCGAGCCGTCCGGGTTATTGCTCAGGAGGGAGTTGCCCGAGTTATCAAACAGGGTGAATCCGAACAGGCTGCCCTGCGTGGTCCCCGCCGGAGGCGTCAGAGCCGCGCCGGAGAGTGTGACGGCGAAACTCAGGGTGCTGCCGAACGTGAACCCTTGAAAGACCTCGTTGATGCCGGGGTTGTTGTTGATTGTCAGCGTCCCCGGCAGGGCGCCTGTCCCGCCCCCACTGGTCATGGACGCCCCCACGAGAGTCCCATTCGTGGTGAAGTTCGTGATCTGGACGGCCGCCGCCAATGCGCCGCTGCCGCCGGGGTTGAACTGGAAGTCCAAATCACCCGAAGTCGTGTTCAGCGAACTGGTGTTCACGGTGACTTGGTAGCGCGTCTGTGCTTGGGCGGCTCCCGCGACGAGAGTCCCGACTGCCGCAAAGGCCAGTGCGGACAGGAAGCCCAGCGGTTTGCGCTTTTTTTGTCGTGATCGATGCATGGTGGGTTTCCTTTCAGCGTGCGCCTGGGCCGGCCAGGACGCGGGGCGCGTAGTCGATCTGCGAGCTGCCGGTGTAGGTCAGTTGCAGGAGCAGGGAAGTGGTCGCGCCGGGCGCAAGGCTCCCCGCCTGCACCGTGAAGTAGGGGCTGCCCGCTGGCGTCGCGAACTGAGTAGTTCCGGCGGCGTTGACTGCCGTGACCCCCGAGGTCAGGTTGTCCAGCGCAAGCGAGATCGGGCCGGGGATGGCGGTGGTGCCGATGTTGGTGATCGTCACCGTCTGCGAGTAGCGCCGGGTGAAGCGGTTGTAATAGAATCCGCCCCGATTGACGCTCACCTGACCCGTCACGTTCGTGGCGATCTGGGCGGGCTGGATGGTCGCCGTGCTGGTGACGGTGGCGGTGGGAGTGCCGCCGGGGCCGCTGATGACGACGGTGACGGTGAACGTGCCGTAGGTGGCGTAGGTGTGGCTGGCCGTCACGTCGAGGACGCCCGCCGTGGCCGGGTCGGCGGTGATGGTCGCTGGCATGGGGCCGGAGCCGTCGCCGAAGTCCACTGTGGCGGTGAAGCTACTGGCCGCCGTGGTTCCGGGGAGAAACTTGGCGACGACCTGGGTGCCGGTGCCCTGGTTCTGGGTGCCGGTGACGGTGAAGCCGCCCTGGGCGCTGAAGCCGCCGCTGGAGCCGGAAACCTCGAAAGCGCCCATCGAGGGG
>CAXTWM010000151.1:0-11344 GCA_964247915.1 uncultured Armatimonadales bacterium | reverse complement strand
CTTCGGGATGTTCGCCCCCCCTTCGGGATGTTCGCCCCCCCTTCGGGATGTTCGCCCGTCAGCGCAATCAGACGTAACTGGGCCACTACCTTATCTTTTAGGAGGCAGACACATGACACTGCGGCAGCTTCCGGGGGCGCTCGTTCTTTCGCGGCTGGGCGCGGGGCCGGTCCTGCTCTGGGCGGCGCTGACCGGGCAGAGCCGCTTTTGGCTGGTCGCCATCCTCGGGTACGTCTTCCTGTCGGACGTTTTTGATGGGGTGATCGCGCGGCGGCTGAACGTGGTGACGGCGCGGCTGCGGGTGGCGGATAGTTGGGCGGACACAGCGTTTTATGTCTGTGACGCCCTGGCGATTTGGCGGCTGCATCGCGCCTTGCTGGGGCCACTCCTCGTTCCGCTGCTGATCGTCGTCGCCCTCATGGCCGTCAATTGGGCCGTCGCGATGCTCAAGTTCCGCCGCGCCCTGAGCTTTCACGCCTACTCGTCGAAGCTGTGGGGCCTGTCCCTGTTCGCGGCCAGCATCTCCCTGCTCGGTTTTTCCTACGCCGGCCTGTTCCTCTGGGCAGTGATCGTCGTCGGCATCGCGGGGCATCTGGAGGGGTTCGTGATGACGCTGATCCTGCCGCGCTGGGCGCATGACGTTTCCGGCATCCCCGAGGCGCTGCGCCTGCGCGCGGGAATGCGGGCGCGACCGTAGCCGCCGGACGGCTGGCTTTACTGCCCGGCTTGGACGCAGAGCGGTTCCTTGATCGCCACGATGGCCGCGTAGTTGTGCAGGCGCTCCATCAGCACGGCGGTGATCTGCCGGCCCGCCGCCAGCAGCGATTTTCCCTCGACGGTCTGGATGTCTTCGACCAGGACGTGGCCGGGGGCGAGGCTTCGGAAGGGAATCGCGACGGAGGGGACCTCCGACGGGGGCGGCTCGGCCTGGATCAGAGACAGACGCGCGGCGGCCAGGACTTGGGGGTCGTAGCGCTTCGCCTGCCGCTGCATCAGCGCGAACGCCGCCTCCCGCGACACATGACCGGCCTCGATCTCGGCCAGGTCCAGCAGCACCTTCAGCATCCGCGCCCCCAGCGGGATCAGCTCGCCGAAGGCCGGCGCGTCGGGGACGCCGCCGCCGTCGAAGTGCTTGTGCTGGAAGCGGACGATCTGGGCGACCGGCTTCAGGCGCGGGATGTTACGCAGCAGGGTGTAGCCCGTTTCGGGCACCCGCTGCCACATCCGCATCTCGGCCTCGGACAGCGCCCGCCCCTCGCGCGCCTTGTTCACGATGAAGGCCGGGACCGTGACCGTGCCGACCCGCGCCAGCAGGGCCGCCAGCTCCAGCGGCCACAGGTCGCCGGGGGCGACCGCGCCGGCCGCTTGCAGCGCGCCGGACAGGGTCCGCATCCGCTGCCGCAGCGCCTGGGCGCGCCCGAACAGGTCCGGGTCCACGGTCGCCAGGATCTCCATCAGCATTCGGATGGTCCCGCCCAGCGTCTTTTCCAGCAGCTCTTTTTCCGCCGTGACCAGCCGGTACTGCTCCAGGCCCGCCGCCAGGGCGTGCCCCAGGTCCTCGGGCGAGCAGGGCTTGTTGAGGAACCGGAAGATGCGGCCTTCGTTGACGGCCCCCGCCGCCGTCTGCTGGTCGGCGTTGCCCGTCAGCATGATCCGCACCGAGTCCGGCGTCACGCGCTGGGCTTCCTGGAGGAACTGGATGCCGTCCATCCCCGGCATCCGCATGTCCGTGACCAGCACGGCATACGGCCCGTTCTCCTCGATCTTCGCCAGCGCCTCGGCCCCGCCCAGGGCGGTCTCGATCTCGAACTGCTTCCGCAGGCTCCGCTGGTAGCCGGACAGGATGTTCGGCTCGTCGTCCACGCAGAGTATCTTAGTGCTCATTCTTGCCCTCTTCGCTGCTGTCCGAAAGTGGGAGGCAGATGACAAAGGTCGTCCCCACGCCCAATGCGGTCTCGACGCGGATCGTCCCCTTGTGCTTCTCGACCACGACCGTGTGCGAGATCGCCAGCCCCTGGCCCGTGCCGCGCCCGACCGGCTTGGTGGTGAAGAACGGGTCGAAGATGCGGGCCTTGACTTCTTCCGTCATGCCCGCGCCCGTGTCGCTGAAGCGCACTTCCACCCAATCGTCGCGCCGGCGGGTGCTGACGGTGATGATCCCTTTGCCCTTTGATCCATCCCCCACGACGTCCCCGATGGCGTGGGCGGCGTTGACGATGATGTTCAGGAACACCTGGTTCAGATCGGCGGGCAGGCAGGGCACGAGCGGCAGGTCCGGCTCGAAGTCGGGAAGAAGGTCGGCCACATACTTCCACTCGTTGCTCGCCACCGTCGCCGTGCTGTCCAGGGCGTGGTTCAGGTCCGTCATGGTCTTGCTGGCCGTGCCGGGGTGCGAGAAGACCTTCATCGCCCGCACGATATGGGACACGCGCGCGACCCCCTCCGCCGCCTGGGATACGGCCAGGGGAATCTCGGCGGCGAGGTACTCGGCGTCCGCCTCCTCCTCGGCGCGGCGCACGGCCTCCAGCGCGGCGGGGTCGGCCTCGCCTTCGGCCCGGCGGACGAACTCCCGGTAGGCGGCCAGGACCCCCTGCCGCGCCTGGAACGACTCTTCAAGGAAGCGCAGGTTGTCCCCGACGTACTGGATCGGCGTGTTGATCTCGTGCGCGATGCCCGCCGCGAGCTGCCCGATGGACTCCATCTTCTGGGCGAGGGCGAGCTGGCTTTCCAGGACGCGCCGGGCCGTGATGTCGGCCGCCAGCAGCAGGAACCCCTTCGGGTCATCGCTGTAGTGGTTGATCGGGTTCAGGGTCACGCCGAGGAACCGCTCCTTGCCGTCACGGGTCACATAAGGGATGTCGTCCAGCCGCACCGGCTCCTGCCGGGCGGTGCATCGCGCCGCGCCGCCCAGGATGGCGCTCCAGTCCCACCCGATGCCGCATTCCGCGAAGCGCCGCCCCAGCGCCTCCGAGGTCCGCAGGCCGAAGGCGGCGGCGGCGGCGGCGTTCCAGGTGGTGATCAGGCCGTTTTCATCCACCGTGACCAGGATGGACGTGATGGAGGCGATGATCTGCTCGCTCTGGGTCAGGACGCGCTCCAGCTCGATCTCCGCCCACTTCCGCTCGATGATCTCGCTCTGGAGCGCCGCTTCCGCCTGCTTGCGGGGGGTGACGTCCTGGACGATGGAGACGAAGCCCGAGACGCGGCCCTGGGGGTCGCGCATGGGGATGTTGTGCCACTCGCAGTGGATGACCCGCCCGTCGCGGGTGACGTTGTCGTTGAGGCTGTCGGTCGGCTCTTCCGCCTCCAGGAGCTGGCCGAACACGCCTTCCACATGAGGCCAAACGTCTTCGGACACCAGGAAATGCGGCCGGGGCTGGGCCATCGCCTCCGCCCGCGTCCAGCCGAAGATCCGCTCGGCCGCAGGGTTCCAGTCAATGATGCGGGAGGCCCTGTCCCAGACGATGAAGCCGGCCGGGCAGGCGGCGAAGACCATCCGGTACAGGTCAGCGCGCTCACTGCCCTCCGCCGGCGTGAGCAGGCATCCGGCACCGGGGGATGGGGGATGGTCCAGTAGACTTTGCATGGTTTGCCCTTGATTGTCGGGGCGTCGGCGGCGGATCTCTAGTGGCGGGTCTGGTACAATGGCGGGGACATGACCGACCTCAAACTTTCTTTCCTGGGGACCGGCGCCGGGTCGCCCAGCCTCGCGCGCAACGTCAGCAGCCTGGGCCTGCAATGGGTCGGGCGCGGCGCGCTGTGGCTTTTCGACGCGGGGGAGGGGACTCAGCAGCAGGTCCTGCGCTCGCCCCTGCGCCTGTCCCAGCTTGAACACGTCTACGTCACGCACCTGCACGGCGACCACGTCTTCGGGCTGCCCGGCCTGCTCGCCAGCCGGTCGGCGGCCCAGGACATCCAGACTCCGGTGACGGTCTTCGGCCCGCCCGGACTGGACGAGTGGCTGCGCGTCACCCTGCGCCTGACCGGAACCGGGCTTGGCTACCCCCTGACCGTGCAGACCGTCCGCGAGGGGCTGGTCTTCGAGGACGACATGAGGCAGGTCTTTTGCCGCCGGCTGGCCCACCGGATCGTCTCCTATGGCTACGCCGTCTGCGAGAAGCCGCATCCCGGCACGTTCGACGCCGCGCGGGCGCAGGCGCTGGGCATCCCGCCCGGCCCGCTCTATGGCCGACTCAAGGCCGGCGAGACGCTGACACTGCCGGACGGTCAGGCTGTTGATGGGACAACGCTCGTCGGCCCGCCCCGTCCAGGCCGCAAGGTCGTTGTCTGCGGCGACACGGCGGCGACGCCCGCCGCCGTCGAACTCGCCGGGGGCGCGGACGTCCTGGTCCATGAGGCGACCTTTCTGAGCGACCAGGCCGACCGCGCCGCCGTTTCCGGCCATTCCACGGCGGCGAGCGCAGCGACCGTCGCCCGCGACGCCCAAGTCGGGATGCTGATTCTGACCCACATCAGCGCCCGCTACGAGTCCGATTCCGCGTCACGGCTGCCTGAACTGCTGGCCGAGGCCCAGGCGGTCTTCCCGAACACCCTGCTGGCGCGAGACTTCTGGAGCTACGAAGTGTGAGGGACCTCTCCCCGCCGCGAGCGGCGACCCTCCCCTGTTAAGGGAGGGTGAGTACCATTCTGCTCTTACCCTTCCCTAACAGGGAGGGGTCGCCGCTTGCGGTGGGGGTAGGTTCCCCTTGACGCGCGCCCGCGCAATCCGGCATAATAAGTGTCCCATGCACACCACACCCGAAACCCAACAAGATAGCCCGCAGGCAGAGGGCGAACAGACCTACGACCCGTCCGCCTTCCCGCGCCCCTCCGTCACCGTGGACATCGTCATCTTCACGATCCGCGACAAGCGCCTCCACCTGCTGCTCATCCAGCGCAAGTCCTGGCCCTTTGAAGGCCGGTGGGCCTTGCCCGGCGGCTTCGTCCGGCCTGACGAGACGCTGGAAGGGGCCGCGCGGCGCGAGCTGTCCGAGGAAACCGGCGTGGCGGGCGTTTTTTTGGAACAGCTCCGCGCCTTCGGCGACCCCGGCCGCGACCCGCGCACCTGGGTCATCACCGTCGCTTACACCGCCCTCATCCCCAGCGACCGGCTCGTCCTGCGCGCCGACACGGACGCCGCCGACGCCCGCTGGTTCCCCCTGGCCGATCTGCCCCGCCCGCTCGCCTTTGACCATCAGGCCATCCTGGACCACGCCCTGCATTCCCTGCGGGCGCGGCTCCAGTCTTCCCTGCCCGTCGCGCGCGGGCTGCTCCCCGTCCGCTTCACCCTGACCCAGATGCAGGAGGTCTACGAGATCCTGCTGGGCCGCCCCTTCGACAAGCGGAACTTCCGCAAGTGGGTGCTCGGCACCGGCTCTCTCGCCGCCACCGACCAGGAACAGCGCGGCCAGCACCGTCCCGCCCTCCTGTACGAGTTCGCCCCCGTGCAAGAATAGTTTCAAGATAGTGTTGAAATAACGCAAACATCGGGTATAGTGTTCGTGTATAAAAAACACCAGAAGGACAAGGCCATGTGGATTCTGATGAACGACTCGATGCTGTCCGTGGTCCGGCACAACGCGCGCCCGGACGATCTGCTGGTGCGCGCCCGTCTGTCCGGTGACATCGAGCGCGTGTTCCCGCAGGCGGAGGTGGTGGAGGGCGCGGGGAGCGACTACCGATTCCGCGCCGTGCTGCCGCGCCGCGAAGTCGCCGAGGCGGTCAGCCGCCGCCTGCTGGGCGTTAACTACGGCAACTTCAAAGCCAGCGTCCGCCAGCCCGACCGGCATACTGCCTACCTGGGCATCCGGGATGTCCTTTATCACATGCAGCAGAAAGCGAAGAGACAAATGCCCATCAAGTTTTACCGTGAGCGCGACCAGCCTTACGGCTGCTTTTCCAACTTCTCCCATCACAGCTTCCAGGTGGACGGGCCGCCCTGGCAGACCGTCGAGCACTACTTCCAGGCCATGAAATTCGCCGGTACGGAGCATGAGCACGCCGTACAGGTCGCCCCCGCGCCGATGATCGCGAAGCAGATGGGCCAGGACCGTGCCCGCCCTCTGCGACCCGATTGGGAGGCCGTCAAGGACGACGTCATGCGCCGCGCCGTCCGCGCCAAGTTCGAGCAGCACCCGGACATCCGCGCCGTCCTGCTCGGCACCGGGGACGAAGAACTGATCGAGGACGCGCCCAACGACTACTACTGGGGCTGCGGCGCGGACGGCACGGGGAAGAACATGCTCGGCAAGATTCTGATGGAAGTCCGGGGCGAACTGCGATGAAGGGCTATGGGCAGGGAGGGGCGCGGGAGCAGGCGATCATCGGGTGCCTGCTCGGAACCGCCGTCGGCGATGCGGTCGGGCTGGCCTGCGAGGGGTTGCCCCGGCGGCGTCAGGCGCGGCTGTTCCCCCACCTGAACGGCCCGCGCCTGCTGGGGCGGCGCGGCATGGTCTCGGACGACACCGAACACGCCTGTCTGGTCGCGCAGGCGCTGGTCGAGTCGGGCGGGGACCCCGACGGGTTCAGCCGCGCCCTGGCCCGGCGTCTGCGTTTGTGGCTGCTCGGCCTGCCCGCCGGGGTCGGCTGGGCGACTCTGCGCGCGACTTTGAAACTGTGCCTCGGCGTGCCGCCGTCCCGAAGCGGCGTCCCGTCGGCGGGCAACGGCCCCGCCATGCGGAGCGCCCTGCTGGGCGTCTGCTATGGGGACGATTCCCAACGCCTGCGCGCCCTCGTGACAGCCTCGGCGCGGCTGACTCACACGGACCCGCGCGCCGAGATCGGGGCGCTGGCCGTCGCCCTCGCCGCACACTTGGCGAGCGAGGCTCCGGCTGACCTGCCGGGGGTGTTCTTGTCTGCGCTGGACGGTCTACTGTGGGGCAGGGATGCCGGGTTCCTGGACCTCGCCCGCCGCGTGGCGGACAGCGTCCACGCGGGCGAAACGACCCAGACGTTCGCCGCCTCGCTCGGCGCGGGCGAGCGCGTCTCGGGCTACGTCTACCAGACCGTGCCGGTCGCCCTGCACGCCTGGTTATGTTTCCCGCGCGACTACACGCAGGCCGTGCTTGCCGTCATCGGCTGCGGCGGCGACACGGACACGACCGGGGCCATCGTGGGCGCGATTGTCGGGGCCGCCGTCGGGGCGGACGGCATCCCCGCCGAGTGGCGGGTCGCGCTCTGGGAGTGGCCGCGCACCGTAGACTGGATGACGCGGCTCGGGGGCCAGCTTGCCGCCGTCTGCGCGACGGATCAGCCGCAGCGCCCCCTGTCCCTGCCGTTCCTGCCGCTGGTCGCGCGCAACGTCTTTTTCGCCGCCGTCGTCCTCGCGCACGGCTTCCGGCGGCTCGGGCCGCCGTACTGAAAGGAGCATACACCATGCTCGGAATCGCGTTTTTCAAGGGCCAGCCGACGGACTACATCATCAAGTATGTCGGCGGGCGCGTCACCAAGGAAGGGCTGGGGCGGGCGTTCTACTACCTGACCCGTAACACGCAGATCGTCGTCGTCCCGACCAGCACACAGGACGCCCCGTTCGTCTTCAACGAGCTGACCAACAACTTCCAGTCGGTGACGCTGCAAGGCCAGTTTACCTACCGCATTGTCGCCCCCGCGCAGGCCGCCGCCCAGCTCAACTTCGCCTATGACCCACGCCGCCAGGTTTACGCCGCCAAAGACCCCGAGAGCCTGCCGGGGCGCATCGCCAACATCATCCAGATGGAGACCCGCCGGGAACTAGCGCGGCTGACACTGGAAGAAGCCCTGCGCCGGTCCCAGGAGATCGCCGGAGCGACCCTGGCCCGCATCCGGGATCAGGCGCTGCTCCAGACGCTGGGCGTCGAGCTGACCAGCCTTTACTTCCTCGCCGCCAAGCCGACGCCCGAGATCGCCCGCGCCCTGGAAGCGCAGTACCGCGAATCGCTGCTGCGGCAGGCCGATGAGGCGGTTTACGCCCGGCGTGGGGCGGCGGTTGCCGAGGAGCGCAAGATCAAGGAAAGCGAGCGGGCGACCGAGATCGCCCTGGAAGAGCAGCGGCGCGCGCTGATCGCCCTGGAGGGCGAGAACGCCCTGCGCGAAGCCGAATACCGGGCGCAGGCGATGGAGAAGACGCTGGCCGTCTACCAAACGATGGAGCCGCGCAGCCTGCTGGCCCTGGCCCTGAAAGAGATGGGGGAGAACGCCAAACGAATCGGCAGCCTGAACATCACGACCGAGACGCTGGCCTCGCTCCTGAATGGACCGGCTCTGGCCGGAGCAGGGGAGGGGCGGTGATGGCCGGGTACGACAAGGTGGTCGTCGTGACCAAGAAGACCGCGCTGGAGGAGCTGATCGAGCAGTTCAACACGCGCGAGCAGGCCCGGTTCTATTTAGAGCACAGCGGCGTCTCGTTCGCCGAGTACGAAGCGTCCCACGCGGCCTACCAGTCCGCCCTGGCCCATGTCAGGGAGGCTCTGCCCCCAGGGACGCGGACGCAGTGGATCGAGCGCGCCTTCGTCCCGACGTTCACCTTCGGCGAGGGCGACCTGGTGCTGACGGTCGGGCCGGATGGGCTGGTGGTCAACACGGCCAAGTACCTGGACGGCCAGCCCCTCTTCGCCGTCAACCCGGACCCGGCCCGACTGGACGGCGTCCTGCTCCCGTTCCGCGCCGATGAGGCGGGCGGGCCGCTCCGGCTCGCCCTGCGCGGCGCGCTGGGGCGCCGGCGCATCACAATGGCCCGCGTCACCCTCAACGACGGCCAGACCTTGCACGCCGTCAACGACTTCTTCGTGGGCCAGCGCACCCACCGGTCCGCCCGCTACCGCCTGGCCCTGGCGGGGCGGGCGGAAAACCAGTCGTCCAGCGGCATCATCGTCTCCACCGGGGCCGGCTCGACGGGCTGGCTCCGGTCCGTCCTGGCCGGTGCGGCGGGCATCGTCGGCGCGTTCGCTCCGGGTGACGAAGTGGCGGCAACCCGGACCCGCTACGGCTTCGACTGGGAAGCGGACTACTTATGCTACAGCGTCCGCGAACCGTTCGAGAGCCGCGTCTCCGCCGCCGGGCTGGTGTTCGGCCACATCGAAGCCGGTCAGTCCCTCGAAGTGACTTCGCAGATGCCCCAAAACGGCGTCATCTTCAGCGACGGCGTGGAAGACGACGCCCTGGACTTTAACAGCGGTCGCATCGCCCGGATCGGCCTGGCCGACAAGCGAGTCAACCTCCTCGTGCGGGGTTAGGGGTGGTCTAAAGATTTCCGGCGGTTGAAACCGCAGCAACGAGTTCACAAAGTCCACCTTCGTGGACTACAATCCTAACTGGCGAAGGCCGGTTTCGTGCTTTTGTTGCCGCGATTTCAATCGCCTACCTGCTTTCATGAAGTTTCTTCGGGCCGGTCGGTCACGTCGCGGGCCTGGAGACAAAGCGCCGCCGTTTCCAGCGAGGCCGCCGTGCTGTAGGCATCGTTCCCGCCGTCGGCCAGGGCGGCCAGCAAAGCTCTATAGACGGGGACCGCCGGGACTGTTTCGGTGACGTCCCGCTCCGGCGAGTCCTCCGTCGTCAGCAGGCAGCGACCCGCCCGCACTTCGACCAGCCCCCGGCTGCCCGCCAGGCGCAGCCGGTCGTCGCCGTGCGTTTCGGCCCCCACCGGGCGCAGGAAGTCCGCATGGACCAGCCCGCTGCCGCCGCCCTCCAGTCCGAACGCGCACAGGATATGATCCTCAAACGTGGGGTACTCGGGCCGGGACCCATTCCCCTGCCGCCCGAACAGGGGCTTCATGGGTTGACCCGTCGTGAACCGGAGGACATCAATGCCGTGGCTGGCGATCCAAAGCAGGGTGCCGCCGTAGAGGGCGCGACTGTCGTACCAGGGTGGGCGTGTGCCGAACTTGTAGCTCTTCTGGGCGGTCGCCAGCGCGACCTCGCCGATCAATCCGTCCGCCACGGCGGCGCGGGCGGCCCGGAACTCCGGCAGGGCGCGGAACGGGAACTCGGTCAGCAGGACGCGCGACGTGCCTTCGGTCAACGCCTGAAGCCGGTGCAGCGCCTCCCAGGAGGCGGCGACGGGCTTGTCGCTGACGACGGGGATGTCCCGTTTCAGGCTGGCGGCGGCCCAGTCGCCGTTGCGGGCGTAGACGCCCCCGACACTGACCACGTCGGGCCGGGCGGCGTCCAGCATGTCCCGCGCGTCGTCGAACCACCGGACATCGCCCAGCGACGCGGCGAAGGCGCGCGCCCGCTCGTCGTCCACGCCGTCCCCGGCGACGGGGATGGGCCGCTCGATGGCCGCGCCCGAGTCGGCGAGGGCGCCGCGGAGGTAGTGGTGGCCGTAGCCGCCGATGAAAGCGAGGCGCATGGTTCAGTCCGTTTCTTCCGCCGGGCCGGAAAAGAGGGCGTAGCCGCGCAGATCGCGCGCCCCGCCCGGCGCGGTCCATCCGGCCAGGCCCGTCTCGTGCGGCAGGCATCGGCGCTCGGCGCAGGCTTGGAACAGGGCTTCGACGCCGGGGATCGTCGTCAGGCGACCGTCCTCCCCGGACGGCAGGGTTTGGAGGAGGGTTGGCGGGATCGGTCGTACCGGCGCGGCTTCGGACGCCCCGTTGACCGCGACCAGGTGCGCCCGCGCCCCGGCCAGCGTCGCGACCGGCTGCTCGTCGGGCACGCCGCGCACCAAGCGGGCGAAGCGCCGCAGCATGTGGGTCCGCGAAGCGTCCCGCAGCGAAAGCGTCTGCGTCCCGCCCGCCGCGCGTATCTCCACCTGCGCTCCCGCCTCATAGACGATGACGCCCCGCGTACCCTGCACAGTGATTCGGGGCGGGCGGGTCTCGCGGCAGGCGTGGGTCAGCAGCGCCAGGAGCGGGACGCCCGACGCGGTGACGAACCGCAGGCCGCAGGTGTCGTAAGTCTCGATAGGGTTGGCGCGGTATAGTTCGGCTTCCACCTGCGAAGGAGTAGCCGAATCGTTCAGGCCGTCGCCCAGGAGAAACAGGGCGAGGTTGAGATAATGGGCCAGCGCGTTGCTCGCCGGGCTGTCCATCACCCACGCTCCGTTCTGACGCTTCCGCCCGGCCCAGGCGGAGCGGGCGTAATAGCGGCTGTCGCGCGGCCAGCAGGCGGTCAGCGTTACGGACTCGACCGTCCCGATCCGGCCGTCCAGCAGCGCCCGCTTGAGCGCTGATGTCGCCGGATCGTAGATGTCCTGGAAGCCGACCGCCACGGGCAGCCGCGCCGCGTCCTGGGCGTCCTGCATGGCGTCCCCATCCTGGACGCAGCCGGCGGCGGGTTTTTCGCACAGCACGGCCCTGCCCGCCGCCAGCGCCTGCTCCGTATAAGGGCGGTGCAGGGGGATGGGCAGGGGCAGCCAGACGGCCTCGGC
>CAXTWM010000150.1:0-11380 GCA_964247915.1 uncultured Armatimonadales bacterium | reverse complement strand
CGGCGCGATCCGGGGGGCCGGCCCACGGGCGGGGGCGGGCGTCTCGTTGACGAACGGCGCGGACAGCTCGGTCGCCGCGTCCAGGGGGCCGACGCGGAGCGAGCCGGCGCCGCGCACCAGATGCCGCACGATCTCGCGCGTGGACTGGATGTGCGCGGGCATAGCCGAGGCCACCTGGGGGGCGCTCGGGCCGTGGGCGCTCGGGCGGTGCGCGTCCGCCGTCAGCAGGTCGGGGCGGCGCAGGGGCAGGGGCCGCCCGACGCTCTTGGCGCTCCGTCTCGGGGCACCCGGCCTGGCCGCCTTGGCGCCGTCCAGCAGGTCGTGCCGGATGGAGGTCTCGCCGCCGGGATTGTTGACGTACACGCGCAGCGCCCTGGCGTGGCCGACGTTGGGCGAGTCGTTGTAGCCGTATGCCTCGATCGTGTGGTAGCCGTTGGGGTAGGTCGTCGTGTCCCACTCGAACTCATAGGGCGCGAAGTTGCCCAGCTTCTTGAAGGCTTTGTCAACGAAGAGCGAGACGTAGGGGTCCTTGCCGCTGGGGTCGGTCGCCTTGACCTTGATGGTCACGACCCCCTGCACCTTGCCGTTCTCGGACGGGTCAAGGAGGCGCAGGGTCGGGGCCGCGCCCCCCCCGATGGGGGGGGCGGCGGGCGGCGGCGAGAAGCCGGGGGCGCGGCCCAGGACCGGGTTGTCCATCCGCTCCGTGCCGGCGTCGCCGAACTGGAAGGCGGCGCGGGCCGACTTGACCTCCTGGTCGGCCGCCGTCACCCGGACCACGACTCGGTGCGCGCCGGGGGAAAGCTGGGAGGCGTCCACGAGGAACGAGACCACGCCGCGCGTCTCGGGCACGTCCAGCGTCCGGGTCGCCGCCTTCTTGCCGTCCAGGTACAGCTCCACGGCGACGATCTGGTTGCCGGGCGTGCCCTGGTAGAAGGCGGAGATGTCCACGGGCTTCAGCCCGGCGAGCGGCGTGTGCGGGTCGGGGCTGAGGATCTTGACGTCCAGGTCGCTCTCGCCGGGCGCGCGGACGCTCCCCGGCGCGGCGTAGGCCCGGTGGGGGCCGATGAGGTTCAAGCCGAGCGCGGCGGCCAGCACGGTCGCCGCCCCGGTCAGGCCCTTCAAACAGAGTTTCATGCATGCGCCTCCAGGCAGATGGATCGGGCCATAGCGGGTGGATTGCCTATGACACGTCGTTGGGTGATGTTCGGCAGGTTCGCGGTCGGAATTCGGGTGTGCCCCTACTTTAACACAGGCCCGGCAAAAAGTCAAGCGTTATTTTGGGACGTGACGTTGAGATGGTTAGCCGACGCGCCGCCCCGCCTGGAGGAACGGCTCGGCGATGTAGAACGGCGTGCCGTCTTCTTTAAGGATGGGCGCGGACGAGTACTGCGGCAGGTAGACGCGGCGCGGGCGCGGGGTCGTGTTCGGCCCGGAGCGGTGCAAGACGTGGCTGGAAAAGAAGGCGATGCTGCCGGCGGGGCACAGGACGGGGACGCCGGGGTCGTCGCCCCGGTAGCCGACCAGATCAAAATCGTCCTCCCGCTTGGTGTGCGGGACCAGCCCGCGCGTACCCGCCCGGTCGTAGGGCAGCATGTAGACCGTCCCGTTCTGCTCCGAAACGTCGTCGAGCGTACACCAGCAGGTCAGGTAGGGGGCGTGCGGGTGGGGGACGTAGGCCGAGTCCTGGTGCCAGGCGAACGTGCCGCCCCTCTCGGCGGCCTTGACCACGAACTGCTCGAACGACAGGAACACGTCGTCCCCGAGCAAGGTGCGGGTGATGCCCGCCATCAGGTCGCTGAAGACGAACTCGCGGATGCGGGCGCGCGCCTCGTCCTTGACCGGGTTGGCCCCCTCCGGCTCGTCCCACACCGAGAAGAAATACTTGGTCGTGTGGGGTCGCCCCTCGCGGTCGGCCTTCGCGTCTATCTGGGCCATCAGGCGCGCGCCCTGCTCGCGCATCATCTTTAGATGTTCGTCCGGGATGACCCGCTCCAGCACGAAAAAGCCCTGCTTCTCAAACCGGCGCAGGTGGTCGTCGGTCAAGGGCGGCGCGGCGGGTGTGAGGGTGGCTGACATGGTGTTCTCCTAAGGGTTCAGGTAGTCCTGGGCCAGAATCAGGAAGACGCTGGCCGTCCAGGTGTAGGCGCGGTCGCGCAGGCCCGCGCCGGTGCGCGCGTGGAAGTTCTCCGCCGCCCCGCTTTCGGCGACGGCGCGGCAGAAGCGGGCGGCGATGTCCCGCGCCGCTTCGGCTTCGCCCAGGCGGCGCAGGCCGTCGGCGAGGAGCAGGGTCGGCGGCGCCCAGACCGGGCCGCGCCAGTAGCCGTCCGCTTCATGTCGGGGCGAGGTCAGCGCCTCGGTCGCCGGCCCGTAGTCCGAGAGGAACCGCCCCGGCGCGAGCAGCCCGGCGACCAGCGGTGCCCGCGCCTGTGGGGGCAGGCGGTCGCCCAGCGCGAGCGGCAGGAACGGCAGCAGGCTGTCGCCCGCCTCGGAGACGGCGTGGTCGCCGGAGTGCGGCGCGATGAACCGACCCCCGCGCCACGAGTGCGCCATCAGCCGTTCCAGCAGCGCGTCGGCGTCTTGGGTCCACTGCACGGCCTCGTCCGGCCTGTCCAGGCGGCGCGCGAGGTCGGCGAGCGCGTCCATCTGGAGGACCAGAAAGGCGGACAAGTCGGGCGACTCGAGCGGAAAGCCGACATCAAAGGCGGTGCTGTTGTCCCAGCCCGAGTCGTTGCCGTGGTTGTACTGCGGCACGCCGTCGCCGTCGGCGTCCCGGAACGTCAGCCACCAGCGCGTCCACCGGGACAGCGGCGCGTAGACCTCGCCCAGACGTTCGGGCGTCAGGAAACGGGTGCGGTCGCCTTCCAGCAGGCCGCGCAGAGTCCACCCGTGGATGGGCGGCTTGGTGAAGGAGCGGACGATTGCCTTGTCGTTGACCGAGTCCGGCAGCGCCCCCGCCGCGTCCTGGTGGTCGAACGGCAGCAGAAACTGGTCCCAGGCCAGGGCGGGCGCGTGCGGCATCAGGGCCAGCGCGTTGAAGCAGTGGTCCCAGCTCCACACGTTGGTCATGTGGTTCTTGCTCATCAGCATCGCCGCCCGCCGCAGGTGTCCTTCGGGGGCGACGAGGGCGGACCACTGGACGTAGGCCATCAGGTCGGCGGTCGGTCGCAGGGCGTCCGGGGACGGCGGCAGGCCCGTCCGGAACGCCTCCCACTCGGCCCGCACGGCTTCCACGTCCTCGTCAAACGTCGTCGCTGGCGGTCCGGGGGTGTGTTCCGTCAAGAACTCCTCCACCTGCGCCTCAAAGCCGCCCGCGTCCGGCAGGAAGTCGGCTACGATTCGTTCGGCGCGCACCGTCCCGTGCGGCGCATCCACGGCCAGCCGCCCGGCTTGGGACGAGAGCAGATAAGTCATGCGGGCCGACCAGGCGTTGACCAGCCAGCGCCCCGCCCGGTCGTAGGGCTGGGCGTTGCCGTAGCCGCCGATGCGCTCCAGCGTCAGCCGCAGCCCAGTCCCGCCCGTCCCCCGGAGGCGCGTGACGCCCCCGCTGGGAAGGCAGATGTCCACGACCCCCGCCCCGGCGTGGAGCCGCAGGCGGTGCGGCGCTGCCTCGACGCGGAACGGGACCGGCCCGCCGTCCGGGCCGAGCGTTTCCAGCCGGAACACGCGGTCGGCCTCGCGGTCCCCGCGCACCGTCCGCAGGTACAGCGCGCCGCCGGGCCGCTGCTCCCAGGCGGGCGCGTCGGCGGGGTCGCGCAGCGAGAAGGCGAGGTAGGAGCCGGCCCGGCTGAACGGCACTTGCGTCAGGTCCAGTGTCAAGTCCGAGTCACTCATAAATCCAATTCACTCATGCGGCGGGGCGGAGGCGCGTGGGAGTAAACTCCTGCGCTGTGGGGCGAAAACGCCCGTTCTCGGCCTCCGCCGAGAGAGGAACGGCGGGGCGGTCGCCTTGTTCCTTGTCCGCGCAGGCGGACATTGGGCGCTTCGCCCCACAGCGCAGGATTTCCAATCCCACGCGCCTCCGACCTGCGTAACATCAGTCGTTCACGAAACCGGCGGCCTGGCCGGGGCGACGGGCTGGAGGATGCGGCGGCGGGCGGGCGTCAGCCGGTCCAGCAGGGCCGGGGAATACTCGTACCCGAAGCGGGTCGCGCCCCAGAGCGGCCCGTAGCGGTAGATGGTGACGCGCCGCTCGCCGCCCTCGGTCGTCCGGCTGCTGCCGCCGTGCATCAGCCCGTCGCAGAACAGCACGGCGTCGCCCCGGCTCAGATAGACCGGCACCGCGCCCGGCAGGGCGTCCATGCGGTCGCCGCGCGCGTAGTCGCCCGCGAGCGGGTGGGGGAAGTGGGACTTGTGGCTGCCCGGAACCACCATCGTCGGGCCATCGCCCTCGCCAATGTCCGTTAGAGCAAGGATGACGTTGCACTGGCCGCAGCGGAACACGCCGTCGCTAAAGTGGTACGCCCCGCGCAGCGCGCCCCGATAGCCGCCGGAGTGGACGGGATGGTGCCCGCCGGACCGCCGGATGGAGGCGATGGCCTCGTCAATGAACAGGCCCTCCACATAGGAGTCCTGTTCCCCGCAGTAGCGGCGGACGTGGCCGAGCCAGCCGGGGTGGTCAATCAGCGCCTCAAACGGGGCGCCTACTTCGACGCAGTTGTGCAGCTCAAAGCCGGTTTCCTGAGTGTAGTCGCGCCGCTGGGCGTTGCCCCACCACTGCATCGGGGCAAGCGGCGGGAAGGCGTCAAAGGCCCTGTTTAATTCGTCCACCAGTGCCGGCTCAACGGCGTTTCTCAGGACAAGGTAGCCGTTCAGGTCAAACAGAAAGTCGTCCAGCGGCGGCGGCGTCTTCGGTTCCAACAGCGGTTTCTCCTAACGAGTGTTCAGCATCGCCCGGACCAGAGGCTCCAGGGCGTCGGCGAAGAGGGCGTAGCCGCGCGGCGACAGGTGGCAGCCGTCCGGCATGACGTCGGTGGAGATGCTGCCGTCCGGCTCCAAGAAGTGGGTGCCGATGTCCTCGAAGCGCACCCGTCCGTCCGGCGTGGGCACGAGCGCGGCGCTGCGGGCGTTGACGGCGCGGACGATGGCGCGCAGCGGGTGGTCGGGCGCGGCCTGGGTCGGCAGGATGCCGAGGGCCAAGACTTTGGCGTCGGGGCAGCGTGCGCGGACGGCGGCGACGCAGGCGGCTACCCCGTCGCCGACTCTGTCAGGGCCGCACTGGGACACCTCTTCCCACAGGTTGTTGACGCCGATTTTCAGCACGACCAGTTCGGGATGGAGGCCGTCCAACGCGCCGTGTCCGATACGCCACAGGATGTTCTGCGTCCGGTCGCCGCCGATGCCCAGGTTGGCCGCCGGGAGCGGCGCGAATCGGGCGTCCCACTCGGCTCGGCCCTCGCCGCCCCAGGCCTGGGTGATGGAGTCGCCCAGGAAGACGACGCGCGGGTTGATCCGCCGGGCGTCTTCGGCGAGCACGTGGGCCATCTGCGGCCAGGCATCGGGGGCGTCCGGCCACACGTTGGGCTGCGGCTGGGTGGGGTCAGGCGGCATATAGTTTTCCTTTGGACTTGGGCTGAACGGCGGGGCTGTAGTTCATCAGAAGGGGGAACACAAGGTTCGCCCCTACACCGTGTTCGCCCTTCACCCGTCCAGGATAGGACAATCTAGCGCCCCGCCGTCAGCGCGGAGGCCGGTGCCGGGTTGACGGCGGGCGGGGCGGACGCCAGGGCGGCGGAGACGCCCTTTTCGCCCGGCGCGGGCGGGGCGATGCGCCACATGCCGTAGCACTGGCCGTTGACCCAGGCCTCGCGCGTGACCGGGTGGACGCGGATCGCCGAGACCTCGTGCGGGCCGTCGGCGATGCCGCCCGTTTTGCTGCTGTTGAGCGGCGCGTTCACCGTCAGGTTCTCCCAAGTCAGGCCGCCGTCCAGGGAGCGGCAGACGGTGGACTTGCTGGCATAGGTGTTGCGCGGGCCGCCGACATACACGATACGCCCGTCCTGCGGGTCGGTCGCGACGGTCCAGACGCGGGCGCTTCCGTACTGGTCGCGGGGCGTGTCCAGCGTCGCCCACGCGCCGTTCGCCCAGACCTTGAGCTTGTCCTGTGAGGCGACATAGACCCGGCCCGCCTTCTCGTCCACGGCCAGGTCGGTCAGCCCACCCTCGATATCGGCGATAGGCTGCCAGGTGAGGCCGTGGTCGGCGGATTTGACCACGCCATCGCCCTTCTTGCCGTAAAGCGCCTTCGTCGCCGGACCGGACGTGAACACGCCGTCGCAGCCGGTCATCGGTCGCCAGGTCAACCCTTTGTCGCCGGAGCGCAGGTTGGACGCGAACAGGATATTGGCGTCGGCGGGGTCGCTCAGGGACACGTCGGGGCCGGAGAACGGGAGCGGCTTGCCGTCCGGGCCGGGCACGAACGCCCACGTCCTGCCGCCATCGCGCGAGAGGCGCAGGCGACGGGGCGGCCCCCAGGATTCGGAGTCGCCGCACCACATCACCTCGCTGTCTACGGCGTGGGCGCCGTACTCCTGGCCGCCCCAGCCCTTGCCGGAGATGTCCCGGTAGTTCCAGGTCCTGCCGCCGTCGGTCGTGAACGCGCCGTTGTAGTCTTGGAAGCCCAGAAAGACCGTGTCCGGGGCGTGGGCGCTGAAGTTGAACAGGCCGCCGACCATGATGCCGTTGTAGCCGTTGTTCGCCCAGCGGAACGTCCGCCCGCCGTCCGTGGATTTCGTCACCCAGTCGCCGCCCAGGTTGTACGCGACGTCCGGGTCGGTCGGACTCCAGGTGGCGTAGCCCTGGCGGGCGTTGAACGGCAGGGCCGCGCCCGCACTGTCCGTTTTCACTTTCGCGAACGTCGCGCCGCCGTCGAGGGAGACGTAGCGCGTCCACTGCCAGTTATCGCCGGCCACCCAGCAGAGCATCCGGCGCGGGTCGGCGGGGGAAACGGCGAGGTTCTGGACGGGCTTGCCGCCCAATGTGTCCAGCCCCGAACAGGCCAGCGCCGTCCAGGTCTTGCCGTCGTCGCGCGAGGCAGCGATCTTGTCCGCGCCGCTGGCGTAGACCGCGCCGCCCGGCGCAACCGCCAGCCCGAACGTGTCCGCCTCGCGCACGCGCGCCCAGGTCTGCCCCTTGTCGTCCGACCGGAAGACGCCGCCCGCGCCCGCGATCCAGACCGCCCCCGTTTTGCCCGCCACGGCCAGGCTCGCGATCAGCCCGCCGCCCTGCGTCCAGTCCCGGTCCTTGATGCCCGGCGTCGGCCCGTCGCCCAGCCGCGCCCAGGACGCGCCGCCGTCGTCCGAGCGGAACAGGCCCCCGTGCGGCGACAGGTAGTAGGCCCGCGTGCAGCAGCCCTTCCGGGCGTCATAGGAATGGGCGTCGTAGGCGACGGCCCCGCCGACGCCCGGCGTGGCGGACAGGACGTGTTTCCATGACGCGGCCTTGTCCGTGGACAAGTACAGCCCGTGCGGGGATGGCCCCCAGGCGGGGTTCCACTCCATCGAGTTGCTGGCGACGCCGATGGCCCGGCGGGCGTTGCGGGGGTCAATGGCGAAGGCGTTCGCGCCGCGCGCGTCCCAGCCGACCATGCAGACCTCCCAGTGTGCGCCGCCGTCCAGGCTGCGGTACAGGCCGCCGACGTCAATGGGCAGCAGCAGGAAGTTCGGGTCGGCGGGGGACACGGCGACCGGCCCGCGCGGCCACTGCGACCCCTCGCCGCCGGGGAAGACGCCGGCCTTTTTCGCGTCGGGCGTCAGGATCGGCATTTTGGTCCAGTGGGGGACGAACGTTGGGGGCAAAGAGGGCGTAGCAAAGGCGGTGCCGAGGGTCAATCCCAGCAGTGCCGCCGAAAGTGCAAGAGTGGCATTCATACGGCAGACTTTACCAGCGTCCGCTGGTTTTGTCAAGGCAGGCGACTGAAGTCGCGGCAACAAGAACGCAAAACCTGCCTCCGCAGGTTGAAGACCTAAATCCTAGTCCACGAAGGTGGACTTCGTGTTTTTGTTGCCGCGACTTCAGTCGCCCGAAACTGCAAAGCGTCGTCCGTTTTTGCAATGATGGGGTGTGCGTGGTATAATAACCCATCTTCAGCATCAATCTTACCGTTTTGCGATAGGAGAAGCCTTCTTTTGACCCCCCGATCTCGCCTGCTCTCCGTGTTTCTCCTCGCCGCCGGGTTGGCCCTGGCCGCCGGGTGCGGCCACAAAGACGGCGCCACGGCGCGCAAGGCGGACAACGTCTTCCGCTACCCGATCAAGACCTCGCCGACGACCTTTGACCCCGCGATGGTGCAGGACGGGGACACGATTGACCTGCTCCAGCAGGTCTTTGAGGGGCTGGTGCAGTGGTCGCCGGACAACAAGGTCGTGCCCTGCCTGGCGACCAAATGGGAGACGAGCAAGGACGGGCTGACCTACACCTTCCACCTGCGCCCGAACGTCAAGTTCCAGGACGGCGCCCCCGTCACGGCGTCCGACGTCCTGTATTCCATGCAGCGCGCCCTCAGCCCCAAGCTCGGCTCGCCGGTCGCGCTCAACTATCTGGGGGACATCGCGGGCGCGAAGGACGTCATCAGCGGCAAGGCGGCGGTGCTGAGAGGCGTCAAGGTGGTGGACCCGATGACGGTCGCCATCACCATCACGCAGCCGAAAGCCTATTGGATTTACACCCTCACCTACCCCACCGCTTATGTGGTCTCCAAAGCGGAGGCGCGCACCGACGCCGCCTTGACCGACGCCGCCCTCGCCAAAGGGGCGGGGACCGGCCCGTTCAAGGTGACGAACTACGTCCGCGACTCCAAAGTGACCCTGGCCGCCAACCCGTCCTATTGGGGCGGGGCGCCCAAGATCGCGGGGATCGAGCGGCCCGTCGTGATCGACGCCGGGACGCGGCACGACCTGTACGTCCGGGGCGACGTGGACATGCTCCAGTTCGTGTCGCCGGGCGACCTAGACAACGACGCCAAAGACCCCGTGCTGAAGGACCAGGTCAAGCTGTTCCCCCGCGCCGCCACCTACTACCTCGGCCTGAACCAGAAGGCGTTCCCGGCGTTTAAAGATGTGCGCGTCCGGCAGGCGCTGGCCTACGCGACCGACAAGAACAAGATCGTTCAGGTCGTCTTCGCGGGCAAGCGCGACGTGGCCGAGGACATCCTGGCGAAAGGCATCCCCGGCTTCGATCCCAGCTTCAAGGGCCTGCCTTATGACCCCAGCAAAGCCAAAGCCCTGCTGGCCCAAGCGGGGCACCCGAACGGGCAGGGGCTGCCGCCCATCCCGATCTACTACCGGCAGTCGCAGCCCGAGCTGCAAAAGACGGTGTCGCTGATCCAGCAGATGTGGGGCGACACCCTCGGCATCAAGGTCACGCCCCAGGTCAGGGAATGGGGTGCGATGCTTAACCAGGAAAACAAAAACGCCCTGGAGTGTTACCACATCCGCTGGGCCGCCGACTACCTGGACCCGCAGGACTACTACTCGGTCCTGCTGCGGACCGGCGGCCCCGAGAACCACACCGTCTATTCCAACCCCAAGTTCGACGCCCTGTGCGATGCCGCCGACGTCTCGCAGAACCCCGCCAAGCGTTCCGGGCTGTACCGCCAGGCCGCCCGCATCGCCGCCGACGACGTGCCGGTGATCCCGCTGTACTACCAGCAGGATGTCGAGCTGATCAAGCCCTATGTGTCCGGCATTGATGACGGCCTGATGGGTCACCTCCCCTTCAAACACCTCACCCTCGCAGCGTCGCGATAAGAAAGCACGTTCTTGAAATCGCTACGTTGTCTCCTTGTTCTTGCCGCCCTGCCCGCCCTGGCTGGCTGCGGCCACCGGGGCGGCACGCCCGGCAGCGCGGGCGGGAACGTCCTGCGCGTCGCCATGCAGACCGCCCCCGTCACGTTCGACCCGGCCATGTGCCAGGACGTCGAGACCAACCAGATGCTCCAGCAGGCGTATGAAGGGCTGGTGCAATATGGACCGGCCAACACGGTCGTGCCGTGCCTGGCCGCCGCGTGGGACGTCAGCAAGGACGGGCTGACCTATACCTTCCACCTGCGCCCGGCGACGTTCGGGAACGGCAGCCCTGTCACGGCGGACGACGTGGCGTACAGCCTGCGCCGGGCGCTGGACCCGAATCTGTCTTCGCCCGTGGCCGCGCAGTACCTGGGCGACATCGCCGGGGCGCTGGACGTCTTCAACGGGAAGGCGACGGACTTGAAAGGCGTCCGCGTGGTGGACCCTAAAACCGTCGCCATCACGATCACCAAGCCGAAAGCGTACTGGATCGCCACCCTGACCTACCCGACCGCCTGGGTCGTCTGCAAAGCGATCGCCGAGAAAGAGGGGACCAGCCCCTTGACCGAGGCCGACGCCGAGGCGGGGGCGGGGAGCGGGGCGTTCCATATCACCCGCTTCCTGAAAGACCAGGAAGTGGACATGGACGCCAACCCGCGCTACTGGGCCGGCGCTCCCCCCATCGCCGGGCAGGTGCAGCGCGTCCTGCTGGACCCCGGCACGCGCCACGCCGAGTTCGCCAGCGGCCGCATCGACGTCATGCGCGGCCTGCAAGTGGGTGATCTGGACAGCGACCGCAGGGACGCAAGCCTTAAAGACAAGGTGAAGATCTGGCCGCGCGCCGGGGTCAACTATCTGGGCCTCAATGAGACGGCTTACGCCCCGTTCAAAGACCCGCGCGTCCGCCAGGCCTTCGCCTATGCGACCGACAAGCGGAAGATCGTCACCGTCGTCACGGAAGGCGTCTATCCCGCCGCGCCGGACCTGCTGCCGCAGGGTATCCCCGGCGGCGACCCGGCCTACCAGGGCCTCCCCTACGACCCGGAGAAGGCAAAACAACTGCTGGCGGCGGCGGGCTTTCCGGGCGGTCGTGGGCTGCCCCCGCTGGAAATTTACGGCAACGAGAAAAACCCGCTTTCGGAGAAGACCGTGGATGTCCTGCGCCAGATGTACAGCCAGACGCTGGGCGTGACGGTCAACATCCGCCAGATGGAGCTGGGTTCCATGATCGCCGCCATCAACAAGAACACGCGCGTCCCGTGCTTCGTCCTCGGCTGGTACGCGGACTATTTGGACCCGCAGGACTTTTACAGCCTGCTGCTGTCGTCCCGCAGCCCCGAGAACCACACGGGCTACCACAACCCGGCGTTCGACGCCCTCTGCGCCCGCGCCGACACGGAGCGGGACCCGGCGGCGCGGACCGCCCTGTACCGCCAAGCGGCGCGGACGGAGGGTGCCCAGCCCGAACGCATCCCGCTCTACTACGCCGTGGACCCCGAACTGATCAGCCCGCGCGTCCACGGGCTGGACGACTGCCTGATGGGGCATCTGCCCTACAAACGGGTGACGCTGAAGTGACCCACCCCCCGGCGGGAGAG
>CAXTWM010000149.1:10126-11406 GCA_964247915.1 uncultured Armatimonadales bacterium | reverse complement strand
ACCCCCAGCAGGCCGCCCCCGATCACGATGATTTCATAAGCCATATCGCTGATTATACCTGTGGATAACGCCGGGCGTCGGTTTCTTAATCTTCCCTTTACATTGGCCGGGTAGACTTCCCCTACACGCTTCCCATGCCCGGAGGAGACTGCCCATGCGTCGCAAAGGCTTCACGCTTATCGAACTGCTCGTCGTCATCGCCATCATCGCGATCCTCGCCGCCATCCTGTTCCCCGCCTTCCAGAAGGTGCGCGAGAACGCCCGCGCCACGGCCTGCCTGTCGAATGAGAAGCAGATCGGGCTGGGCGTCCAGATGTACGTCCAGGACAACGACGAGCGCCTGTTCTTCCGCTCCAACGATAAAAATTCCCGTTCGGGTGTGACCATCAGCCTGAACGAGTCGCGGTGGTGGAACCAGCTCATGCCGTTCCTCAAGAACCGCGCCGTGTTCACCTGCCCCAGTGACAGCACGCCGACGCCGAGCGCGGACATCAACGGCAACAAGGTCATCCCACGCTCCTACATCGCCTGCGCGGCGGCGGAAAGTCTGACCCTGGCTCAGATAGACGATCCCGTGGAGACCACGGTGATCGTGGACAAGTGGGAAACGGACTCGGCCGGTCCGGTGACGGATAGCTGGCTGGAGGTTTACAACGGCGACTTCGACCCTGACTACGGTGGGGACCGGACTCGCATGTTCAAAGCCGGCAACCGCCACAATGGCCGCGTCAACTGCGTCTTCTTCGACGGCCACGCAAAATCCTACAACCCGCCGACGATCCAGAACAGCAAGGACCTGACCGGCTGCGGGCTGATCTATAAATATCCCGACGCGGAGATGAGCACGACGTTCCCCAGCACCGCGCCCACGGAGCCGAACATCTGCGCCGGCTTCACTTACCCATAAGGAGTCGTTCCATGAAGCGCACGTTCCTCACAGCGGCCCTCACCGCAACCGCCCTTGTAGCCGTTCTCCCCGCCGCCCATGCCGCCCACCATCATCATGGCCGCAAGATGGTCGCCTACGACGCCAAAGACAAACGCTACTACTCGGTGGCCTATGCCAAAGCGCACGGGATGCACGACAAGGGCGGCGACCCGCTTACCATCGTTCCCATGTCCAGCCTGCCGCGTGAGGCCAGGGAAAGCCGGGCGATGCACGATGCGAAGATGTAGCGCCCGTCACGGAAGAGGCCCCCCCCGGCGGCGGGCCCCGGGGGGCCCATGTTTGCAACGCCCCAAACCCCCCCCCCGGGAAACCCCCCCGGCACAGCGGAGGC
>CAXTWM010000149.1:0-10116 GCA_964247915.1 uncultured Armatimonadales bacterium | reverse complement strand
CCCCGGCGCCCGCGGGGGGGGGGCCCGGGGGGGGCCCCTTTCTTGCCTCGGCCCAAAGCCCGCGACGGGGTAAGCCCCGCGTCCACTGCTTGGACGCGGGGCTTCCTGTGTGCGGGGGTGACGGCGGCTAGTCGCCGTCGCTGTCTTGAGGGGCCGTGGAGGAAGCCTTGAGGGAGGGCTTGCGGGACGGGACCAGGAAGCTGTGGCGCGAGGCGGGCACCTTGGCGTTCATACCCTTAACGCTCTTCCACTCCATCTCGGTCAGCAGGGCGGCGGGGGCGCTGTCCGGGTGCTTGAAGTCCAGCTTGGACGCCAGCTTTGCCAGGTGGTAGGCCATCGTGCCGGGCTTCAGGGCCGACAGCACGGGGTTGGTGTCCGTGATGACCGCCTGGGGCGGCAGGGTGGCCGTGTAGGGCGCGCTGTTGTTGGGGGCGGTGTCGAAGTCCAGGATCGGGGTCGCCACGGCGTCGTACTGGCTCATCGGCGGCAGGCCCAGCAGCAGCTCCATCGTCTTCAGCACGCTGTCCGTGTTATAGAACGTGTGATCCACCGAATTCTGCTTGATATAGGGGCTGATGACGTAGCACGTCGAGCGGTGGGCGTCCACATGGTCCGGGCCGTCCTGGGCGTCGTCCTCGATGATGAAGATCGCCGTGCTGCTCCAGATGCTGCTCTTGCTGACCGCGTCCACGAGCTGCCCGACGCCGTAGTCGTTGTCGGCGACGTGCGCCTGCGGCGAGGCCACGCCCGACGTCAGGCCCGCCGTGTGGTCGTTCATCAGGCGGACCATTGAGAACGTCGGCACGGCGTTGGCCGCGAGCTGCGCCTGGAACTCGCGGTTCCATTCGGTGAAGCGGCTCTTGGCACTGAAGGCCCCGTAGGAGGTCGTCGGGTAGCCCTGGAAGCCGTACAGGCTGGGCGCGTCGCTGTCCGGGTAGGCGGTGTCGAAGCGGCGGAAGTCGAAGTCGGTGATGCCGTTCGTCCCAGGGTCCAGCGCGCCCGCCGTGTAGCGGCCCGGCGGCAGCAGGCCCGTGGCGGTCGGGTAGTTGTCCGGCAGGTACGCGCCGACGCCGAACGAGGTGAAGAAGCCGTAGTTGCGGTAGGACAACTTGGCGTTCGCCACCAGGTCCCAGATGTGCCCGGCGGGCGCCTGGGAGACGTCGGGGATCGCGGGCGCCCCCTGGGGGAACAGGACCGAATTCGTCTTGCCGTTGGGGTCCTTGGCCGCGAAGCCTCCGGCGGGGTAGCCGTTGATCTGCCCCTCGAAGTCGTAGTTGCGGCCCCGCCCGCTGTAGTTATACGGCAGGTTCTTGATGACGTACTCGGTGGCGATGCCCTGCGTGGACCAGGGCCAGCCGTCGCCGGACGCCTCGCCGCAGTCGTAGAAGTTGTCCAGCAGCACGAACCGGGACGCCAAGGCGTGCAGGTTCGGCGTCACGTTCCGGCCGAAGATCGCCAGGCTCGGGTCGCCGTTGCCCTGCGGCATGTCTCCGAGCACCTGGTCGTAGGTGCGGTTCTCCTTGACGATGTAGATGACGTGCTTGATGCCGCCTGATTGGAGGTTGATCTGGCCGAGGGGCGCGGGGACGCTGCCGATCTCCGCCAGCCGGTTGTTGGCGATCACCTGCTGCGTCTGCGCCGAGAGCTGCGCGGAGTTGGGCACCGGCAGAGTCTGCACCTGCCCCTCGATGATGTTGAGGTCGTAATAGCGGCCCACGCTGTCGGTGCTCTTGCCGCCGGGCAGATCGTAGACCTTCTGGCCGGGGTTGGGGTTGCGGGTCTGCGTGCCCTTGGCGTCGGCGACCAGGAGCTGCTTCTTGAGCGGGGAGGCGACCACGGCGGTCGGATACCAGCCCGTGGGGATGTAGCCGGACACGGCGCCGGCGGCGAGGCTGACCACGGCGACGGCGTTCATGTCCCCCAGGGTGACGTACAGCGTCCCCTCATCGGGCGACAGCCCCAGGCCCGTCGGCGTCGCCCCGACCAGGCCGCGCGTGTTGTCTGGTCGGAGCAGGATCGTCGCGGCGGGGCTGTTGTCGGCCGTGTTGAAGACCGAAATAGTGTCGGAGTGGGCGTTGGCGACGTAGAGCTTGGTCTGCGCCCGGTTCAGCAGCAGCGCGTCCGGGTGCGCCCCGGTCGGCAGGGTGCCGGACGCGACCGTGACGGCGGGGACGGACGCATTGAAGACGTACACCGCGCCGTCGCGCTGGCTGGAAACGTAGACCTTGCTGCCGTCGCTCAACGCGGCGACGGCGAGCGGGAAGGAGTTGGCTGGCGGGGCGGGCGGGGTCGGACCAGCGACCGGGCCGACCGGGAGGCGGGCGACCTCAGTGGCCGGGCTGACGGCCGTATTATAGACCAGGATCAGGCCGGGCTGCGTGACCGGCCCCAGCGCGTTCGGCCCGCCGTAGTACTCGTTGACGGCCACATACAGGAAGCCGCGCGCGTCGGTCGCCAGGCCCGCCGCGAAGTCGCCCGGTTTGAGGGCGATCGTGCCGGTCGGGGTCAGGACGCCATTGGCGAGGGTGTAGACGCCGACGGCGGCCCCACTGCCCTGGGACGCATACAGCGTGAAGCTGCCGTCCAGGTTGACCGTCGGCGCGAAGGCCAGCCCGTAGTAGAGGTTGACCTGTTTCGGGTCCGACGCGCTCAGGGCGGTCTGATTGGTTTGCAGCTTCTGGTTCACATCGGTCAGGAACGGCGTCTGCGAGAGCAGCGCGCCCGTCCGGGCATCCATGACGGAGAGCGCCTGGCGGAAGCCCATGTCGGTGACGACGGCGTACCGCCCGTCGGGGGACGGGATCATGTGCATCGGCAGGCTGCCGACGTTGGCCTGGACGCCGAGCGGCGGCTGGGTGATCCGCTTGCCCGTGACCAGGGTGTTCGAGTTCGACTGCGCCCCGACGGGAACGCCGAGCAGTACGAGCGCGGCGGCGCCGAGAAAGGCGGCAGCGCCGCGCTTACCGATTTTCGGTGTGTAGACCATCATCGTCTCCTAGCGGGCAAAAAAGGCCCCGGCTTGGACAAGCCGGGGCCGGGGTGTTCTAGTCGTCGCCGTCGCCGGCTTTGGGGCCGCTGACGACGCGCGCGGCGGCTTGGTAGACGCGGGCCTGGGCGGCCTTGTAGTGGGCCGAGTGCAGGGCGTGCTTCTTCGCCGCCTGGTGGTACAGCGTGTCCGCCTGCATCGAGAGCAGGGTCACGAGGCTCAGGCGGCGGCTATCCTGGTCGGGAGAGGACGAGTCCAGCTTCTCGGACAGCTTCCAGACGCGGCGGCCCTCCGCCGTCGCCACATAGGTGCTCTTGGAGCGGAGCTTGGACAGCGCCTGGCCGGTCCGCGTCTGGATCAGCGTCAGGCCGTCCGGCCCCAGCGCGATGCCGTTGTAGCTCGCCTGGAACATGTCGCGCAGGTCGGTGGCGAGCAGGTCCCCGTAGTTGTTCGGCGGCAGGCCCAGCAGCAGCTCCTCGGTCTTGACGATCGAGGCCGTGGAGTAGTGGCGGGTCGCCAGGAAGCCGGGCCTGGCATAGGGGCTGATGACGAGCAGCGGCGTCCGGTGCGGGTCCAGGTGGTCCCGGCCCGACTGGGCATCGTCATAGGTCATAAAGATCGCGCTGCCCGTGCCGTCGGCGCTGTTGTAGTAAACGCTGCTCCCCATGATATGCTTCACCACCATGCCCAGGGCCGTGTCGCCGTCGGCGATCAGCTCGGCCCCCGACGGGTTGCCGCCGGTGATGGAGATGTTGGCCGTGGCCGCCCCGCCGGTGTGGTCGTTGGGCTGGTACAGGTAGATGAACTGCGGCAGCGTCCCCGCCGCCGCCATGCGGTCGAAGTCCTTGTTGAACTCCAGGGCGCGGCGCTGGTCGGAGATGCCGAAGTTGTAGCCGGGATAGTTGCGGTCCAGGTGCGGCTCGCCGTTGGCGTTGTTCTCGCCCAGGATCGCCAGGATCGGGTTCCGCAGGAAGTACGACTGGCCCAGGCCCTGGGTCATCGAGGTGACGTCGCTGCCAGGGACTTCCGTGGGCGCGGCGGCGGCGGGCGGAACGCCGGTCGTGTTCTGGCCGTTGACGACGGGATTGCTCTCGGACCCCATGCCCACGCCATTCACCACGGGGCCGGTCACCAGGGGTACGCCCGCGTTGCCGGAAAGCGGATCAATGGTCCGGGCCGGGTTGGCGAAGCCGTTGTCGGTGCCGGAGACGCGGATCAGGGCGCCGTAGTCCTTGAAGGAGACGCCGTTGCGGGCGGCGTTGTTGAAGATGTAGCCGCCCTCGGGGTAGTCCTCCGGCTCGAAGTTCTTGTTCGCCAGCAGGCCGCGCCCGCTCTTGACCAGCAGCGTCTTTTCGGTATAGTCCGAGGCGGTCCCCGACGCGCTGAACTGGTGCCCGCCGTCGCTCTCCTCGGCGTCCGAGTAGTAGTTGACGCCCGTGGCGAACGTATCGGCCAGCGCCTGCGTGTTCTGGGCCAGCGCGGTGAAGCCGGTCGGCCCCGTCACGGCGTATTCGGTGTCCAAGCTGGTCGTGCCGTTCGCCAGGTTGTAGTTCGGGTTGGCGAAGACGCCGAAGTGGGCCTGGTTGCCGAGCATCGAGTCGAAGGTCTTGTTCTCGTGCAGGATGAAGAAGACGTGCTTGATCTTGTTGGAGGCCGGGCCGCCGATTGGCACGACGGAGGTGTCCAGTGGGGCCGTCTGCACGGCGAAGTTGTTCGCCAGCGCGGTCGTGTTGTTCAGCGCTAGGCTGGGGAGGTCCACCTTCTGCAACGTCCCGAAGATGGAGTTGGAGTTGCTGAACGACTCGACGCCGCTGGCCGTCGGGTTGCCGGTGAAGTCCGTCTTCGGGTTGATGTCCTCGCCGACGCCCTTGTCGTTGACGACGTAGAGCGTCCGGCCGTCCCCGCTCACGCTCAGGGCGGTGGGATACCAGTCGGTCGGGATGCGGCCCAGCAGAGTCGGCGTCAGCGGGTTGGTCGTGTCCAGAACGGCCACCGAGTTCAGGCCCGCCTCGGCCACATAGACCCGCGTGTTGTCGGGCGAGACCGCCAGGGCGTTCGGGTAGGTGCCGTGGACGACATGGCTGTCCAGGTTCAGATTCAGCGGCGACAGGTCCAGATCTTGCAGCCGCCGGTTGTTGGCGACCAGGATCAGGCCCAGGGCGTCGCTGTTGGCTTTGGCGACGTATTCAACCTCCGCCGACCCGCGCCGCACGATGACCGTGGCGGACGGGTGGGTCTCGCCGACATTGTAGCGGTCATCCAGCCCGGCCGGCTGCCCCTCGTAGATGCTGCCCAGAAGGGCGGCGTTGGCCGGGTTGCCGCCGGGGACGGAGACGACGGAGACCGAGGAGGTCTTCGGGTTGGAACCCATCGTGCTGGTCTGGGGCACGAAGAACAGGCCGCTGACGTCCTGGCCGGGCATGATCCCGGCCAGCGTGGTCACGTTGCCGTTCGCGTCCAGGGCCGGCGGCGACAGGAAATTGTACTGCTGGACGCCCCAGTTAGAGACGAGGACCTTGGTGCCGTCGCGGCTGACCGAAACGCCGTAGGGGAGGAAGCCGACCGGGATCTGCTTGATGACCGTGTTGGTCGTCGTGTCAATGACGGCGAGGCTGTTGTCGCCGTTGCAGGCGACGTACAGGTAGCGCCCGGTGGGGCTGAGCGCGGAGCCGGCCGGGAAGGAGAGCCGGTTGTTGCGGCTGCCGAGCGGATCGCCCGAGGCGTTGGCGCCACTATTACCGCTGTTCTCCGGGAAGTCCCCCTGGGTGAAGTTGAGCGAGGCGAAGTTGGTAACGGAGCCGTTGGGCGAGATCGGGTTGATCTTGATGGGCGTGCCCGCCGTCAGCGTCCCCAGCGAGGTCGCGGAGGCCGGCGGGGTGAACGTGAGAACTTTGACGTTGTGGTCGCCGCCCCCGGAAGCGTAGACCGTGTAGCCGCCGCTGCCGTTGGCGATCACCTGGAGGCCGATGAACAGCAGGCCGACCCTGGCCTGGGCGGCGACCTTCAGGTCCGGAGTCCGCAGGACGGTAATCGTATAGCTGTCGAGCAGGTTGGTCGTGGTCCCCGCCGTGTTCGGGGAGGGATAAAGGGAGAGGTTGCCGGTGATGGTACGCTCGTCGTCGCAGGAAAGGATGATATACTGGCCGTCCGGCGTCAGCGCGCTGCCAAGCGGGTGCATCCCGATCTGGGCGACGACGCCGGCGGGCGTGACCTTCTTGCCGTTGGGCAGGACGCCGTCAAAGTAGGTCGGGGTAAAGCCCGCCGGGAGCGACAGCTCCCCCGCCTTGTTCGGGCCGGCCATCAGCTCGGCGCGGCTGTACGCGCCGCCCGCCGTCTGTGTCTCCGAGGTGCCGTAGACGGGGGCGGTGACGGTGCCCCAGTTGGTGCCGTTCACCTGCTGCGCCAGCGTGGCGGAGCCGCCGAGCAGGCCGAGCAGGGCCGCGCCGAGGGCGGCCGCCCCACACTTGAGTTGGTTTCGCTTCATCGTGGTTCTCCTCATCTTGATACGACTACTCTGTGGCGGCGGCGCGGCGGCGCGTGACGATCAGCCCGCCCAGCCCCAGGGCCAGCATCAGGCCCAGTGAGACCGTCGTGGACGCTTCCGGCACGACGGGGGCGACGATGATCTCCGTGGGGGCGGCATTGAAGAGCGGGCTGCCGCCGGCCAGCAGGGCGAACTGCCCGACGCTGATGCTGCCCGCCGGGGCGGCGCTGAAGGGGCTGGTGCTCAGAGTCGTCGAGAAGGCGGTGTTGATAGGGACGCCGACCTGGGGGCCGCCGGGCGTCTGCTGCAAGGTCACGTTCAGGACGCTGGTCGGGGGAAACCCGTCGATGCCGAGGTTTCCGGTCAGCACGGCGGACGAGAGCGCGCCGTGGGTGGGGTCGAACAGGGTGGCCGGGATCTCGGCGAAAAACGTGGCCGTGTCCAGGCTGCCCATCGAGATCGGAGTGGAAAATCCGTCGCTGAACGTCTCCGTCAGCACCAGGTTGTTGAAGGTGAGGTCGTCGGTGACGGACTCGACGGGGGCGCCCCCGGAGAGCGTCCCGTTGGTGACCTGGAAGGTGTACGGCGAGGTCTGGGCGGACGCGGCCCCGGCGTACAGGAAGGCCGCCGCGGCGAGGCCGAGCCGCGCCGCCTGCCGGAGCGGACGGGGGAAGGGAAACGATTTCATGGGGATTGCTCCTTATGGTTCAGGGGGACATCACATTGCACACCGTCATTTTACTGGCGCAATGTTAAAGGAGCTTTAAGGGAAGATTAAGGATGTGTTAAGAGGGAAGGAGGCACACCAAACCGCGGATAAACGTTCGGCGAGCGGTCAGGCGATGCCGCCGTAGCGGGCGAGGACGACCTCCTCGGCGGTGGGGCGGGGCTTGTTGGAGACCTGGAGGAAGAGGGTGGTGCCGTGGGCGTCCGTGCAGAGCGCGAGCGCGTCCGTGGACTGGAGCATCAGGTGGAACCCCATGCCGAGCGAAACGCGGGTGGAGAAGCCCTGCTCCAGCGTGGCCCGCGCCAGGTGGGCCGGCGCGATGCCCGTGCCGTGGTCCGCGATCTGGACGGTGACGGCCTCGCGGCCGGCCCAGACCGTCGCCAGGCCGCCGTTGCCGTGCTTGATGGCGTTGGTCGCGGCCTCGGTGGTGGCGGTACACAGGTCGCCGATCCGCTCGGCGTCCATGCCGGCCTCCTGCCCCAGCCGGGACAGGGTGCGGCGCAGGGCGCTGGCGTCCGGGGGCACACGCAGCGCCTGAGTCAAGGTCGGCGCCTCGGAGACGAGGTCGCGCGGCGGCATCTCGTCGTGTTCCACCAGCCGCAGCTTGCCGCCGGTCACGGCCAGCAGGACGTCCCGGTTGAAGACCCTCCTCTGCTGCTCGCTCTCGGTCAGCCGCGCGTTCGCCTCCTGCAAATCCGTGTTCGTCCGGTTCAGCTCCCCCAGCGCCGAGCGCAGACGTCCGGTGATGAAGGCGATGGTGAGGGTCCCCAGGAGCAGGGCGGAGAACTCGATGGCTTCGGCGACGCTCGGGAACGAAACTAGGTCCAGCCCGTGCTTGTTGTCGGTGAAGAGGTACACCCGCGCGAGGAGGACGGCGGCAAGGGCGGTGAGGATGCCGCCGCGTATGCCAAGAAGGGCGGCCCCGACCGCGACCGGAATCAGGTAGAAGATCGTGTAGGGCCGGTTGACCCCGGCGAGGTCCTCGATGGCAAGCTCACCCCAGGTGCAGACAGCCAGCAGGAGGACCGCCAGCAGGGCAGCGGCAACAGTATTAAGGAGCAGTGGTTGACTGTTTTTGATCACTTCAGATGCCGAAAGCGACGGAGCGGCGCACCGCCGCGTCACGGGCCGACGGCCAGCAGCAGGCCCGGATGCAGATTTGCCCGCCGTCCACTTTACCCAGGAAGATGTTCTTGGGAAACGCGCGGCGGCCGGAGAACGGCGACCACGGGTTCATCAGGGCGTCTCCAGTGTCGCGGGGACTGTGACGGGGATCGTGAACAGGAAGCGGCTGCCTTTGCCCAGCTTGCTTTCCACCCAGATGCGCCCGCCGTGCGCCTCGGCGACCAATTTGCAGAAGGTCAGGCCCAGGCCCGTTGACATCTTGCGGCCCGCCTTGCGGCTCTCGACCTGGCCGAACTTGTCGAAGATGCGCCGGACCTGGTGGGCCGGGATGCCCTCCCCCGTGTCGCCGACGGCGAAGACGACGGCTCCCTCGGCGGGGTCGTGGGAGGCAGAGACGGTCACGATGCCGCCGCGCGGGGTGAACTTGACGGCGTTGCCCAGCAGGTTGGTCAGGGAGCGCCGCAGCAGGTCGCGGTCGGCCTCCACGCCGGGCAGGTCGGCGGGGATGTTGCGGGCGACCCGCAGGCCGTTCCGCCGGGCGAGCGGGGCGGTCTGCGCCAGGGCGTACTCGATGGCGTCGGCGGGCTGGAGCGGCTGCTTGTCCAACACCAGCGACCCGCTCTCCCACTTGCTGATGTCCAGCAGGTCGTTGACCATGCCCAGCAGCGTCTCGCCGCCGCCGATGGCGTTGTCTAAAATCTCCTGCTCGTCAGGCTCGCGCCCGCCGACGAAACGCAGGGCTTGCAGGCCCGACAGCAGCGACGTCAGCGGCGTCCGCAGGTCGTGGACGATCATCCCGGTCAGGTCATCGCGCAGCGTTTCGGCCTGCTTGCGGTCCGAGACGTCTGAGAAGGTGACGACGGCCCCCTGGAGACGGCCGCTCGCGAGGATCGGCGAGGCGAGGGTGGCGGCGGGGAAGCAGGAGCCGTCGCGCCGCCACAACAGGTCGTCATCACACCGGGCGATCTCGCCGGTCCGCAGGGCGGCCCGCAGCACGCCCTCGTCCCCCACTCCGCCCGCCGGCACGGCATCCTCCTCCGGGCTGCGGCTCAGGAGCGCGGCCATCTCCTTGCCCCGGAGTTCCTTCGGCTGATACCCCAGCAGGGCCACGCCAGCGGGGTTGATGTAGGTGCAGGAGCCGCGCGCGTCCACCAGGTAGATCCCCTCGCCCGTCGCATCGAGCAGGGCATCCCGCCGCTCCAGCTCGGCCTCAATCCGGGCCGCTTCAAGGCCGCGCCGCCCGGCGAGGGACGCCGCCCCGAGGAAAAGCGCGAGCAGCACGCCCAGGCCCAGGCCGGAGACCGTCCCGGCGAGGCGGCGGCGCCCGTCCGCGCGGGCCTGGAGCCGGCCCGCGAGGGCGCGGCAGGCGGCGCCCACGGCGGCGGTCTGGGGCCAGGTCACCCGGCCACCCCGATCAAGCGAGTCGGCAAATCCGGCCCAGGCGGCGTTCAGCCCCCCCGTCTCACGCGGGAACAGGGCGCGCAGGTGGGCCTGACCAACCCGCATCCCCGCGTACAGGCGGGGCCAGTCGCCGGTCGGGGGCGGGTCGCCGGGCGGCGCAGGAGCGGACAAGGGAGCCGGCGGGACGAAGGGGCTGGGGCCGGACGGCTCTCCGAGCGGGGCCGGATCGGCGAACAGCAGGGGATCGGCGGCCTGATCGGTCATGGTGCGTCCGTCATGGGGCCGCCGTGCGGCCAGGGTCCCCGGGATTCACCTCGCCAAGGTAGGACGCGCGCGCCCGCTTGTCAGCATCCGGGCCGCCGCGTAGGGGCCGGCGATGCCCCGCTCCGGCTC
>CAXTWM010000148.1:0-11589 GCA_964247915.1 uncultured Armatimonadales bacterium | reverse complement strand
GGCCCCGCGCCCCCCCCGCCCGCCTCCCCCCCCGCCCCCCCCCGGGGCCCCCCCAACCCGCCGGCGCGGCGGCGGCGCCCCCCGCTGCCGTCTGCCACGGCGTTACCTCGTAAGCGCCCGGCCTCAGCCCGCGCAGCCGCACCTCCCCGAAGCTGTCCGACATAGGGGTGCCTCCGCGCGTGTCCCGCAGCAGCCAGACGACCGCCTGCCGGTCGTCGCGGCAGGCGAAGACGCACACCCCGTCTGTCTCCACGGTTATGTCCGGCCTCGCGTCGCGGGGCGTGAAGTGCCGCCAGTCCACCTGCCGCGCGAAGCCGGCCAGGCTGGACAGCGCCCGGAGCATCCCCGGCGTCAGCAGGTGCGGGTGGCGGGCCGGCCAGCGCATCCCGCTGCCCGCCCCCCCGCTCGCCAGGTGCGCCCACATCAGGTGCCGCTCGTACTCGTCGTCCATCGGCTCCGGTTGCATCTTCTTGTGGTCGTTGAACAGATGGATCGGGCCGTGCTCCGTGTCCGTGAAGGGGCGCCCCGACGCGGCGCGTTCCAGCGCATGACGCACCCAGCCCGCCATCGTCAGGGCCGGCTCGACCGTGTCCGTCGGGTAGTCAATCGCGCCCTGGTAGATGTGGGTGGTGGCGAAGTCCAGGGAGGGGTGGCGCAGGATCAGCGCCTCGTAGTCCCCCGGTGGGTCCGGGCCGAAGATCGAAAGCGTCTGCGGGCGCGAAAAGCCCCACGTTCGCTGCTCCGCCTCCCGCACCCCCTCAGAGAGCCGCGCGATCACGGCGGACTGCTGCGCCGCCGTGCCACCCCAGTGCGGGTGGATCTCGTTGAACAGGTCCCACGCGGCCAGGGTCCCGTCTCCGCCCCATCGCTCGAGGACGAAGCGCATCCGGTTCAGCATCGCCTCGATGACCGGCTCCGACGTGAAGAAATCCCCCGGCTCTCGGGCCGGGCCGCCGTTGGCGACGTTGTACGGATGCCGGCGCCAGCGGCGTGACATCCAGAACGAGTCCCACGGCGTCAGCAGGACCCGTAGCCCGTGCCGCGCGCAGGCGGCGAACAGGTCGTCCCACAGCCGGACCAGGACCGGGTTGAACGTCCCGAAGGGACGTTCAAAGTACCACCCGTCGCGGTGCGCGTATTCCAGCATCAGGCGCAGGACGGTGACGCCGCTCCGGGCCAGCGATTCCAGGTAGGCGTCGGCCGCCGCCGGGTCCCGGCGGCGGTACAGCCCGGCCAGGCCGGGCCAGGAGATGGCATCATTCGGCCCGAAGAACAGGAACGGGTCCCCGTCGAACGTCTCGAAGTAGCGCCCGCCGGGGGCGACCCGGATCGGGGAGAGGGTGGGCACAGGCACGGCGTCGTGTTTCTTTCCAGTTTCTTTCGGGGCGCGTCTAGCGCAGCAGCCGGCGCGCGTCCTCGCGCAGCGTTTCCAGGTCCAATCCGGCGTCGGTGAGCCGCCGCAGCGGCTCCGTGGGGGGGCCGCCTTGCAGGTAGGTCTGGAACGCCAGGGTCCACCCCTCCTCTTCTATCTGCTCCCAGTAGGAGGCGACGCCGCCCTGCTGCTCGTGCGCGACGGCCCAGAGGGTGGGGGAAGCGCCGTAGCCCAGCGCTTCCGCCAGAAACGTGTGCAGAATCTCGTGGTCGCGCGACAGGGCCTCCAGGTCATCCCCGTAGCCGTAGCGGGCGGCCTTGTCCCGGTACTCATCGCTGTCATCGGGCGCGGCGGTGACGCGGGTGCCGTCGTGGAAGCACGTCTCGGTGTAGCCGGGCGCGGTGTTCACCCAGCAGTGGCGGAAGTGGAGCGTCTTCGTCAGGCGCGCGCTCAGCGCGGTCGCCGCCGCAAACTCCCCGGCGTTCCAGGTGCGGACGCAGGAGAGATTCTGCGGGTCCGGCTCGCACAGGTAGGTCTCGGTCTGGGGCCGGGCCGTGATCCGCAGGCCGCTGGAGCGCAGCATCGCCTCGACGCCCGCCCGGTTCGGCGCCCACCAGTTGGTCGGGTCGCCGGCGAACTTGTGCTCCAAAAAAGCCATCTGCGGCCAGCCCGGCGCGCGCAGCCGATCCCGCTCGTTGAAAGGCGGGTCCCAGGTGTCTTCGGCGACTTCCTCGCCCGGCGACATCAGACTTTGGAAGACCAGCAGCTTCTTTACTTTCCGCGCGACGATGTCCAGCCCGAGCAGGGGGTAGCGCAGGTGGTAGAAGACGCCCATGAACAGGACCAGGTCATACGACTCCCGCGTCGAGGCCAGGTCGTAGACCTGCTTCTGCTCGAACTCTACCCGGTCCGCCAACCCGAACCGCTCCGCCGCCCAGCGCGCCTGGCTCAGATAATGCGGGTCCACATCAATGCCCGTCACCCGCGCCCCCCGACGGGCCAGTTCAAAGGCGTAGAAGCCCGCGTTGCAGCCGACCTCCAGCACGCGCCATCCGGTCAGGTCTTCGGGCAGGTGCGGCGCGATCTGCCGCCACTTGAAGGCCGGGAAGTCCCCCAGCCAGTGGTCCGGGAACGTCTGCGTCCCGTCCGGCAGGTGCAGGTTCTGGAACCACGGGCCGAGCGCGGCGATCCCTTCGGACAGACTCTTTTCAGGCAAGCTCATTCAGATAGTGTTCCAGTTCCGCCGCCCGGTGGGCGGCCGTGTGCGCGGCCAGGACGCGCGCCCGCGCCCGCGCGCCGATGGCCCGCCGCTCTTCCTCCGGCGTCTGACGCAGGGCGCGCAGCGTGTCCCCCGCCGACCGGGTGGCGACGATCTCCGTGCCCAGCGCAAAGAACGTCTCCAATCCCTCCCAGTAGTCGCTCAGGATCGGGACGCCGCAGGCGGCGGCCTCGAACAGACGCACGCTCGGGGAGTGGCCCACTGCCACCATGTCCGCCCGCGTAATGTTCAGGGTCCACCGCTGCGTGTTATAGAACGTCCGGTGCTCGGCGGGCGGCAGGTGCTCGATCCGGGCGACGTTGGAGGGCCAAGCGATGTGTTCGGGGTACTGCGGCCCCGCCACGACGAAGCGGCCTTCCGCCCACTGCCGGGCTGGCCCGATGAGCAGCGAGTCCAGCGGCGGCTGCCGGTCGTCGCTGTAGGTCCCCATGTAGCCCAGGTCCCATTCCGGCGCGGCGTCCAGGGGCGCATACAGGGTAGGGTCTACGGAGCAGTAGAAGGGCCGGGCGCGGGGCGAGCCAAAGTCCCGTTCCAGCCGCGTCAAGGCCGCCCCGCCCGCGAACGACAGGTACAGGTCATAGCCGGGGATGAGTTCGGGCGCGAGGTATTCAAAATCCCCCCGCGCCAGCTTCGCCAGCGTCACGGGCGTGTCAATGTCGTAGAAAGCCCGGACGCCCCGCGCCGTCCGCTGCACCCATTGCCCGACGGCGACGCCCTCGGGGACATAGGAGCCGACGACCACGGCGTCCGCCTCGCGGACATTGGCGGCGAACCGCTCCTCAAGCTCGACGAGGCTACCGTATAACTCCGTCCGCCCATACGGGGGGTGGGGGAGGTCGCGCTGGAAGGCGTACCAGGGGACGTCCCGCTCCAAGAACAAGACGTCATGCCCGCGCGCGGCCAGCTCGCGCACCAGTCCCCGGAACGTGGTCGCGTGGCCGTTGCCCCACGACGACGTGATGGACAGGCCGAGGATGACGAGGCGCAGAGGGGAGGTCATGGCCGCGCCGCCTCCAACACTGACTCCAAGACCGATTCGAGCTGTGCGACCCGGCGGGCGTAGGTGTGTTCCGCCAGCACCCGCTTGAGTGCCGCCTGCCCGATCTCGCGCGCCCGGCTGGGCGTCAGATCCCGGAGGGTCCGCGCCACCTCGTCCCCGTCCCGCGCCACCAATATCTCTCGGTCGGGTGCGAAGAACATCTCGATTCCCTCCCAATGATCCGTGATCAGACACGCCCCTGCGCCCGCCGCCTCAAAGACCCGCGTGGCGGGGGAAAAGCCGAACCGCGCCATCGAGTCGCGGCTGACGTTCAGCACGGCGCGCGGCGTGCCGTTGAAGGCGTTATGATCCTGCGTGTAGACGTGGCCGACATAGGCGACGTTCGCCGACATCGCCTTGTCCCCCCAGCCGCTCCCGCCGAGCAGGAACCGCTCGCCGGGCAGGAGCGCCGCCGCCCGCAGGAAGAACTCCTCGACGCGCGCCTCGCGGTCCGGCAGCCGGTTTCCCAAAAAGCCCAGCGCGGCTTCAAAGCGCGGATCGGGCGAAACGGGATGGTGCGTGTGCGGGTCCAGGGCGTTGTAGATGGGGGCGCACTCGCGCGCCCCCAGCGCCCGGTACGCCTCCACGACCGGGTCCCCGCCGCCATAGGTCAGGACCAGATCATAACGTGGAATCAACGCCCGGAACGGGTCGCCCTGATTCTGTTGTACCCGCTCCAGCGTCGCGGGCGCGTCCACGTCCCAAAAGGCGACCAGCATACCCGGACGTTTCAGGTCCAGGACGGCGGCTTCTAACAGTTCGTCAAAGACGCCCACGCCGCTGGCCTTCACCACCAAGTCGGCCCCGCGCGCGTCTTCCAGCGCGGCCCGGACGCCCCCCTCGCCTTCGCCCGCATAGACCACGACCCGCGCCCATTCCGGGTCGGCCATGTCCCGGTGCTGCTGGCGCCCGTAAGCGTCCGGCTCATAGAACGTGACCCGGTGCCCGCGCCCGTGCATGGCGCGGATGACGCCCCGGTAGTAGGTGGCCGCCCCATTCCAATAGGCGGACACGAGGCTGGACCCGAAGAAGGCGATGTTCATGGGGCGATCTCTTCCCAGATTCCCAGCAGCTCGTCCACCCGATGCGCGCAGGTGTGCCGCCGACGGATCGTTTCCAACCCGTGCGCGGCGACGGAATTTGCCAAGCCTTCGTCCGCCAGCAGTGCGCGGAGCTGCGCCCGCATCTCCGCGCCGGCGCGGGCCGTCAGGAAGTCTTTGCCGGGCGTGAACAGCCCCTCGGCGTCGTCCCAGGGCGCGGACACCAAGGGGATGCCGCAGGCCAGTGCTTCAAAGACCCGGATGGTCGGGATGCCGGGCAGGGCGCGCGTGTACGGGCGGCGCGGGACATGGACCGTCGCGCGGTAGCGGGCGAAGACCTCGGGCGCACGGTAATTGGGCAGCCAGCCCCGGTACTCGATGCCCGCCGAGGCCAGCGCCTTCTTCGCCGCCGCCGGGTAGCGGACGCCGTGGACGCTGGCTCTGAGTTGCAGGGCGCGGACCGGCTCCAAGAGGAACTCGTGCAGCTCCTGGGTGCGCTCCTCATCACCCCAGTTGCCGATCCAGACCAGGTCGCCTTCCTTCCCGATGTCGGGCATGGGGTGGAAGACGCGCGTGTCCGCCGCCTCGTGCCAGGTCCAGGCGCGGCTGGCCCAGCCTTCGCGCAGGTACAGGTCGCGGATGACGCTGCCGAAGGCCAGGACGCCGTCGTAGCGGCTCAGGTCATACGCGGCCACGCCCTTGCGGTCGGTGACGGCGCGGTGGTGCGTGTCGTGGAACAGCAGCCGGTAGCCGCCCACACGCGCCCGATGCGCGCCGATGCGGTGGACCAGGGCGTGCTCGTTCCACTCGTGGACCAGGACCAGGTCCGCCCCGTCCAGCGCCCTGTCCAGAAGGATCGTTCGCAGATCGTAGCGCGTGGAATGAAGCGTCGGGTAAGCCTTGTGAAACCCCGCGCTGGCAGACGGTCCGGCGTCCGCCGTCTGGTTCTGAAGGCTCCAGGCGTTCTCCGGCTCGTACACGCGCACGTCATGGCCGCGCGCCCCTAGCTCGGTCAGTACGCCGCGCAGGAAGTGGGCGTTGCCGTGGTTCCAGTCCGAAAGCAGCGAGTGGGTGAAGTAGACTAGGCGCAAACGACCTTCTCCTGAAGCAAGGCTCGATAGGCTGCCAGATAGCCTTCGGCCATACGCGCCGACGTATACATTTGGGCACGAGTCCAGGCGCGAACCGCCATTTCTTCGCGCAGGTCCGCATCCCCGATGAGGCGGCCCAAAGCGGCCCGCAGGGCGTCGGTGTCGTCCGGCGGGACGAACAGGGCCGCCTCGCCCCAAACTTCGCGCAGGCTGGGGATGTCGCCGAGGACCAGGGCGCAGCCGGACAATCCCGCTTCCAGGGCGGACAGGCCGAACGGCTCATAGCGCGCGGGCAGCGCGTAGACGGCGGCTTGTGCCAGATAAGTAGCAACCTGTACGGGCAAGAGAGGCCCCAGGAAGTATGGTGCGGCCCCCCCCGCCCCCAATTCTGGGGGAGCCAGAGGGGAACAAGCAATGCGTGTGGAACCGCTCTCTAATCCGGCTCCCCCAGAATTGGGGGCGGGGGGGGCCGTCTCCCCCGCGACGAGGACGGGCCACGACAGGTCGCGCGCCGCCTCGGCCAGCGCGCGGATGTTTTTGGCCTCGTCCCAGAGCCGCCCGGCGCTGAAAACGAACGGCAACTTCTCGCCGGACGCGAAGGCGCTCACTTCGCGCCCGTTCGGGATGACCTGACCAGCGGCAAACGGGCCGTAGTGCGTGTCAAGGGCGTCCAGCATCGCCCGCGTCGGGGCGACCACCCGGTCTGCGGCCCGCAACCCGCGCCGGACTTCCGCCCGGTAGCGGTCCCAGGCGGGTGGTGCGTCTGCGCCGTGGACGGCCCGCCACCAGGACAGGACGCACGAATGCCCGGCCATCAGGACCGGCGCGCGCCAGGGCAGTGCGCTGTGCGCGTAGCCGTTCAGGTGGATGACGTCCGGTTGCACGTCTTCTTCCAGCCCCCGCAGCCAGTCCCCGGCGCGGGCGACGTCCTCCCACGGGGCGTCCATCCATTCCAGGGCGAAGGTGGAAAGGTGCAGGGTAAGGCCGAGAACGGCCTCCGCTTCGGCCCGCTGCGCCGGGGTCGGCAGGCGTCCCATCGTGGCGAGGGAGACCAAGACATGGTGCGGGGCCAGGGCGCGGGCGAGGTCCAGGGCATACGTCCAGACGCCGCCGACCGCGTCCGCCGTCATCAGGAGGCGCGTCACGACAGCGTCACCAGGGCTTTCAGGAAGCCTTCGGGCCGGTCGCGCGTCGCGTCCAGCGCCTCGCCCAGACGATCCAGTGGGAACGTGTGCGTGTACAAAGGCGTCGGGTCCAGGGCGCCGCTCGCCACCGCGTCGGTCGCCAGGCGGATGCCATCCGTATACATCCGCGGGTCCCGCTCGTGGGCGTTGATGACGTCCAGGCCGCGCCAGTTCCAAAGCTGCATGTTGACGGTGCGGAGGCCGTCCTGGTGGTAGCCCGCGATGATGAGCCGCCCGCGCTCGCGGGTCAGCTCGGCGGACAGGTCCAGCGGCCACTGCTTGCCGACGGCCTCAATCACCACGTCGCAGAACGCGCCGCCCGTCAGCGCCTTGACCCCCTCGATGACTCGCCAGTGGTCGTCCATCGGCAGGACGTGGGCCGCGCCCATGCGCCGCGCGGTCTCCTGCGCGAACGGGCGGCGGGCGACGGCGATGACGCTGGCCCCCGCGTCGGCCGCCAGCCGCGTCAGCAGCGCGCCCAGAAACCCGATGCCGACGATAGCCACGGTCTGGCCCGGCTTGATGTCGCTGCGGCGGAAGATGTTCACGGCGCAGCCCAGCGGCTCGCCGGGGAAGGGCCGCCCGGCGAGGGACGCGGGCAGTTTGACGACGGCGCTCTGGTCGGCGACGTCATACTCGGCGTAGGCGTGCCCGGACAGCATCGCGACCCGGTCCCCGGCGCCCAGCCCGGACACGTCCGCCCCAACGACATCTACTATGCCCCAGCCCTCGTGGCCTAATGCGCCCGCTTCCATCGGGTAAGAAAACCACTCGCGGCCCTCCCAGGGCGGCAGGTTGGAGGCGCAGACGCCGCAGCCTTCCAGGCGCACCCGCACCTCGGTCGGGCCGGGCGTGGGGCGCGGCGCTTCCTCCAGGCGCATCTCGCCGGGTGCGGTCAAAATAGCCGCGCGCATGGTGTCACTCATGCCAGCGCCTCCTCGCGGGCCACCGATGGGCGGTCCAGCCCGCGCGCCTCGCAGAGCCAGTGCGCCAGACGCTCGATGCCGCGCACGACATCCGTTTGCGCCGCCCATCCCGTCGCGGCTTGGAACTTGCGCGTGTCGGAGACGTAGTACCGCTGGTCGCCGGGCCGCCAGTCGTCGAACCTGACTTCCGGCTCGCGGCCATAAGCCTCGCCGATCAGGCCGAGCAGGTCGAGCAGGCTGACCGTGTTGTCCACGCCGCCGCCGATGTTGAACGCCTGCCCGGAGAGGGTTTCGATCCTGCTTTGTGCCAGCACGAAAGCATTCACCAGGTCTTCGACAAACAGGATGTCCCGCACCTGCCGTCCGTCGCCGTACAGCGTGATCGGCTTGCCTTCCAAAGCGCGGATGAGGAAGTGGGCGACCCAGCCCTGATCTTCGGTCCCGAACTGGTGCGGGCCGTAGATGCAGCTCATCCGAAACACGGCTGCGGGCAGGCCGTAGGTCCGTGCGTAGTCCAGGACGTACTGATCCGCCGCCCCTTTGGAGCAGCCATAGGGGGAATGGAAGTCCAGGGGGCGCGACTCGCCGACCCCGTGAGCGCGGACACCGGCGTTTTCCGGCTCGTAGCGCACGCCCCGGACCCGCAGGCCGATGTCCGGCAGCCCGCCGTAAACCTTATTGGTGGACGTGAAGAGGAGCGGCGGGGGCGCATCGCAGGCGCGGACGGCTTCCAGCAGGTTCAGCGTCCCCCGCGCATTCACCTCGAAGTCATCCAGGGGATCAACTAGGCTGGTCGTGACGGCGACCTGCGCGGCCAGATGGAACACCTGGGAGGCGCCCCGGACCGCTTGCCGCAGCCGAGAGGCATCGCGCACATCGGCAACCTCGACTTGGACCAGATCGCCGTGAGTCTCCCGCAGCCAGCGGGCGTTTCCCTCCACCCCCGCCCGCGAAAGGTTGTCGTACACGCGCACCGACGTGCCCTGGGACAGATACCGGTGGGCCAGGTTGGTGCCGACGAAGCCCGCGCCGCCGGTGATCAGAACGGGGCCGTTCAGATGGTTCATACGGTCAGCCCCCGCTTCGCCAGTTCCGCCCCCGCCTCGGCGACGCGGTCCTGTGCCACCTGCCCTTCCAGCCAGCCGGCGATCTCGGCCAGCCCGTCTTCCAGTGTCACCTGCGGCGCATACCCCAGAACCTTACGGGCCAGAGTGATGTCGGCGAAACAGTGGCGGATGTCGCCCGCCCGGTACTTGCCCGAAATCTCGGGCTGAAGGTGTTCCATACCCAGCGTCCGGGCCATGCGCGCGGCGATCTCCTCGACGGTGTAGGATTGGCCGCTGCCGACGTTGAAGACGTGCCCCGTGGCGGCGGGCGTTTCCAGGGCAAAGCGGCAGGCGCGGGCGACGTCCAGGACGCTCACGAAGTCGCGCCGCTGGCGGCCGTCTTCGAAGATGATCGGGGGACGCCCGTTGAGGTAGCGCGAGGCGAAGATGGCGAGGACGCCGGTATAAGGGTTGGAAAGCGCCTGGTCCGTGCCGAAGACGTTGAAGAAGCGCAGGGCGACGGTGGGGATGTGATAGGCCCTGCCCACGATCAGGCACATCCGCTCCTGATCGTACTTGGACAGCGCATACACCGAGGCCAGCGAAGGCGTTTTGGATTCGGGCGTCGGGATCGGCAGCAGGACGTTCCCCGCGTCATCACGGACCTCCCAGTCCCCGCGACCGAGCTGGTCCAGCCCGCGCTCCGTGCCGGAAACCGACGCGCCATCGGGCGCCCGGTACAGACCCTCCCCGTAGATGCTCATGCTGGACGCGACGATCAGCTTCTCGACGGGCTTCTCGATCAGCGCCTCCACCAGAGTCGCCGTCCCGGAGTTATTGACGTCGGTGTATCGGACGATCTCGTACATGCTCTGGCCGACCCCGACGAGGGCAGCGAAGTGATAAACGGCGTCCACGCCTTTCAGCGCCTTCTGGACTGTGACCGGGTCGCGCACGTCGCCCACCATCAGTTCGACGTCCGCGTCAAGGTAAGAAGGCCGCGTCTGCCCCGCACCGTGGACCTGGGGGGAAAGGTTGTCCAGCGCGCGGACGGTGTATCCCTGCCGCAGCAGTTCACGGGCGACGTGTGAGCCGATGAAGCCCGCGCCGCCGGTGATCAAGACGTGTTTGCTCATGTCTTCCCATTCGTGCCCGAGGCCGTTCGGCTCTCCGGGTCTTTTCCGTTGAGCTTCTTCTACCCTGTTCCCCGGCATTTCTAACAGCGTGCCTGTTTCTTTTTCGCCGCGGTAAAAGTTTCTGCCTGAAATTGCGTCGCGAATGGTATGATAAGACATGAACGGCGAAACTCACTTTGAAGACCGGGAGCGGCTCATGGAGGCCGTGCGAGCGAGCCAGGAGGCGGCGAAGGCGCTGACAAAAGACGCCGCCGCGCTGTCGCGCCAGGCCGCCCATCTCCAGGCCAAGGCCGCCGAAACGCGCACGGCGTCTCAGGAAGCGCGTGCCGAGGCGGGGCCGGCCCGTTCCCCCGTTCCCCCGAGCCTCCTGCTGACCATCCCCGAAGCCGCTCGCCAGCTCCGGGTCGCCGAGCGCACCCTGCGGCTCGTCCTGGCCGAGCCGGGCCTGCAAGCACGCCTCGTCGAGCGGACACGCAAAGTCGGCATCTACTACAAGTTCATCCCCCTGCTGCCCCCCGACCTGATGGCATCACTCAGTGCCAGATTCGCCGCCCCAAAGGGCTAAAAAGACTTTTGGCTCTCGGTGCAGGGAAAACCTCAGCGCGAGGCAGGGTGTGCGGCAAAGGATTCCTGGAGGGCGCGCATCTCGCGCTTCAACCGTGTCATCTCAAGCTGCGTCATCACCATGCGGCTGAGGGACTGAAGCGCGTCCTTCTGCTCGGGGGTCAGGGTGCGCGGGACGCAGTCCACGACGCAGAGGGTGCCCAGGGCATAGCCGTCCGGGGTCAGCAGGGGGGCGCCGGCGTAGAAGCGGATGAACGGCTCCCCCGTCACCAAGACGTTTCGTGCGAATCGGGCGTCGCTCCGGGCGTCCTCGACGATCAGCATCTCCGTCCCGACTAGCGCGTGGGCGCAGAAGGAAGCTTCGCGCGACGTCTCACAGGCCCCGATGCCGCTCTTGGAAAGGAACCACTGCCGGTTGGCATCAACGAGCGAGATCAGCGAAATGGGGGTATCGCAGATGAAGGCAGCCAGCCGCGAGATGTCATCAAAGACAGCGGCGCGCAGCAACCCGAACGCGCCATAGCGGCGGAGCGCTTCGAGGCGTTCCCGCTCGTCCGGGGGCAGAGCCGGGGGCAAAATGGGTGTTGTGCCGTCCATCGTCAAGCAAAAATCCTGTCCGCGCGCGGCGTCCTGTCACATCTACTGGTTTTCCCTTGTGCATAATGTATGCCAAAAGCGTCGTATCACGAAATGAAGCCAAAAATCCCTGATCTGAGAGGTTTGCGCCTTGACAGCATCCCCTTTCCCAAATCCAGAAAGTGTCACAAGGCTGCACGCAACAAAGGGACGCCTCTCCGAGAGGCGTCCCTTTGTTTTTAGCGGGGCAGCGCGTGAAACTCAACTGGTCGGGAAGAAAACCACCTGGGGGGGACTCGAACCCTCGACCTAGAATTTAGAAGATTCTTGCTCTAT
>CAXTWM010000147.1:0-11592 GCA_964247915.1 uncultured Armatimonadales bacterium | reverse complement strand
TTTTGTTTCTCGCCCGGGGGGGGGGGGGGGGGGGGGGGGGGGGGGGGGGGGGGGGGCGGCTCGTTTCTGGACAGCCTGCTCGGGGCGACCGCTCAGGCGCGCTGGCCCAACCCGCTGCGGCCTCGGCGTCTCACGGAGCATCCCCAAGCGGGGCCGCCGTCCCGTGGCCTGCGGGGGATCAACAATGATGTGGTCAACGCCCTCTGCACGCTGGGGGCCGTCGCTCTGGCGCTTTGCTTCCAAAAATAATTCCTCTTATCATACGCCCCTGCCCAAAAACGCGCAACTTGTGTTACAATAGGAGTGCAGGATGTTACCCCTACTTTTGATCCTTCGTGCATCCTGAGCCGTTTTCGAGGAGTACCGCGTTTTGGATGTACCGCCTGGCGATGCGACGACTGCATCACGCCGTTACGTTTCCGCCGAACAGATCGAAGATGTCGTGCGGCAGCTCAAGGACATCGTCTCCACGCGGGCCGTCCTGGGGCCGTCAGGCCGCATTGACGAGCTGCATGTGCTGGTCAACCCCAAGCGCGCCCCCAAGCAGATCGCCCGAGATATCGAGTCCGCCCTGCGCGCGCATCTGGACGTCTCCCTCGACTACAAAAAGATCAGCATCGCCCAGGTCCAGGGCCGCGCGGCTCTGGGCGGCGGGGCGTCCGGGCTGCCCCGCCTGCGCTTCGCCGACGTCTCCCTCACCGTGACCGGCAGCCGGGGCGAGGCCGTCGTCCATCTGAGGCGGGACGACGCCGTGTATACCGGCATGGCGACGGGACACGCCTCCAGCTACAACCAGATGCGCCTGATCGCGACGGCGGCGATTCGGGCCGTCGAGGACACGCAGGACCAGGACGGGACGATGGTGGTGGAGGACTTGCAGACGGACGTGCCGCTGGCCGGGCGCAAAGCGGTGACGGTGCTGGTCAGCGCGCTGACCTCGCCCAAAGGGGAGGATCTTCTCACCGGCTCGGCCCTGGTGCGCCATGATGTCTGGAAGGCCGTTGTGAACGCCACGCTGGACGCGGTCAACCGCCGGGTCAGCCTGGCCTTCATGGAGGATGAGTTCTAAATCAAAATTCACACAAAAATCCCTGTGATTTTTCCCTGGACAGTGGAATAATGGGTACGGTTTGGGCTGCTGGAGACTGAGGAGGCCCGAGGGGCCTCGTGAGCGGAGGCGGAACGATGTCCGAGAGATCGGCACGTCCGCGTTTTACCTGGATACTTCACTTGAAGAAGCTCACCCGCATAATCAAGACAGTGACCAACGCCATCACCGGCTGCGGTATCATCACCCACTGGCCGCAAGACTAGTCCGCTCCACCCTGCAATCATCTTTTGCAGGCGGCTGTCGGCTTGTTCACGCGCCAGTAGCCTGGTTATTTTCTGAGCGAGTAGTGTCCGTTGTCTCCCGCAGCCCATATAATGTTTCTGATGATTTTGGCGTGTTCCGCCGACACTCACTTGGGGATCTTCTCCGTCTTGTGAGACACGGCGCTCTCGGCCGCCGGGATAGCTGTATCTTCCATGTCCGTGCCTTCGACTATTGCACAACCACAACCGGGGGTGACGCCGCGCCCGGCGGGGCGGCCCGGCCGGGCTGGCTATGTTCGCCTGCGCCGATGGCTGGGGGGTGGGGCGCTGCTGATCACCCTGCTTTCTGCCTGGATCAGCCCCATACCTCCTGATGCCTGGTTCGGCGTGGTTTTGCTGACCGGCCTTGCGGTCGTCGTCAGCCTGCTCCCGGCCCGGCTGCCCGGCAGCGACATGTTCACGATCCCCATCATACCGATCCTGTTCTCCATCGTCGGCCTGCACGGGGCGGCGGCCGCTGTGGTGGCCGCATCCTTCTGCATCGTGGCACACGGGCTTCTCAATTTGCCGCGCTCCCGCCGGTTTCAGGTCAGGCAGTACATCCCCAACGTCTCCGCCAACGTCGTCTCCGTCGGCCTGGCGGCGTTGCTTTATGTTTTCCTGGAGAGCGCCTGCTTTCCGGGCGGGGGCGTAGAAGCCGGCGGTAGGGTCGTCAATACGGTCTGGCAGGCTTGGCTCGCCCTGCCCGTCTGCGCCCTCATCGCGTTCGTCGCCAACACGCTGATCGTCACAACCCTCGTCAGCACCTATGGCGGAAAGCGCTGGGACATCGTCTGGCACGACAACGTGCGCTGGATGCTGCCCTCCGCCGTTTTCATGTCCCCAGTCGGCTTTCTGACTGCCGTGCTTTATAACCAGCACTGGTGGCTCGGCGTCTGCTTCATCATCCTGCCCGTCTTCGCGCTGCGGGCGACGGCGGTGACGCACGAGCGGACGATGGCGGCGTACAAGCAGGGCGTGGACCTGCTGGGGCGGATCATGCAGGAGGCGCACCCGTACACGCACGGGCACCTGCACCGGGTCGCCCGCTGGGCCAAGCGAATCGCCGAAGACATGCAGCTCCCCGCGTCGTCCATGCAGCACATCGAGGACGCCGCCATCCTGCACGACATCGGGAAGGTCGCCGTGGACGACCGTGTGCTGAACAAGGTGGGCAGGCTGACGGACGACGACTGGGCGATGATCCGCCGTCACCCCGTCACCGGCGCGGACCTGGTGGTCAAGATGAGCGTACTCGATAAAGTGGGCCACTGGATACGCCATCATCACGAGCGGCCCGACGGCAAGGGCTATCCGGACGGTCTGAAGGGGGATGAGATTCCGATCGAGTCCAGCATCATCTCCGTCGTGGACGCCTTCGACGCCATGGTGGGCGGCCCGGCCAAGGAGGACCAGCGTCCCTACCGCCAGCCTATGGCGCGCGAGGACGCCATCGCCGAGCTGCGCCGCCACGCCGGGACGCAGTTCCACGCCCAGGTCGTCGAGGTCTTCATCGCCATCCTCCAGCGTGAGAAAGAACTGGAAGAGACGGGGCAACACGTTGCCCCGAAACCGGATGTCGCCGACGATTCACTGTGGGCCGCGCCGCCGCCGGCCTCGGGCGCGATGGCTCTGACGGCGGGGGGCTGAGGCGGTCCATGAACTCAACGCCCGTTATCGCGGATGTCGTGGCGACGCTGGCTTTCACGTCCGCCCTCCTGGCCATCTTTTTTTATCTTCCCTGGCGCATCCGCCGCTCCTACCGGCAGACTTTCATCGCCATCGCCCGCGCCGTGGAGGCGCGCGAGCCGCACCTGCTCGGCCATGCCGAGCAGACGGCGCGCTATGTGGTGCTGATGGCCCGCTGGCGCGGCATGAGCCTGACCCAGACGCGCCATCTGGAATACGCCGCCCTGCTGCACGGCATCGGGAAGGTGAGCGTCCCCTACGGCCTGCTGAACAGCCCGGCCTGTCTGACCAGTCCCGCCGACCGCTTCGTCCTGCGCGACTACGTCCGGGTCGGCGCGGCCATCCTGGATGCCATCCCGATTTTGAGTCCCGCTGCCGACGCGGTGCGGTTCCAGCACGAGTATGTGGACGGCAGCGGCTACCCCTTCGGCCGGTACGGCAAGGACATCCCCGCCGGTGCCCAGATGCTGTGCATCGCCAGCGAGTATGTGGCGATGACCACGCCTCGCCTGTACCGCGCCGGGCTGGCGCTGACTCTCGCCGAGGCCGACCTTTATCTGCGCGCCCAGATCGGGCGGCGCTACAGCGCCCGCATGGCCTCTTTGTTCCGGCGGGCCAAGGCGACCGAGGGGCTGCGCCTCGCGCTGCGGCGCGGCGCTCATTCCGCGCTCCGCGTCGTCTCCAGTCGGCCTCGCCTCCCCGGCTTCTCCCGCCGCGTACTCTAACATGCTCTTACTCTAACATGCTCTTACTCTAACATGCTCTTACTCTAACATGCTCTTCGTCCGGCTTTTCGCCCTCGCCCTCCTGCTCCACGAGAACACGGGCCTCTTCACGCGGGGGCGGGGCTATTTCACGACCTGCTTTCTGCCGACTCTGGGCCTGCACCTGCCGCCGCGCGGGATGATCGCCCTGCATGGGGGCCTGATCGCGCTCTGTGGGGCGCTCCTCATCCGGCCCTCTCTGTGGCCCCTTTATCCCCTGCTGCTCCTCGCCCTGTCCCTGCTCATCGCCTCCTACTCGCTCCGGCTGTCCAACCACCTGGTTGCGGCCTGGTTCATGTGCCTGCTCCTCTGCCTGGACCTGCTGTTTCAGACCCCCGAGCGGCGCGGGCTGGCGCCGACCCCCTTCTTTTCCTCCGGCGTTCAGATCGTGGTCGGCCTGACCTACGCGCTGGCGTTCCTGCACAAGCTGAACCCGGAGTACCTGTCACCCCGGATGAGCTGCGGCAGCTTGCTCGGTCGGGAGTACCTGGAACACCGGGTCAACATCCGTCATCCGGGCCTGCTGAAGATCCAGGGGTTCCTTTCCATCTATGCGATCCTGGCCCTGGAAGCCCTCATCCCCCTGCTGTTCCTGTTCCCGGCGGCGCGGCCCCTGGGCGTCCTCCTGGCCGTCCTGCTTCATCTGCCGCTGGGGTTCCTGGTCCACGTCCACTTCGCCGCCGTCATGTACGCCGGGCTGTCCGCGTTTGTCGCGCCCCAAGACTGGCCGCGCGTCCTGGCCTCGGCGTTCGCTCTGAGCAAGACAAAGCTGGTCCTATATCTCCTGCTCGGCCTTTACCTCGGCCACCGGTTCGGCGGCTATGGCTACCGGCGTCGCTTGCCCGCGTATCTGCATCAGCTCTTCTTCGGCGTCTACTTCCTCGCCGCCCTGGCGGTCGGCCTGACGCTGCTGCACGGCGGGCCGCTGCGAACGTTCACCTGGGGCGGCCCGGCCTCGCGCGGGCTGCTCCTCCTCCTGACGGCGGCTTACTTGCTGAACGGCCTGAGTCCCTACCTGGGCCTCAAAACCAACTTCAGCTTCGCCATGTTCAGCAACCTGCGCCCCGTCCCCTGGCGGCACCTGCTCTGGCGAGCGGAGTGGCGTCCGCTGCGCCTGGCGCGCTATGTCCTCATCGAGACGATCGAGGGGCTGCCCCCCGTAACCGAGGAGAGGTGGGGGGAGGCGCTGAAGCCCGTCCTGGAGCGCCTGGGGCAGCCGGACCGGTGGCAGTACACCGAGTATTTTTTTCACGAGGGGCTGCGGCTGCTCTGCCGCACGGCTCCCACGCCGCCGGTCATCCGCATCGTCTATACCGAGGGCGGGCGTCGGCACGAGGTCCAGGACTATGCGCGTGAGATGCTGTCCCGCCCGCCGCGCTACTTGCGCCTCGCCCTTTCCCCGAACACGCTGCCTTTGGACCCGGCTGTCCGCCACTGCGATTTGGGGGGGTAGCCAAAAAAAGACCGCAAACGCGGACGGCTAAAGCCTTCCGCGTTTCCGATCTTTTCTCCCCTCGTACCGGCCGCTATTTGCGTCCGAGGAACCTACCGAGCAGGCCGCCGGCCTTGTCGCCGCCCTGGGCCGGGTCAGGCTTCTTGGGCGGCGGGGGCTGATTCCCCCCCGTGGGGGAATTCCTGAGCGGGGAGGGCTGGCCGATCGGATTGGTCCGGTTCGACGTCGCGGCCTGGTCCAGCCGGTTCAGCTTGGCCTGGATCGAGTGGCTGGGCGCGATCTGGAGGGCCTTCCGGTACTGCACCGCCGCGTCCTCGCGCTTCCCTTGCTGGTTGAGGGCGTCCCCGAAAATGTCCAGCGCGCGCACGTTGCGCGGGTCAATCTCTAGCACCTTCATGCAGAAGGCCCCCGCCTCGACGGGCTTGCCCGCCATGATCGCGTTGTCCGCGTGACTCAGCAGCCCGGCGATCGCCTCCAGCTTCTGCTTCGGCACCGGTTGCTCCGGCGCGGCGGACGCCGCGCCGTTGGCGGAGGGCCGGCCAGCCTGCGGCGCTTGAGCCGTAGGGTATGTGCCGTTGCCGGACGTGCCGTTGCCGGATGCGCCGTTAGCAGAAGCGCCGTTTTTCGACGAGGCGGCGGTCGCCAGTGTCGCATTATACTGAGCGCGCCGCTCCGAGTCACCTAGGACCTGATACGCCTGGTTGATCTGCGAAAAGACGCGCTGGCCCATGTCCTTGTCCTTGACCACGTCAGGGTGCCAGACGCGCGCCAGTTCCCGATATTTCTTTTTGATCTGGTCTGAGGACGCCTCCTGGGGTACGCCCAGAACCTCATAAAAATTACGCTGCATAGTCATTGTGATACGCTCCGAACAGGATATAAATGAATGCGGGTGCTCTGAAACAGTTGTGCTGGTCTCCCCTCACTTTCCAGACGTCCGCGCGGAATACGTTAAATAAAAAATCGCGCGCCCGCCCTGGTTTATTGTTGATTCTCCGTTGACTAGTTGGCGTCGGGGTCGGCCATGTGGTCATAACTGCTGAAGTAGCCCGTGTAAAACTGGATGAGTATCAAAAGGACCTTGATGCCGACGATTACGGTCATCAGGGCGCCGAGCGAGACGCAGAGCTGGTGCAGTTTGACCGCCGACTCCTGCTCGTAATACTCCGCGACCTTGTCCATCGTCATGTCCAGGCTGCCGGTCTGCTCGCCGGTGCCCAGCATGGATACCACCATCGGCGGGAAGATCCGCGTCGCGACCAGCGCCTCGGCGACTCCGTGCCCGCCTTGCAGGGCCGGGACCGCCGACACCATGCGCCGCTCCATGTAGGCGTTCCCGGTCGCCGCCGCCGCCGCCCGCAGCGCCTCCGGGATCGAAACGCCGGCCGCGTACAGTGAGGCCATCACACGGCTGAAGCGCGCAAGGGCAATCATGCGTACTACGCCGCCGACCGGGGGCAAATTGGCGATCAGACCGTCGTACAGCACCTTAAACTGGGACGCCAGACGGGTCAGAGCGTAGACCGCGAGGACGATTGCGCCGAAATCCAGAAGCGGCAGGATAGCTTCATGGAAGTACATCCGCACGTCATGTTTGACGACCAAATACACGACAGGCGGCAACAGAAAGCTCATCAGAAGCGTCAGGGACGGATACGTCATCTCGCGCTTGAGCACCGCCCGCAGCGCGTACTCTTGCTCCAAAGCCGAGGCCAGCCGCGACATCATCACGTCCAGCCGCCCGCTCTGCTCGCCCGCCGCGATCATCGCCCGGTGGAAGTCCGTGAAGACCCACGGGAACTCGGCGAACGCCTCGGTCAGCATCTCACCTTGCAGGACGCGCGCGCTGATGCTGCGGAGGTACGCCCGCAGACGGCCATTGCCCGTCTGCTGGGTCAGCGAGGTCAGGCACTGGTAGATCGGCACCCCGGCGTTGAGCATCGCCGAGAACTGGCGGTACAGCAGCGCCAGATCGCGCAGTCCGACGCCGGACCAGAGGGAGTAAACGAGGTGTATCAGCAGCCAGCGGCCCAGCGGCACAGCCGGGCGGGCGGCTGGCCCGGACGCCCGCTGCGGAGGCGTCCCATTGAACGGCGCCCCGTTCTGGGGCGTCAACGTGGCGGCCCCGCCCTGCTGCGGCGCCAGGCGCATGGGGAAGTAGCCCATGTCCCGGATCTCCTGGACCGCCCGCCGCTCGTCGGGCGCGTCCAGCGAGCCGGTCACAGTGCGCCCCGTCCGGTCTTTGGCTTGGTACGAATAGATCATAAACTAATCATCACCTGAGGACGACGGTGCGAAATAGGGCGCTGCCCCTGTTAGACGAGGCCCACGCGCCGAATGTTCCGTTTGCAGGAAAAATCTTCCAAAAAATGTTGGGCAAGGTCGGCGACGCCCTTCCCGTCCCCCGGCAGGGCCAGATTCGGTGCGATCTCAGCCAGTGGCACCACGACGAAGGCCCGCTCGCGGAGGCGCGGATGCGGCACCGTCAGTCCGGGGAGGGCGACCTGCGCGTCGCCGTACAGCAGCAGGTCCAGGTCTATAACGCGCGGCCCCCAGCGTTGGGTTCGGGTCCGGCCCATCTGATTTTCAATGTGCAGCAGAGAGTCGAGCAGCGCCTGCGGCGCAAGACTCGTCCGAGCGGCGACGACCAGATTCAGAAAATCCGGCTGGTTCGTGACGCCGACCGGCGCGGTCTCATACAGTGACGAGACGCGCATCAGTTGTATTGTCGGCAGATCAGCCAGTTTTTGCAAGGCCGCCTGGATGTTCGCCTGGCGGTCTCCGAGGTTCGTGCCCAATCCCAGGTAAGCAATTGTACCTTCTTCTACCAGTTTCCCCGTGCCAAATGTCACACTATTTATATGATTATTTTCATCGGGCATAATTTGTTCCAGGGAGGACCCCTAAAAAGAAAATACCCCCGTGTACGCTTTGTCACACAGGAGGGGGCACAAATTGCAAAAGGGCAGGCACAAGCCTGCCCTCTCGCGTGACACGCCATCCGTGACTCCACGCGCCTAATCGTTCCCGAGCTTGAGGACGCTCATATACGACAAGGCTTCCTGGGGGATCTCGACGCTGCCGATGCTCTTCATGCGCTTCTTGCCCTCAGCATCACTAAACCGCATCGGGGATCGCCAACACCCAACCGCTTACGGTAGCATATTGCGTTGCTACTGCTGTCAATAAGTCCTGCGCGGTGTTGTAATACCTTCTGCTGTCCGCTTCCCCAAAATGCATGGAGGGCTTGTTCAAGCGAAACTCACCAGGGTTAGTGCCTAATGCACGCTGGTACGATAGGAACGGGTACTCAGGGTTCTGTTGAGAGCCGATGTCATAGGAGCCGCCGGGCTTCGCGGGGGCGAGTTTTTCCATCACCATCACATCTGACACCAAAGTTCCATTATATGCAGTGATCGTCTGGATATGATGCTCGAAGATAGGGAGGCCACTGATGTCACCAAGGGGGCTGTGGGTTGTGAAAACCCTGTCCCACCAGCCCATCGCGCCGCCGAGGATGATGATTGATTTTACCCCTAGTTCTGCCGCTTTCATGGCCGAGGCGATGGCGGCTGGGTAACGACCGGCTTTGTGTAGTATTTGGGCATCTTCCAGATGCCGTAAGCCTTCCCCAAAGAACGCCTGCGCGAGAGCGTCTCCCTCTGGGAACGGAGGATAGCCCGATGCACTGCTCATAGTCACTGCCTTAAGCTGCCAGTGACAAGGAACTCTAGAGGGTTGCTGTTTGAATCGTTTCTCACCCGTTGGGCGAACACCTTCCGGGCGTAGCCTGGCGGGTCTTCGTAGACGATATTGTAGCCCTCCCGGACGCGATCCAACAGGCGTTCCTCCGGCATCCCCATTTCAGCGGCTGTGCCTTCAAACTGCTCCGGCGTCAGCAGGTACAAGCGTAGCTGACCACGCAGGGGCAGTGCTTCCGAGCTGGAGAACGCGACGGAACTTTGCCCCTCCCATTCTTCAACGACTTCCAGCAGATCAATGTCGAAAGTGCCGCCGCGCGTCACGATCTCGCCAAAAGCGATGAGAGCGCGAAGTTTCCCGTTGTGCGTGCGAAGATGCGCGTGCATCAGCTCGTTGATTGCCTTGTATTCTTCATAGGGAATACGGCGGTAGCTTTCCTCATCATAAAAAGGCATGACGGTTTCCTTCCGTTACGAACCGTTAATCGCTCCCGAGTTTGAGGACGCTCATAAAGGCCTCCTGGGGGATCTCGACGCTGCCGATGCTCTTCATGCGCTTCTTGCCCTCCTTCTGTTTCTCCAGCAGCTTGCGCTTGCGCGAGATGTCGCCGCCGTAGCACTTGGCGATGACGTTCTTTCGGAGGGCCGAGATGCGCTCGGCGGCGACGACTTTGGCCCCGACGGCGGCTTGCAGTTTGATCTCGAACTGCTGGCGGGGGATGACTTCCTTGAGCTTGTCCACGAGCTGCCGGCCGCGCTCATAGGCCTTGTCCCGGTGCGTGATGAACGAAAGGGCGTCCAGCGGGTCGTCGTTGATCCTGACGTCCAGCTTGACGAGGTTGGACGGCTCGTAGCCGCTCATCTCGTAGTCGAACGAGGCGTAGCCCTTGGTCCGGGATTTGAGCTGGTCGAAGAAGTCCATCAGGATCTCGTTCAGCGGCAGCTTGTAGAAGATCATCACCCGCTCTTTGGCCGGATACTCGGTGCGGAGGTAGACGCCGCGCCGCTCGCGGGCCATGTCCATGACCGTCCCGACGTAGGTGGACGGGATGATGATGCTGGCCGTCACATACGGCTCGTCCATGCTGGCGATCTCCGACGGCGGCGGCAGGTTCGCCGGGTTGTCCACCTCCACCGTCTCGCCGCCCGTCAGATGCACATGGTAGATGACGCTCGGGGCGGTCGCGATCAGGGTCAGGTTGAACTCGCGCTCCAGCCGCTCCTGCACGATGTCCAGGTGCAGCAGGCCCAGAAACCCGCAGCGGTAGCCGAAGCCCAGGGCCGCCGACGACTCCGGCTCGAAGGTCAGCGCGGCGTCGTTGAGCTGCAAGCGGCCCAGGGCCTCTTTCAAGTCGGGGTACTGGGCGCTGTCCACGGGGTACAGGCCGCAGAAGACGACCGGCAGCGCCTGGCGGTAGCCGGCCAGCGGCTCGGTCGCGCCCGCGTGGGCCACCGTCAGCGTGTCGCCCACCCGGCAGTCGCCGACGGTCTTGACGCTGGCCGTGATGTAGCCGACCTCGCCGGTCATCAGCTTCTCGACCGGCTTCATGCGCGGCGCGAAGATGCCGACGCCGGTCACGTCGAAGGTCTTCCCGCTCGCCATCGCCCGGATCTGCGTGCCGGGCGCGATCTCGCCGTCCCGGACCCGCACATACGCCACCACGCCCAGGTGGGCGTCGAAGTGGCTGTCGAATATGAGCGCTCGCAAGGGCTTCTGGGCCTCCCCCTGCGGCGGCGGGACGCGGCGGACGATGGACTCCAGTATCTCCTGCGTCCCGATGCCCTCTTTGGCCGAGGCGCGGATGGCCTCGGTGGCGTCAATCGCCAGCACCTCCTCGATCTCCTCGGCCACGCGGTCCGGGTCAGCGGCGGGCAGGTCTATCTTGTTGATGACCGGGACGATCTCCAGGTGGTTGTTCAGGGCGAGGTTGACGTTCGCCAGGGTCTGCGCCTCGACGCCCTGGGCGGCGTCCACGACCAGGACGGCTCCCTCGCAGGCGGCGAGCGAGCGCGAGACCTCATAGGTGAAGTCCACATGGCCGGGCGTGTCAATCAGGTTCAGCTCGTACTCCTGCCCGTCCTGCGCGCGGTAGTTCAGCCGGACGGCGGCCATCTTGATCGTGATGCCGCGCTCGCGCTCGATGTCCATCGAGTCGAGGAGCTGCTCCTGCATGTGCCGCCGCTGGACCGTTCCCGTGAACTCCAGCAGCCGGTCGGCCAGCGTGGACTTGCCGTGGTCAATGTGGGCGATGATGCAAAAGTTGCGGATGTTCTTCTGGTAGTCTTCCATATGCCTTTCATTATACCTGAGTGGGGCGCTTCGGCGGCGATTGGCCGCGCGACGCGGCAAACAGAGCGAACATGGCGATGCGGACCAACTTTAATGCGGTTTTCATCTTGCCCCGGTATCCTCACTCCGATAGTAGCGGAATGATTCCTGGCAGTAACGCGCTTTGAACAGAAAGAAGATTTCTCCCCATGAGACACACCAGCCACGCCCGCGCCCCACGCCGGGCGTTTACCCTGCCCTCACGCGGCTTCACGCGAGCGTTTACGCCGGGCTTTACGTTGATCGAGCTGCTCGTCGTCATCGCCATCATCGCGATTCTCGCGGCGATCCTGTTCCCCGTCT
>CAXTWM010000146.1:0-11592 GCA_964247915.1 uncultured Armatimonadales bacterium | reverse complement strand
CGGCCCGCGATGCCGCGCGGCGGCAGCTTGTCGGCCATGCGCGGCCACGCCAAGCGGCAGGCGGCACGCAGGTCCGGCTCGCTCACCCTCCGCGTCGCCTTCTCGATCAGGGCGGCCGGACGCGGGGCGTCCGTCTCGGCCAGGATCGCGAAGACGTCGTCGGCCCCCACTTCCAACGAGTCGCGCTCGTCCGATGTCAGGGTCCGCATCAGTTCCGGGTAGCGCGCGCACACCTGCCGCGTCAGGTCCTCCACAGGAGAGTGCGGCTGGGCGGGGGGGGGGACGCCCGGCAGCCCCGCCAGGAGCGGAGGCACGAAATGCGCCAGGCGTCCCACCAGGTGGCTCTCGCGCCGCTCCGGCTGTCCTTCCCCTTCCGGCAGAAAATATTCGACGGTGTCGGCGCGCACGCTGACGGTGAGGCGCGGGCGCACCTCGGCGGGGTCCACGCGATGCACCGTCAGGCGCTCGCTCAGCGGGTCGTAAGCCGGGCCGGGCGGGTCCTGCGCGCTGACCTCGGGCACGGCGAAGTGGCCGAGTTCGGGCAGCAGCCGCAGATTCTCCTCGGGGACGCCCAGGGCGTGCAGAGTCGTCCAGGCTTGCAGCAGATAGCTCGGCCAGTTCAGCCCGCTCAGCTGCGGGAAAACGACCGTTTCCCTCGGTTCCTCCCCGCTCATGCCGCCACCTGCCCCTCGATGCGAAAGGTGGACAGCACGAAATACTGCGAGAGGATAGAAGCGAGGTAGTTCGCCATGTCGGCCAGCAGAAAGTCCGGGACTTCGGCGTCCACGGCCCGCTCGAACGTGATCCGAAGGCTTTGGATGAGGGGCACGGAGTCCGGCGAAGGGACTCCCTCGCCCGCAAAGGCGGACTCCCGCGCCAGCAGAGAGGGCCACAGGTAGGAGCGCCAGTGAGCACCCCCCGTCTCTGGGTCGTGGACGATCTCGCGCACGGCGGACCGGAAGCGCACCATCTCGCCCAGATCGCCCTGCCGCTGGCGGATGATCTCCCACAGGTCGCCCTCCGTCAGCAGGGGCGGGCGCAGGACGCTGTGATACCACGCCGTCCGCACCCATTCCGGTCGGTCCGCCGGCCCGCCGACCGTGGCCCCGCCCAGCGCGAGGTAGGGGACGCCGAACCGCAGCGGCGCCTTTTCCAGCGATGTCGGCGTGTCCAGCACGCCCATCCGGCGCCGGCCCCAGGAGCCATGATAGATCTTGACCTGCGTGACGCCGGCCTGCACCTGCGGGAACTGCACCTGCACGTCCGGCTCGGTCGCCAGCGGGTCCTGGCTCGGCAGGCGGACGAGGGACGAGGGCACGTCAAGCCCGTCATGGCGGACGGTGGCGGCGAAGATGCCCGGCACGCCGCTCATACGCAGCGCGTGCTCCTGCCCGACGTGGGGAAACGGGGGATAAAAAACGTTGTCCGACAGGCCCGTCTGGACGACGGGGACCGCGTTCAGGCTGACCCACGCGGGGCCGGAGCGCCGCGCGCTCAACCCGCGCAGGGCGGCAGCGGCCCGTCCCTCCGGGGCGGGCACGATGCCTACGAGTCGAAAGCCCCCGTCCAGGCCGCGGTCGAGGCGCTGCCTCGCCAGGAGCGGGTCGGGCGGGGCGTCGCCTCCGGCGCGGCCCAGCCGGACCATCTTCCGCCCGTAGGGGTGGAAGGGAGGCAGCCACAGGTCGAGGTGGCGCTGGTTCATGCGCGCCGTCTGCATCTCGCGCTCAAACGCCATGTAGCCGTCAAACCGCGCGAACTCGGCGGTCTGGAAGCCACCCTCGGGCGTGAACACCCACCAGGCCGCCCGGTCCAGCGCTTCCAGGACTTCCTCCGAGACGCCGAGGAAGAGGAGCTGACCGCGCTCCAGAATGTGCTCAGACGGCTCCGTGGCGGGGTGGTCCACGTCAATGACGGCCAGACAGTCCCTGCCCGCCCACTGCACCGACGCATCGCGCAGGCTGGTCGGCTGCATCCAGCCGTCCCCGCAGGCGATCCAGGGGGAGCCGACGGGATCAGTGAACGCCGCCCCCTCGGCGATGTCGGTGGTGCGCGACGGGGGGCGCTGCGGCACCGCCAGCGTCTGCGCCGGGAACTTCCAGTCGCCGAGCGGGAAAAACTGTTCCTCCAGGTGCGCGACGGAGGACTTCTCCGCCTGAAGGTAATGCTCCTGGACGGCACCCTTCCATCCGGCCAGCATGGCGAGGAAGGGCGCGTAATGCGTCTCATAATCGGCGACCACGCGGTGGCGCATCTCGCGCGGCATCCGCGCGAGGATGTCGCGGACATCCGGCGGAAGCTCGGTCTCGTCGTCAGCCATAGCGCCCTTCTTGATCCTGCCTATCTCTGTCTGTGATTATCTGCGGATTGGGGTGGGTTGAGACATGGAACAGGAGGGGCCAGCACGATGGCGCCCCTCCTGTCCCGCTTGCGTTGAAATGGCCGTTACGCTGCGGGCGCCTCCGGCTCACCGGGCTGGACGGCGAGGATGTTGTCGCCGGTGTAGTCCACGTTGTTCTGGATCATCACGCCCCGGAGCACCACCTCGACGAAGTTGCCCTGGTCGGTGCCGTTGGTTGAGCCTTCCGGGTACTCCTTCTCGATGTACGAGTGGACGTAGGTCTTCTGCATGGTCCAGTTCTTCTTGACGGTGTGCGAGCGGTCCAGCGTCTGGAGCTCAACCGTCTTGAAGCGCTTCGGCCCCTGGGGAGCCAGCGCCCACTGCGCGACCATGGTGTCATGGTCCAGCGGGAGGGTGACGGTGAACTGCATCACCGGGACCTGGACGGCCTCGCGGACCTTCTTGTCTTCGTCCAGGTCGTGAAGGATCTCGACCCTGGCGTCGAAGACGCGGTTGATCTTGGTTCCTTGGATGGTTAAATTCGGCATCTCGAACTGTCCTTTCTGCGGGAATGCACAGGGCACCGGAGTGGCGCGGAGTGCGCGGGTTGGTGGGGCAGCCTTGTGGCCGCCCCGGCGTGAGTCGTGGCTGTCTGAGCGGCGTTTAGAAACTGATCCCGAACTCGTCGATCAGGCCTTGCTCGAAATAGAGAACGATCTTGAAGTTGTTTCCCCCTTCTCGCTGCACCTTAAACTCCTGCCCGGTTTTGAGGGCGCTGGGGAACGAGTTCACGAGCTTCTCAGGGTCGTACCATTTGGTCCATTTCAGGATGTAGTTCAGGTGGTCGGTCAGCAGCTCCACCGCCTTCTCATTGTCTTCCGGCATGGACCCACCGTAGCCCAGCTCCCAGGCGGCCCGCAGGAGACGCTTGAGGTAGATCTCCTGACGGAACAGGTGCAGATGCCGGTACGACTGCTCGCCGTCCTCCTTGTGCAGCCGCCGCAGCGTGCGCGGCACCGAAAGGAACGGCGACCGTCCCGAAACGTGGGTGAAGGCCAGGAACGGCATGTTGCTGCTCAGGAGGTCGCTCATCAGGCCGTCGTTCAGGAAGTGATCGGTCGGCAGGTCGGTCTCGCCCAGGTACGGATTAATGGACAGGTCAATGCCCAGTCCGGGCAGGTCGGGCCGCATCGCGGTGACGTCCTTTTTGGCGCGCTGCAACTTGCGGCGCAGGTAGTCCGGCACGTCGTTCGCCATCAGCCGCCCGGCCGCGACGTAGCACGACCGGACCGTCAGCTCCGGCACATCCACGCCGATCTCGATGCCGCCCTCGGCTGTCTTGCCGGTGACCAGCTTGCCGTCGGGCGGCATGATCGTGAAGTCGGGCAGGCACAGGATGCCGCAGTCGCCGGACGCGCGCTCCACGACGGCATCAATGGCATATGCGTCGTTCAGGTTCTGCATGTATTCCCGCTTGGCCCGCCCCGCCCGGACGCGCTCTTCGGGCGAGAAGAGCACCTGGAATCCGTAGTCCGCCCCCCAGTCCATCAGCGGCAGCATCTCGTCCACATAGGTGGACTTGCCGTAGGAGTCGGCGTCCGGCGAGAGGGCGTCCTGGGCGGCCCGGATCGACTCCAGGATGGGGTCGTCCAGCATGATCGAGTCGTTTTTGCGCTTGGGCGGCCGCTTCTTTTTGAATTCGGCGACGTTGGGCACGATTACAAAAGAGATGGCGTCGCGGAACTGGTTGTTGGCCTGGGCGTTTGACGCCTCGAAGAACCGCTTCAGCTCGTCGGGCCGCGACAGGAACAGGTAGGGGAGGTCGTCATTGGCGACGATCAGCTCGGGCTTCATGCTGTCGGGGAGGCGGACGTCGGACGGGAACTCGTTGAACAGCAGGTAGACGCCCATGATCGTCTCGAACAGCGGCGTGACCGTCTGGAGGAACGACTCGACCGCGTTGCTGTAGACGCCGAGGAACATGTCGTGGTAGTGCTCGACGTCCCGGATGTCCGGGTTCAGCAGGGCCAGCTCCTTAGGGTTTTGCAGGACGGTCGCCACGAGGTTGCCGATGAGCGGGGCGATCATGCCCCGGTCTATCATCTTGTCCATGAACTTGCCGACCGCGATCGGGAACCGCTTCTCCTGCGGCACCAGCGCGAGGTCCTGTCCGGCGACCTGCTTGCCCTGCTCACGGATCTTGTCCAGCGCGGTGTCCAGCGTCCGCACGGCGATGGCCGTACCCCCCGAGCCGCCCCCGTCGGACTTCACCAGCGCGGTGCCGTCCCCGTCCGACCCGTTCTCGCCCTTGCCTTCCAGCAGCTTCTTGTCCCCTGTCAGCAGTTTCTTGCCTTTTTTGCCGTCCTCGCTGGGGGCTTCAAGGGCGGGGTGGGTCGGCAGGGACTGCGGAGACGCGATCAGAGACCGGTTCTTGCCGAACTCGATCTGGTAGACGTTGGGATCGATCGGGCCGCCGCCGGGCGTCTGGCGCTTCAGCTCATTAGCGGTCTGCTCCAGGCCGTAGACGACGGTGGGCAGGACGCGGACGGTGTCCTCCAGCGCGCCCTGGAAGTCATCGGCGGCGACCTGGTAGGCTTCCAGAGCGCGCACACTGTCTTTGGAGGCCGGGTTGCGCTTGACTTCCAGCATCAGCCGGTCGTTTTTGACCTGGACGTCCTCGGCGATCTTACGCATCAGCGTCCGCTGGTTCTTGGGCTTGAAGGCGAACAGAGAGGCGTCCACATCCACGCGGAACGTGGACACGTCCTGACGGACTCGCTTCTTGATCAGGTCGCGCAGGCAGCGGACGTAGGGGTGGTCGGAGCTGATGCGGATCTTTTTCCATCCCGCCCCGCCTTCCAGGGAGAACTCGATCTGCGGCGGCGCGGGCGCCTCCTCGGTCGGGGGCGGCGCGTCCCCATCTATGGCTTCCGCCTGAGCCGACTGCGGGCCACGGACGCGGTAGTAAAAGCCGGGCTGGAACTTGTCGAGGAACTCGGCGAAGGAGGTGACGGTCAGGTTCTCGCGCACCATTGCCAGGAACTGTTCTTCGGACATCTCCTCGACGCGGGACAGGAGGCTGCCCAGGGAGGGCGTGTATTCGCGGTCGCGCTCCAGGGCTTCGGGGTCCAGGTGTTCGTCGAGGTTGACCTTGGCGAAGAGAATCGTGCGGTTGGTCTTACCCAACATGCTGCGGTTCGCCTCTAAAATCGTCTCATTGGTGATCGGCACGGTCTCGTCTCCTTAACATCATATCGTATGGGGTGAAGGCTGCGGCGCAAACAAAAGGGCTGTCGGGGTGCTGTCGCCGTATTCATTCCCGTTTCGCCGCCATCGTACACACTCGCACGGATAATATTTCAGGCCACACGGCCTGACGATTGAAGGACGCTCCAGAGCCAGTAGCCCAGGGCCAGTCCGCCCCCCAGCGCGACCGCCAGCAGGACGTAGGCGAGCCAGCCGGTGCGCGGGCGCAGGCGCAGGGTCGCCCGCTCCGGGAAGGTCTTGGCCTCCTCCCAGGCCGGCCAGAGGGAATGGGAGGCCAGCGACTTGTCCGACGTCAGGCGGCGCCCGCGCCAGTCGCACAGGTCGAAGCAGCAGGGCCGCTCGGCCTTGTTCAAGACGAGCGTGACCACCCGGTCGATGCGGTCCTCGGCATCGGCGTAGGTAAACTCGGTGTTCCCGGCGACCAAGGTGGGCGGCCCGACGCGGTACAAATCGCGCCGCAGCACCAGCGAGATCTCCGGGTAGGCCTGCCCCCCGCTCGTGAGCTGGGAGGCCAGGGACGCGCTGCGCGGCAGGAACTTCTCGCCGAACCAGAAGTGCCGCGAGATACGATCCAGGGCCTGCCGGGACCGGCGGACGTCGTCGTGGTTGATGCAGTCCTGGTACAGCTCGGCGAACGTCGCGTGGAGCGGGTAGTCGCGGAGCCAGAACGGGCGGGTGTCCGTCAGCTCCGGGATCGTGACCTTCACATCCACCACCCCCGACGCGCCCGATTGTCCCGCCGAAATGCTCATAGTGTTGACCCCCCTCCCTTTCGACGCCGCCGGCCGAGATTCCTTCATGCTTTTTCGGCGGATATGCAGGACGTTTGCGATCCGGCGTCGAATAGGGCCGGCATAAGACGAAGCGACCGGTCCGGCGGGGCGCGCTGCCGGGGCCGACACCGCGAAAGGATCACCATGACACCGAAAAAGACGCAGGGCGGGAGAGCCTTCTGGATGCGGCGGGCCGCCGCGCCGCTGCTGGCGGCGGCCCTGCTGGGGGCGGCGAACGGCGCGGGCGCGCAGCAGGCGGCGCCCACGGCGCCGCACCCCACGAATCTGTCCCAGGGGAACACGCTCTACCTGGTCGGCTACGCCCACCTGGATACGCAGTGGCGCTGGTCGTACCCGCAGGTGATCCGGGAGTTCATCCCCAACACCATGCATAACAACTTCCGGCTGTTCGACCAGTACCCCGACTACGTCTTCAACTTCAGCGGGTCGCGCCGCTACGAGATGATGAAGGAGTACTACCCGGACGACTACGCCAGGGTGAAGCAGTACGTCCAGGCCGGCAAGTGGTTCCCCTGCGGCTCGTCAGTGGACGAGGGCGACGCCAACGTGCCGTCCGCCGAGTCGCTGGTCCGGCACACGCTCTACGGCAACCACTTCTTCCGGCGTGAGTTCGGCGTCGCCTCCCAGGAGTTCATGCTGCCGGACTGCTTCGGCTTCCCCTACGCCCTCCCGACCGTGCTCGCCCACTGCGGCATCCAGGGCTTTTCCACCCAGAAGCTCACCTGGGGGTCCGCCGTGGGCATCCCCTTCCCGGTTGGCGTCTGGCAGGGGCCGGACGGGAAAGGCGTCGTGGCGGCCCTGGACCCCGGCTCCTACGCCGCCGGCTTCCGCGAGGACCTGAGCCAGAACACGAGCTGGCTGGCACGCATCCAGAAGACCGGCGCGCAGTCCGGGGCCTTCGTGGACTACCATTACTACGGCACGGGCGACCGGGGCGGGGCGCCGGACGAGAATTCCGTCGGCTGGATGGAGAAAAGCATCGTCGGGCCGGGGCAGATCAAGGTGGTCTCGGCGCGCGCCGACGAGATGGTCAAGACGCTGACGCCCGCCCAGGTCGCCAGGCTGCCGCACTACAAGGGCGAGCTGCTGCTGACCCAGCACTCGGCGGGTTCGATCACGTCGGAAGCCTACATGAAGCGGTGGAACCGCAAAAACGAGCTGCTGGCCGACGCCGCCGAGCGCGCCTCGGTCGCCGCCCAGTGGCTGGGCGGGGCGGCCTACCCCAGCAAGCGGCTGTACGACGCCTGGGACCTCGTCCTGGGTTCGCAGATGCACGACATGCTGCCGGGGACCAGCCTGCCCGTCGCCTATGATTACTGCTGGAACGACGAGCTTCTGGCCCTGAACCAGTTCGGGGCCGTCGCCCAGGACGCGGTCGGCGCGGTCGCGTCCGCCATGAACACGCAGGCGAAGGGCGTCGCGCTCGTCGTTTACAACCCGCTGGCGACGGCCCGCGAAGACGTGGCCGAGGCCACGGTGACTTTTCCGGGCGTGGCCCCCCCTCGGGTGCAGGTGTACGGCCCGGACGGACTGCCCACCCCGACCCAGACGCTGGCGCGCGACGGGAACGCCGTCCGGATTCTGTTCCTGGCCCGCGTCCCATCCACGGGCTTCGCGGCCTTCGACGCGCGGCCCGCAGCGTCCTCGCCGGCGACCGGCGCGCTCAAAGTCGGCGGGCGTTCGCTCGAAAACGCCCGGTTCCGGGTGACTCTCAACGCGGACGGCGACATCGCCTCGGTTTACGACAAGATCAACCGCAAGGAGGCGCTGGCGAACCCGGCCCGGCTGGCGTTCCAGTACCACAACCCCAGCGCGTTCCCCGCCTGGAACATGGACTGGGCGGACGCCCAGAAAGCGCCGCGCGGCTACGTTTCCGGCCCGGCCCAGGTGCGGGTCGTCGAGTCCGGCCCGGTGCGGGTCGCCCTGGAGGTGACGCGCACGACCGACGGATCGCGATTCGTGCAGACGATCCGCCTGGCCTGCGGCGGGGCCGGGGACCGGGTCGAGGTCGCCAACAAGATCGACTGGCAGACGCGGGAGTCGGCCCTGAAGGCGTCTTTCCCGCTGACGACGCCGAACCCCAGGGCGACCTACGATCTGCAAGTCGGGGCCATCGAGCGGGGCAACAACGACCCCAAGAAGTATGAGGTCCCGCAGCACCAGTGGTTCGACCTGACCGGTGTGGACGGCAGGTACGGCGTCGCGGTCCTCAACGACTCCAAGTTCGGCTCGGACAAGCCCGACGACGGCACCGTGCGCCTGACCCTTCTGTACACCCCCGGAACCCGAGCCGGCTATCAGGACCAGGGGACGCAGGACACCGGGCGGCACGACATCCTGTACGCGCTCGCCCCCCATGCGGGCGACTGGCGGCAGGCCAACGTCCCGTGGACGGCCAAGCGGCTCAACCAGCCGCTGATGGCCTTTCAGACTCCCGCCCACGCCGGGGCGCTGGGCAAGACGTTCTCCCTGGCCTCCGTCAGCACCCCGCAGGTCGAGATCTCGTCCATGAAGAAGGCCGAGGACAGCGGCGAGGTCGTCATCCGCCTGCGCGAACTGCAAGGGCGGCCCGCGACGGGGGTGCATGTCAAGATGGCCGCGCCGATCTTGTCCGCCCGCGAGGTGAACGGGCAGGAGGCGCCGCTCGGCCCCGCGACCGTCAAAAACGGCGTGCTGACGACCGACGTGGGCGGCTTCGGATTGAAGGCGTTCGCCCTGACCCTGGGCCGGCCCGCTGCCCGCGTCGCCCCGGTCCGCAGTCGGCCCGTCGCCCTTGCCTATGACACGGACGCGGTCAGCTTCACCCGCGCCCCAGCCGACGGCGCCTTTGACGCGGCGGGCCGGACGCTGCCCGGCGAGGCGCTGCCCGCCACGGTCAGCAGCGACGGCATCACGTTCCAGATCGGCCCGACGGCGGACGGCGCCAAGAACGCCCTGTCCTGCCGGGGCCAGACGATCTCCCTGCCCGCCGGTCAGTCGCGGGTGTACCTGCTGGCGGCCTCGTCCGACGGCGACATCCCCGCCCGCTTCACCGTCGGCGGCCAAGCGCACACGGCCACGGTGCAGGACTGGGGCGGGTTTGTCGGGCAGTGGGACAATCGGCTCTGGCAGGGCGTCGTGCCGGAACTCACTTATGACTGGCACAACGAGTTCGGCGGCCTGGAGCCAGGCTATGTGAAGCCCGCCGAGGTGGCCTGGTTCTCCTCGCACCGTCACAACCCGGCGAGCGGCAACGAGTTCTACGCTTACAGCTACCTGTTCAAGTACGGGTTTGATGTCCCCGCCGGGGCGAGGGCGCTGACGCTGCCCGACGATCCGCGCGTCAAGCTCTTCGCCGTCTCGGTGGCGGGCGGCGGGCACGACGGCGTCGTGGCCGCGCGCCCCTTGTCCGACACGCTGGCAGACCACAAGGCCGGCGGCGCGGCGGAAAGCACGCCGACCATCTCGCCGTCCGGCGGCACGTTCCACGACGCCACCGTCGTCACCATCGGGCACCCGCTCTACTGGCATGCGGGCGGGCTGCACTACACGCTGGACGGCAGCGCGCCGACGGCGGCGTCGCCGGTCTACACCGGCCCCTTCCTGCTGGAAGACGTGACCACGGTGCGGGCGGCGGAGATTGACGGCGGGGGCGGGGCGCAGGTCGCGAGCGCGACCCTGGACATCCACGACACGACCCCGCCCCAGGTCGCCTCCGGGATGATGCTGCCGGGGCTGCCCCAGGCGACGGTGGACTTCTCCAAGCCCGTCTCCAGGGACACGGCGGAGCAGGCGGCCAACTACCGCTTCGACGGGGCGTTCGCCGTTCGGTCGGCCTCGCTGGACCCGGATGGCCGGACGGTCACGCTGACGCTGGACCGGGCCGCCGCGCCCGACACGTCGGCGCAGCTCACGGTCAGCGGCGTCAAGGACGCCTCGCCCAACGGGAACCTGATCGTCCCCCAGCCGGTGCCGGTCACGGGCGGCGGGCGCGTCTTCGCTAGCGGGCCGCTCCCGGTGACGGCGTCGCAGTCGCTCCGGGTCGCCGACCTGCCCGTCAGAGCGCGCGACCCGTGGACCATCAACCTGTTCTGCCGGGTGGATCGCCAGCCGGAGAACCGCACCGTCATCGCCGGCTTCGGGCGACCGACCGACGGGCAGAGCGGGACGGGGCGTTACCTGAGCAAGTTCGCCAACGGCATCCACTTTTGGAGCGCCAACGCGGACGTCGAGACGACCACGCCGCTGGACGTGGGCCAGTGGCAGATGCTGACGGCGACCTACGACGGCCAGACGTTGCGGGTCTACAAGAACGCCGCCCGCATCGCCGAGCAGAAGGTGGACCTGTCGGACGACCGCCCCCGCGTCGAGGTCATGCCGAAAGACCCCTGGGAGCAGGAGCGCGTCCTGAGCGGCCAGGTACGGGACATGACGATCTGGAAGCGGGCGCTTTCGCCCGAACAGCTCCAGATGCTGCTTGGGGCCGGGGGGACGAAGTAGGCCTGTGACGTCCCCTGTCCCCGTCCGTCTGCCGAGTCCACCATCTCCCTCGCTGGGGGTCAGCCTGTGGGCGGTGCTGGCGCTGCTCCTCGCCGCCTTCGGCGCGGGGGGCGGCCCTTGCACGGCCCACCCGGCCAGCATCGCCGCCGCCACGGCCAAGGTGCAGCCGGACGGGCATTTCTCCGTGGAGGCGCGCATTGACCTACTGGCGTTCGTCCTGGACGACACGCCGCAGCGCATCGGGGACGGCCCGATGAACGCCCTGCTGGACGGCCCCGCGTCCGACTTGCAGGCCCAGCTCGGCGCGGCCGAGGGCCGGTTCCGGCGCGACTTCCAGGCGTCCGGCGGGTCGGGGGCGGGCGTGGTGGACGCGGTCGCCTTCCCGACCCTGGCCGACGTGCAGAAGTGGCGCGACTCGGGTATCAAGCCGCGCCTGCCGGTGACGATGACGGTGACGGTGCAGGGCCACCTGCCGCCGGGCGCGGCCTCGGCCTCGTTCCGGTTCCCGGACGTGCTGGGCATGATCGTGGTGACGACGGAGTTCCCCTACCGGGAACCCGTCTCCGAGCCGGTGGAGGCCGGTGCCTTCAGTACGCCGCTCCCCCTGACCGCCCCGCTCCCGGCCTCCGTCGCTCCCGCCCCGGCGGTGGTGACACCGGCGGTGGGCAAGGATCGCCCCCCCGCCTCAATCCTGGGGAGCCGGAGCCGAAGGGG
>CAXTWM010000145.1:0-11654 GCA_964247915.1 uncultured Armatimonadales bacterium | reverse complement strand
GCCCGCGCCCCCGCCGTCCCTGCCCGGCCCCAGCGGCGTTCACTACGACACCCGGACGCGCGGCCTGCGCGTCCCCGCGACGAGAGGAGAACCCCCGATGGACCTGACCGACCGCCTCATTGACAACGACTACTGGGCCAAGAAGCGCTTCCTGGAAGCCGCCCTCGTCCTCACGGACGCCCAGCTCGACGCCCCGCTGGCCTTCCGCCACAACCTGATGCCGTTCGTGGAGCCGGAGCGGACTCTGCGGGAGGCCCTGGGGCGCATGACCGGCGACGGCTGGGTGCTGGGGATGATGGACGCCGCCGGCTGGCGGCCCGCCGCCGGTACGCCCCGGACCGGCTGGCAGGACGCGGGCGACGACCAGAGGCGCATCGCCAATCATGCCGTCTCAGACATGATCTCCCGACTGGACGGGTTCCAAAAAGATTATGCCGCCTTCGTCCAGAAGGTCAAGGCCGAGGATCTTTGGGAAACGCAGTGGGTGGACGCCGCCTGTGAGCCGCCGGAGACCTTCACCTACGGCACGACGATCGAGGCGACGCTCACCTGGGGCATCGCCCAGCGCATGGTCGTCCAGCGGCTGCTGGAACAGATCGGCTTGCAGCCGGACCGCGCGGAGGCCTGACCGGCGGAGGCGGGCGTGGCTAGCCGTGTTCCGTGGGCGACAGGGTACGCTCGGCTCGCTCCCACTCGGCCTCCACCTGCGCCCACCGCTCCGGGGCCAGGGCGGCTTCGGCGGGCGGCGCCCCGAGGTGACGCAGGCGCGCGCGCATCGCGCGCAGGAAGGGCAGGGAAGACTGGCACCGGCGGCAGCCCTGGATGTGCCGTTCCGTGTACCAGCGTGCCAGCCCCGTCAGCCGGTCATCCACCCAGGCGGAGACGAGCGTCTGCATGTGCGGGCACGGCTTCAAATCGGTCGGTTCCAGTTTCTTCACGGTCGATTCGCTTTCCGCCCCCGTGCGTTCCGTGCGGGGCGAGGGAACGTCAGGGAATCAGCCCCCGGCGGCGGGCGAAGCCTTGCAGCAGGTCGTGGAGCTTCATCCGCCCCCGCGCCAGGCGCGAGCGGACCGTGCCGATGGGGACGTTCAGGGCCAGGGCCGCCTCGGCGTACTCCAGCCCCTCCACGTCCACCATCAGCACGCACAGCCGCAGCGCCTCGGGCAGCATCGCCAGCGCCCGCTCCAGTTCCTCGTCCAGCGTCCCCGCCAGCAGCGCGACGCCCGGAACGTCGGCGGGGGCGGCGTGGGTCTGGACCGGCCCGGCTTCCCCGGACGAGGTCAGCCTGTCCAGGTCCGGTCCGGACTCGTAGCGGCGTCGCCGGTGGTACTCGTTGATGAAGAGGTTGGTCAGGATTCGCAGCAGCCAGGGCCAGGCGTTCGTGCCCTCGCGGAAACGCCCCGTCAGGTAGGCAAGATAAGCGCGCACCAGCGTTTCCTGCATCAAGTCCTGCGCCCAGTCGTGGTCGCCCCGGCACAGGCGCAGGGCCGCGCCCATCAGAGCCGCCTCATGCCGCCGTGCCAGTTCGGCGAACGCCGCCCGGCGCGCTCGTGCTTCCTCCCCCGCCGCTTCTTGGGTCATCTCCCTCGTTTCTACAAGGCGGCCGCCCGGAAAGTTCCATCACTTCTTCAGCGGGCGGATCGGCTCCTGGAGGGGCTGGTACAGGGCCGTGTAGGCGTCCCAAGCCCCTTTTTGATAAAGATCGTGGAAGAACAGGTACTGTTGTGCCCAGCCGGCCATCGGCCCGAACTGTGCGCGCAGGTGGTCGCCGATCTGGGCGTAGCCGGCCTTGGTCAGCGTCTTGGCGGCTGGCGTCCCTTTCAGATAGGTCCGCTGGGCGATGCGTCGGATGTGCGTGTCCACGGGAATCGCCCCGTCTTTGTCCAGCGAGAACAGGCAGACGCAGTCGGCGATCTTCTCGCCGACGCCCGGCAGGGTCAGCAGGGCCGCCTTCGCCTCGGCATAGGGGAGGGCGCGCAGGCCGAACAGCCAGGACGGGCCGCCGTTCGCTATGACCATCTGCGCCGTCTCCTTGACGTAGCGCGCGCGGTAGCCCAGGCCGGTGTGGGTCAGGTGCGGGATCGAGGACTCGGCCAGGCGGTGGACGGGCGGGAAGGCGTGATGGACCAGGCCAGCCACCTCGCCGCCGGGGAAGTCGTCGCCGTACTCGCGGCAGATCGCGGCGACCGTCCGCCGGATGCGGTACAGGGGCGCGGCGGACGTGCAGAGGAACGAGAACAGGCATTCCACGGGGTCCTGCCGGATCACGCGCAGGCCCGCGAACTCGCGCACCGCGTCGCGGATGTGCGGGTCGGCGCCGGCAAAGCCCGCCGTCAGGGCTGGCAGGTCCACGTCCAGCCGGAAGTAGTCCCGCACCAGGGCCATGTCGTGCGGGCGCGGCCCCGTCTCGTAGTAGACCATCTCGTCGTCCTGCCACAGCCGGACGAGCTGATGCGCCATCCGCCCCGTGGCGGGGTCGGTCAGCGGCAGCAGGCAGGACCACCATCCCGCCCTGTCCCGCCGCCAGCGGAACGTCTGGCCGCAGATGACGGTGTGTTCGATGTGGAACTCGGTGATAGGGCAGAGGAAACTGGAATACGACATACAGTATTGTACGCCGGGGATGCGGGGTTTGTCAAACGCCCCTGGAACTGCCGGAGGCAGGCAAAAAAGCAGCGCGGCTGTACGCAGACCGTCTCACGACGGGCTGCGGAACACCGCGCTGCTCTTTTCGATTTCCAAAAAAAGTCCGAAGACTTTTCTCAGGCTTCTGGGGTGGGCTGGTGGCAAAGGTAGCCATTCATGACCCGCGAGTGATTGTCACCCGTAGGTTTGAGCCGCCCCGAAGGTTAAAAGGACTAACCTTCGCCACCGCCCTGTAAACTATGATCCAATTGTTGATACCTCCTTTTGAATGTGATACTCTAATATACCACATTCGCACGGAAATCATTCCCATTATTTTTGGGCCGTTTCGGCGCGCCCGCTTTTGGCCCAGGCGGGCAGGAACGGGACGAAGAAGACCGCCAGCAGCGTGAACCCGAAGCCGAACCAGAGGGCGCTGAACCAGCCGTGCGCGACCGTGTGGCCGTGCGCCGGCCCGAACCAATCGTACAGGGCGCTGCCGAACTTGTCGCACAGGACCAGGCTGAGACTCAGGGCGGCCTGCATCAGCCCGTAGACCGCTCCCTCCACCCCCGGCGGGCTGGCGCGGGCGGCCAGCGTGTTCAGGCAGACGGCGAGGAAGATCGCCAGGAAGCTCCACCCGAACTGCGCGAGCTTGACCGAAGGCGCGTCGTGCATCGTCATCGCCAGGAGGTAGATCGCGGCGTCCGCCCCGATCGCGCCCCAGACGAGGGCGCGGACCGGCAGCCGGCGGGAGAACGCGCCGAACGCGGCCAGCCCGGCGAGGGAACCTGCCGACATCCAGCCGTCCAGCCGCCCGATGAAGCCCCTGGAGAGCCGCAGCACGTCCGTCTCGTAGTAAACCGAGGCCGTCAGCAGGAGCGGCGTTACATACAGGTAGAACAGGAACGCGGTCATCACCCACACCCCCGGCGTCGCCGACGCCTCCCGCAGCGCCGCCGCCGTCCGCGCCCGCTCGGCTCGCTTCGCCGCCTCTCGTGCCTCCCCCTGCGCCCCGCGCCCGGCCTGCGCCCGCGTGTCTTCCAGCAAAAACGTCAGCGGCAGGAAGGCCAGCGACAGCAGCGCGGCCACCCCGAACGTGCGACCGTATGACCAGGACGCATTGACTTCCCCGTCCAGCCGGGCCGTGTAGGCGAGGCTGAGGACCAGCGGCGTCACCTGGAACAGCGCCTGCAAGACGCCGAACGTCCCCGTCCGGTTGCCCACCGACACCATCGCGGCGTTGACCAGCACGCCGGCCAGCGCGCCGCCGGTCCCGGCCACGATCAGCAGGCAGGCAAGGGCCGCGTAGTGGTACTGGTGCAGCGCCGTCAGCCCCGCGTACCCCGCCGCCTGCACGACGGCGGCCAGGGCGAGGTAGGAGCGCCGGTGCCACCCGCCCAGCGGGTACAGGTCAGACAGGCCGCCCATGAAGGGCTGCAAATAGGTGGGGAGGCCGACGATCAGCAGCAGCGTCCCGACCCCGCTGGCGCTCAGGTGCAGCGTGTCTTTGTACAGGAACAACTGCTTGTTGGCCGTGACGGCGGACAGCACGCCCCCCAGCGCCGCCGCCGCCGCGATCAGCAGGGCGGTCCGCCGGATCGCGTCCCGGCTTGCGGGGAGGGTGGGGGAAGGCGTCTGGTCGTTCATCGCGGCGGCTTCACAACCCCTCTCGCGGCGTGCGCCGCTCCCGAAGCCAATGACGCACCCCGTTCACAAGCGCCACCACACATCCTAAAAGGAACCAAGTCCCCCAGAGAGCCAGTGCCACAAGGTTGATACGGTGAATGTGATACACGTCCAAGTAGGACAAACCCCAGACCAGGAACATCAGGGATGGCACCATGCCCATCCAGCCGCCACGCAAGGCAAGAGTATGTTCCCATGATGTTGTCGGTGCCTCCGACATCTGACCAAGGCTTTGACGAACTAGGTGCAGGGAAGTGAAGAACGCCCAAGTCAGAAGGTACAAGACCTCAGCCGAGTGTCCCAAGACGAAAATCCCAACCAAGACCTTGCCCACAATTGGCGCGTCGTGTGCCAGCCAAACTGCCATAAAAGCGAACATGACGTTGAGAGAAGCGGAACTCGCCCATTTCGGCAGATCAAAACCCTTAGGTGCCTGGGGAAGCGGTAGGTAGATGAGTTGGAGCAAGCGGCGCGGGGATGCCGGTTCTATGGGTGGGCAGGTTGGCGGCGGGGGCCATATTGTGTCTGAGGCCCCCGCCGGCTTGGTTTGTTCGTTCTCGCCCTGCGCCGCCATACACCTGTCCTGGTCACTGAGGTCATGCCGTCACCGGCGCCGGAGTCATGCCGGGGGCAACCGGTGCATGGCCCCCGTTGCTGACATGATACCTCAGTGTTCCAGGAAGTAGCGGACGTTGGTGACGATGACGTCCCGGCGGTTGAGCAGGGCGAGCTTGAGGAGCGGGCCGGCCTGGTTGTGGAGGAGGTGGTGCCAGAGCTTGCGCGAAACCAGCTCGGGTATGACGATGGTGACGACGTCGTCGCCGCGCTCCTTCTGGACGGCGTCCAGGTAGCGCAGGAGCGGGCCGACCAGCGACCGGTAGGGGGACTCCATGATGACCAGCGGGATGTCCGGGACGTGCGCGTTCCATGACTCCTTCATCGCCGCCGTCTTGTCCGGGTCCGTCTCGATGTAGACCGCCCGGACGTCGGGGCTGGTCAGGCGCGCGTAGTTCAGGGCGTCTAAAATGCCCCGGTGCAGGCGCGAGACCAGGACCAGGACCGTGTTGTGGGTCGGCTCGACGATGGCCGCGCCGTCCAGCGAAAGCTCCTCGCCCATTTCCTTGTAGTGCTGGTTGATCCGCAGGAAAAACATCACCATCAGCGGCAGCAGCACCAGGACGATCCACGTCCCGTAGCGCGGGTAGTAGTGCCCGAAGTGGAAATAGGGGCTGATCCTGTCCCCGTCGTCGAACTTGGAGACGGCGATGATCAGCATCACCGCGCCGGTCGCCAGCGCCCCCAGCGCGTTAAAGAACAGCGACCCCTGCCAGCCCCGCTCGCGCGTCCGCAGCCAGCGCCGCACCATCCCGAACTGGGCGATGGTGAAGGAGGTGAAGACGCCGATGGCGTACAGGTTCAGCAGATTGCTGACGATGCCGTGGAAGACCACGACCAGGGCGATGGCGGCGACCGAGAGCAGCAGGATGCCGTTGGAGTAGGAAAGCCGGTCGCCGATGTTGGCGAGCTGGCGGGGCAGGAAGTTGTCACGGGCCAGCATGGACGCGAGCTGCGGGAACCCGGCGTAGGCGGCGTTGGCCGCGATCACCAGGACCAGGGCGGTCGCGTACTGCACCACATAGAACATGAAATGCCACATGGGGGGCCAGGCCGTGTTCGCCACCTGGCCGACCACGCTCTGGTAGCCCGCCTGAGTCTGGTCGATGTTCTGGTGGATGCCGTAGCGGTTCGCCAGAAACGTCAGCCCCAGAAACATGGTGCAGGCCAGCCCGCCCATCCAGGCCATCGTCAGCGCGGCGTTCTTGTCCTGCGGCGCCTGGAACACCGGCGTCGTGTTGGAGATCGCCTCCACGCCCGTCAGCGCCGTGCAGCCCTGGGAGAACGCTTGCAGGACCAGGTACAGGCCGATGGCTTGCAGGCCGAGCTTGGACCCGTTGAGCGCGGCCCCGGCCTGGATCGCGGGCGCGGCGTGGGCCGGATGCGTCGCCAGCGTCAGCAGGCCGGCGGCGATGGTGGCGAGGATGGAAAAGATGAACAGATACGCCGGGCCGGCGAACGCCCAGCCCGCTTCCTTGACCCCGCGCAGGTTCAGCACGGTGATGAGCAGGGTCGCCGCGATGCACAGGGGCACGAGGTCGGGCTGCAAGGCTGGGTACGCGGTGATCATGGCCGCCACGCCCGCCGCGACGGAGACGGCGACGGTCAGGACGTAGTCGATCAGCAGGGAGGCCGCCGCGACCAGGGACGGGACGACGCCCAGGTTGTCGCGCGAGACCGGGTACGCCCCGCCCCCTTCCGGGTAGGCGAAGATGATCTGCCGGTAGGAGAGCACGACCGTGATGAGCAGCAGGGCGATGCAGATCGCGATGGCCCAGGCGAAGTGCAGCGCGCCCGTCCCCGCCAGGATCAGGATGCCGAGGATGGACTCGGTCGCGTAGGCGTTGGACGAGAGCGCGTCCGAGGAGAAGATCGGCAGCGCCAGGAAGTTCGGCAGCTTGCCGTGTCCCAGCCCCGAGGTCGGCAGGGCGCGCCCGAAGAGGACGCGCCGCAGCCGCCCCATCGCGCTGTCATACTTGTGCGGCGCGGGGAGGTCGTTCGGAGCCGCCGGCTTGGCCTCCGCCGGCTGCCGGGGCTGGCCGCTCGGGGGCGGCGTCGTGGTGGGAGTTGCCATAGGGGTATCTTTCGCAAGGCGCAGTCTGCCGTCATTGTACCCGGCTGCTGCGGCAAGTCAACAGGCTGTGCTATAATAGGGACAAAAGCATCAGACTTCTCGCCCGAGTTCTGAGCCTCTATCCCCCGGAATGAATTCCGGGTCTATGCAAGTGCGAGTGTCCGCCTTCGCGGACAGTAGACGATCCGCGAGGAGTGTTCCTATGTCCGCGCAGGCGGACACTTGCACTTCTACAGCCCTGGTCTTCAGACCGGGGATGACTGACGCAAGCCGTCCCCGCCCCAAACGGCGGGAGACCCAAAGGCAGTTTCCATGAACAAGGCCCTTTTTCCTCTCGCCGGGGCGCTGCTGTCCCTGGTCCATGCGGCCTGGGCGCAGGCGCCCGCCGCGCCCGTCAAGGCGGTGACGCCGCCCGCGATGTTCCCGTTCGTCCTGCCCTGGGACGATGCCGCGCCGGGCACAATCACCGACGTCTCGTTCCTGAACGACAAGCCCGCCGGCGTCAACGGCGGCATCATCGCCAGGAACGGTCATTTCGTCGAAAGCAAGACCGGGAAGCGCGTCCGCTTCCTCGGCACCAACTTCGCCGCCAAAGCCGCCTTCCCCTCGCACGCCGACGCCGAGAAGGTGGCCGCCCGCATCGCCAAGCTCGGCATCAACCTGGTCCGCCTGCACCACATGGACAACCGCGACTGGGGCCAGGACGCCAGCATCTGGGACTATTCGTACAAAGACCGCCAGCACATAGACGCCGCCCAACTGGACAAGCTGGATTATCTGGTCGCCCAACTGAAAAAGAACGGCGTGTATGCGAACATCAACCTGCACGTTTCGCGCCAGTTTTCCGAGTCCGACGGCTTCCCGGCCAGCGTGGACAAAATCCCCTTCGGCTTCGACAAGCGCGTGGACGAGTTCGACCGCCGCATGATCCTCCTCCAGAAGAACTACGCCCGCGACCTGCTCACCCACGTCAACCCCTACACGGGCCTAACCTACGCTCAGGACCCCGCCGTCGCCGTGGTCGAGATCAACAACGAGAACTCGCTGGTGGGCGACCCGTGGGCCACTTATGGGAACGACCTGGACACCCTGCCGGAGCCGTTCCGGGGCGAGTTGGTCGGCTTCTGGAACGGCTGGCTGGCGAAGAAATACGGCACGGACGCCAAAGTCCAGGCCGCCTGGACGAAGGGCTTGACGCCAAGCGGGCCGGGCCTGCTGACGCAGACCATGCCCTGGTCCATCGAGCATCAGGGAGCTTCGCAAGCCACTTACGGCACGGTCCTGAATACAGGACAAGATCGTCGCCGAGGCCTACGCGCCCAGAACATCGAGGCCGATGTCACCCAGACTGACGGCACGGACTGGCACGTTCAGGTGCATCAGGCCGGGCTGAACCTGACCGACGGCACCACCTACACCGTCTCGTTCCGCGCCAAAGCGGACAAAGACCGCCCGATGCCTCTCGGCGCGAGCCTCGACCAAGCCGACTGGCACAACGTCGGGCTGACCGCCACTGCCGCCCTGACGACCGACTGGAAGACCTTCCATTATGTCTTCACCGCCCACGACACGGCCTCCCATCACAACCGGCTCGCCTTCACGCTGGGCGGGCAGACCGGGACCGTTTGGATTTCCGATCTGCAAATCCACCCCGGTGCCGAGGGCGCGGGGCTTCAGCCGGGCCAGTCGCTGCTGACCAAGACCGTGGACATCCCGACCGCCGCGCTGAAGGCGCAGAACGACGACTGGACCGCCTTCCTGGCCGACACCGAACGCTCCTACGCCGAGGAGATGCGCGCCTACCTCAAGGACGACCTGCACGTCCGCGCTAACGTCCTCTGCTCCCAGATCTCGTGGGGCGGGCTGACCGGGCTGACCCGCGAGGCGAGCATGGACTTCGCCGACAACCACGCCTACTGGCAGCACCCCTCGTTCCCGCACAAGGCATGGGACGCCAACGACTGGAACATCCCCAACACGCCGATGGTGACGGACCTCGCCGACGGCAAGGGCGGCACATTGCAGTCCCTCGCCGAGTACCGCGTGGCGGGGAAGCCCTACAGCGTCTCCGAATACAATCACCCCGCGCCCAACGATTTCCGGGCCGAGACCCTGCCCATCCTCGCGACCTTCGCCGCCTTCCAGGACTGGGACATGATCTACCTGTTCGACTATGGCGACTACGGCACGGGCGCGTCCAACGACAAGATCAACGGCTACTTCGGCATCAGCAGCGACCCGGCCAAGACCGCCTTCCTCCCCGCCGCCGCCCTGATCTTCCGAAGAGTCGAGTTCACGCCGAGACCGACCGCAGGCGACAAACCTATCTTCCTGCCCAAGCCGGATGTGGGGAAACTGCTGACTGCTGACGCCGCCTGGAAGCGGGAAGGCGGTGCTGACAATTCGATCCTGTTCTCACGCCGTATGGGTATTTCCCTGGTTAATACATCCCGCGAGGCTACATTTCTCAAGGAGACAAGATTCCTCAGCATAGGGCTTCCCATTAGGATGCCTCCGCCAGTCCCCGCACCTGAGATTTCTGTGACGAAGTCCCCCGCCGGGGCGCAGTATCTTGTGGTCTCTCCGTTTGTCCAGGCCGTCACCGGCTATGTCGGCGGGCAGACCGTGACGCTGGGGCAGAACACGCTTACCTTTCCCGCCTTCGGCAACAACTTCGCCGCCGTAACGTTGACACCGAAAGGCATTGATAGCATCGCCGAGGCTCGCAGGCTGCTCCTGACGCTGGCGGGTAAGGTGGAGAACCAGGTCATGGGCTGGAACGCCGACCGCACCAGCGTCGGCAGCCGGTGGGGGCATGGCCCGACGGTCGCCGAGGGCATCCCGGCGACCGTGACGCTGAAAACACGCGACGCCCGCCATGTGTGGGCGCTGGACGGGACCGGCAAACGGGCGGGGGAGGTGCCCGCGACCTACGCGAACGGCAGCCTGACGTTCACCGTCGGCCCGCAGTTCCAAACGCTGTGGTACGAGATCGGGGAGTGAGGTCGGGGCTGCCTATAGTCCCGGCAAGTGCTATAATAACTCATGCCTCTCTTTGAATACACCTGCAACCACTGCCACAAGCGCTACACCGTCCTCGTCGGCATGACGGCGGGGGGCGACACGAACGTCTGCCCGCACTGCGGGGGCGACCAGGCCACCAAGCGCGTCACCCGCTTCGCGCGCGGGCGCGGCGATGACGACCTGATGGACGACCTGGCCGACCCCGGCAAGATCGGCGACATGGACGACCCCAAAGCCATGCGCCGCTGGGCCAAAGAGATGGGCAAGGAGATGGGCGAGGACCTTGGGGACGATTTCGACGAATACATGGACGCCGCCGAGAGCGGCGACATGGAAGACGACGCGCCTGGCGGCCTGGAATAGAAGAGCACACGCCTCCCGGCCCCCAAGGGCCGGTCTACACGTAATGGCCGCCCCTTCGGGGCTTGGGAACAGGCCCGGCCTTCAGGCCGGGGATGTTATGCGATAAGCCAATGGAAACAGCAGGAATTGCCGCAAAGCGCGGCGTATTCTCTGACGCCGCCCGAAAAAGGAACACCGCCATGCTGTTGTTGTCCCGACACCTCGCCTTTTTGCCCGCCTGCCTGACGCTGGGATCGCTGCTCTGTTCGCTCCCCACGCTGGCGGACACGCCCGCCGCACCTGCCGCCGCGCCCACGGCGCAAACCATCCTCTTGCAGCACACCGTCCCTGGCGACATCCTCAAGGCGCTGCACTGGGATCAAAGCGCTCAACGCTTTGACAGCACCGCGCCGGTCCGTGTGGAAGGCGTCACACAGATCAGCGCCCAGCCGGCCACCAACTCCCTGTCCGTCGTCGCCACGCCCTCCGGGCTTGCCCGCGTCCAGCAGCTCGTCAAGATACTGGACATCGCGCAGCGTCAGGTGCAGATCAAGTTCGCCCTAGCCCATGTGACCGATGCTGGCCTCAAAGTCTCCGGCCTTGCTTTCGACTCTGGCCCTGTGCCCAATCTCCTGATCCTGCCGATACCTGACACAAAATACGCGGCCGGGAGCGGGGTGGCTACCTTCCTGCAAACGCTGGCGAAGCAGGGCGCCGTCACTCAAGCGCCGACCGTCACCACCATGAACAACGTAGACGCCAGCCTTACTCTGACCACCGTAGATGCCAGTCTGAGTTTGCCCACGTCGTCCCGCTTGCAGGTGGTCTCGTCCGCTACGTTCGCCGCCACGCCGCGCGTCAACAGCGACGACTCCGTGACCCTCGCACTCCATCCGGTCTTTCAGGATGGCGCGGCGAAACGTGAAATCAAGACCCTCCGCACCGTCAAGAGTGGTGACACCCTGGTCATGGTCATGCCCCCTGACACTGCGGGCGGCAAACATTTCCTGATGTTCGTCACGCCGACGATTCTGCCCACCGGCGGGGGCGCGGCGGCGATAACGGTGAAGTAGGGGGAACCACTGATGGAGAGCGATAGGGGGGCCAGACGGTCAGGTTCCGCGCGCACGGCTGCCGTGATTGGCGGGCTGATGCTCGTCCTGCTCCTGGCTCTTCCCTGTGCCTGGTACGCCCGCTACCACGACCAGTTGGCGGCTCCCAGCGTCAGCTTCCCGCGCTCCGCTGTGGTCCCGCCGTCCCGCCCCTCGGGCGTCGTCTCCCTGCC
>CAXTWM010000144.1:0-11696 GCA_964247915.1 uncultured Armatimonadales bacterium | reverse complement strand
TGCTCCCCCTTCCCTGTTAAGGAAGGGGGAGCAGGAGAAGCCGACGTAGCCTCTTCACCCTTCCCTAATAGGGAGGGGTCGGCGCTTGCGCCAGGGGTAGGTCTGACTGCGTCAGGCATGGGGGCCAGCGCGTCGGCGATGCGTCGGGCGGCTTGGCCGTCGCCGTAGGGCGAGACGGCGCGGGACTGGGCGGCGTAGGCGTCCGGGTCGGACAGCAGGCGTGAGGCTTCGGACACGATCAAATCCGTGTCCGTGCCGACAAGCCTGGCCGTGCCCGCCGCGACGCCTTCGGGCCGTTCGGTCGTCTCGCGCAGGACCAGGACGGGCTTGCCCAGGCTCGGGGCCTCCTCCTGAACGCCGCCCGAGTCGGTGAGGATGATCGTCGCCTTTTGTTCCAATTTGACGAACGGGACGTAGTCCTGCGGCTCGATCAGCCGGACACGCGCATGACCGTCCAGGAGGGGGCGCAGGGCGTCGCGCACGACCGGGTTCCGGTGCCAGGGGACGACGGCCACGGCGTCTGGGAAGGCATCCACCAGGCGCAGGACGGCCCGCCCGATGCGGGCCATCGGCTCGCCCCAGTTCTCGCGGCGGTGGGTCGTCACCAGGATCATCCGGCGCGGGTCGTCCAGGATGTCGCGCAAGGCGGGATCGTCCGGTGTGTAGGGCTGAGCGGCGACTTGGAGCAGGGCGTCAATGACGGTGTTGCCGGTCAGGACGATTCTGTCCTCCCCCACCCCGTCCGCGCGGAGGTTAGAAGCGGCTTCAGGAGTTGGCGGGAAATGAAGCGTGGCGAGCCGCGTGGTCAGCAGCCGGTTCATCTCCTCGGGGAACGGGTCGTAAGAATTGCCGGTCCGCAGCCCGGCCTCGACGTGGCCGAACTTCGCTTGGTGGTAGAAGGCAACCAGCGCGGCGACAAAGGTGGTCGTGGTGTCGCCCTGCGCCAGCACCCAATCCGGCTGTTCCGAGGCAAGGATCGGGTCCAGCCCGGTCAGCGCCCGCGTCGTCACCTGCGCCAGCGTCTGCCCCTGCGTCATGATGTTCAGGTCGAAGTCCGGCGTGATGGCGAATACGGACAGCACCTGGTCCAGCATCTCCCGGTGCTGCCCGGTGACGGCGACATGAACAATAAATTGTTCGGGCCTCCGCTTCAATTCCAGCACCACCGAGGCCATCTTGATGGCATCGGGCCGGGTTCCAAACACGCAGAGGACTTTTTGCATAATAAAGCCCCCTAACCCCCAATTCTTGGGGAACCAGAGTAGGAGCCGGAAAAAGAGCGGGATGCGCCTGCATGACTCGCTGTGGGGGCGGCGGTGACACGATCCGACAGGCGGAACAGGAGGAAGGCAACGGCGCAGAGGCAGGCGGTCAGGGCGTAGATCATCCAGACCGCGCGCGGCTGCGACCCATTATACTTCCTCAGCAGGATGTGGTGGATGTGCGAGGTCTTGTCCGGCAGGTAGGCGGGCGTCCGCGCGATGGTGCGCTGCGTGACGACGCGGATGCCGTCGAAGATCGGGACGCCCAGCACCAGGACGGGCAGGGCGACCGAGACAGTGGCGGCGATCTTGAAGGTGCCGATGATCGAGATGGCGGCCAGGGTGAAGCCCAAAAACTGCGCTCCGACCGTCCCCATGATGATGGACGACGGGTGCTTGTTGTAGCGCAGGAAGCCCAGGCAGACGCCGACCAGGGTGGCGGCGATGATCGTCACCTCGTACTGATGCACCTGCGCGGACATCAGGGCCAGCGTCCCGGCGCAAATGGCGCAGACGCCCGCCGCCAGCCCGTCCAGCCCATCAATGAAGTCCACGGTCTTGGCGACCCCGAACACCCACAGCACGGTTGCGAAGTCCGAGAACCAGAGGGGGAACGAAACGAACTGGCCCGGCGTGTAGTGCCCGCCGGAGGTCCCATGATAAAAGGGGTTCGTGATGCCCTCGATCCGCACGCCGAACAGGACCAGCACGACGCCCGCCGCGATCAGGGCGAGTGACTGAAAGGCGGCGGAGACCTCGAACTTGTCGTCCAGCGTCCCGACCACGGCGACCAGCGTGGCGGCCAGGAGGACGCCGGTGAAATGGTTCAGCTCGGATGTCGTCCAGGGGAAGACGTGCCGGTGCGTCACGATGTACAGATAGATCACGCCCAGCGTCAGCAGGAAGCCGCCGAACATCGCCAGCCCGCCCCAGCGCGGGAGCGGCTTGGAATGCACGTCCCGCTCGCGCGGGACGGCGACCGCGCCGAAGCGCACGGCCAAGCGGCTGACCAGCGGCGTCAGCGCGTAGCTGAGGGCCAGCGCGAGCAGGAACGCAAGCCAGGGCAGTTTCCACGCGGGCATGATCCACTGGGGCATGGTGTCAGGGTGTCCTTACAGGGATATGGCGGCCTAGCCGCGAGCCGTCCAGCGAACGGAGCGAAGGGTAGCTGAGACCGCCTTGTCGTACTGCGCGTGGTCGTCCTCGGGGACTCCGCTCGTGAAAAAGTAGAGCGAACCAGCTTTGATGACTATTACCTGGCGCACGCGCATCTGTCGCGCAGGCGATCCAAAGAGACAAGTCGCTGTGGTATCGAGGTCGCGTACTCCTCCTAGAGACGAGAAGGTCTGGGAAACCAGCGTCCAATGCGTGAATTGCTTCGGATACTGCTTGTTGACAAACTGCTTCGCTCCCTCAAGATTGATGTTGTTGGGGGCCTTCGTGACCCTGACGCCCAGCTTTATCTCAGTGCCTTTGTCCGGCTTCGTGAAAGTCGTCAAGTCATCGCCCGGAACTCTGCCGCTTTGATCCGTGAACCAACCCGTAGCGGGCGTTAGGGAATAGCCCTTGGGGCTGGTGACAGGGGAGGCAAGGCAGCATCCCAGACCGATGACACAGAACGCGCAGGACGAACACAGGCGAACGAAGCGGATCAAGGCACTCTCCTCATCACGCGGCGACGGACAGATCGGCCAGTTGGACGGCCACAGTCGAGGCTTCCGAAGCTGGTTCGGGAAGCGGCTCGCCGTTTGCCGACAGTTCTTCCAGATGGCTTTGCAGGGCCGTCTGGAGCAGGCGCAGGGCACCGGAGCGCGTCGAAAATTCCAGCACGAGGTCCGGGACATCGGCGGCGGAGACGGACCAGCCGCCGAGGGACGTAGGCTGGAGGATCGTCAGGTAGCGGCGCGGCGGCTGACCCGCGAGCGCGACGGTGACGGTGTCCGTCTCGGCAGCGGGCGGCGGGATCGGGTCGCCGTCCTCCAAAGTGGCCTCGACCCAGCCTTCCACCGCTTCCCCGTACATCCTCTGCACTTCGGGCCGCGTCTCGGCCACTGCGATGCATCCTGGCAGGTCGGGGCAGTACGCGCCCCAGCTGGTTGGCCCTTGTTCCACAATCAGCAGATACTCGCTCATAGTTTTGGCAGTCCCGCTTGCTTCCAAATCTTCGCCAGCGTTCCCGCCGGCAGATCCACACTTGGATGACCGGCGACCACGACATTGCCGGGTTTGGCGTCATGGTGGTAGATGCGATGATCTCCGCGCATCCGCTTGAAATACCAGCCGTCGGCTTCTATTCGCTTGATGACGTCGCGCACCTTCATCCGTGAAACCCTCTCCCCTCCTGGGCCGGCCCTGTTCAGCCGGGGAAGCGGTCGCAGAGGGACTTGACATCGCGGCGGACCTGCTCGTAAGTGGCCGCGTCGCCGATGTGGGTCAGCGTCCGGGCGATGCAGTCGGCGATCTCGTCCATCTCTGCTTCGCCCAAGCCCCGGCTCGTCGTGGCGGGGGAACCCAGCCGCAGGCCGCCCGTCACCCAGGGCTTCTCGGTGTCGTAGGGGATGGCGTTCTTGTTGGTGGTCAGGTTCACCTTGTCCAGTTCCACCTGGGCCGTCCGGCCCGTTAGCCCCTGGGGGCGCAGGTCCACGAGCATCAGGTGGTTGTCGGTGCCGCCCGAGAAGAGCGTGAAGCCCCGGTCCATCAGGCCGAGGGCCAGCGCGCGGGCGTTCTTTTTAATTTGCCGCTGGTAGGCGTTGAAGCCGGGCGACAGTGCCTCGCCCAGGGCGACGGCCTTAGCGGCAATGACGTGCATCAGCGGGCCGCCCTGGGTGCCGGGGAAGACGGCGGAGTCAACCGCCTTCGCGTACTCTTCATCGCACATGATCAGCCCGCCGCGCGGGCCGCGCAGGGTCTTGTGGGTCGTGGTCGTGACGATGTGGGCGTGGCCGACCGGGCTGGGGTGCTCGCCCGCCGCGACCAGGCCGGCGATGTGGGCGATGTCGGCCAGCAGGAGCGCCCCGACTTCGTCGGCGATGGCGCGCAGGCGCGGGAAGTCAATCTCGCGCGGGTAGGCGGACGCGCCCGACGTGATCATCTTGGGCCGGGCCTCGCGGGCGATGCGGGCGCACTCGTCGTAGTCAATGCGGCCCGTTTCCTTGTCCACCCCGTAGAACTGGGCGTTGTAGAACTTGCCGGAGAAGTTGACGGGGGAGCCGTGGGTGAGGTGGCCGCCCTGGTCCAGCCGCATCCCCAGGATTGTGTCGCCGGGCTGCAAGAAGGCGGTGAAGACGGCGATGTTGGCGGACGCGCCCGAGTGGGGCTGGACGTTGACGTGATCTGCGCCAAACAGCTTCTTGGCGCGCTCGATGGCGAGGCTTTCGACGATGTCCACATACTCGCAGCCGCCGTAGTAGCGCTTGCCGGGATAGCCTTCGGCGTACTTGTTGGTCAGGACCGACCCCTGGGCCTCCATGACGGCGCGGGACACGACGTTCTCGGAGGCAATCAGCTCCAGCTTGTCGTTCTGCCGGCCTTCCTCTTTCTGGATGGCTGCATAGATCTCGGGGTCGGATTCGGACAGCGGCGCGTCGCGCCGGATCAGAAACTCGTTCTCCGCGCCGTCCTGGGTCAGTTCTTTTTCGATCAGTGCCAAAGGAAGCTCCTCTATTTTCCTGTCATCCCGACCGGGGTTGCGTACCGTCATCCTACCGCAGTCGGGTTCGTTTCTGCAAAGAATTCCAAAAGCGACCGCGACGGAGCGCTCTCGCACAGGGCCGGGTTCCCGGCGTCAGCAGGCAACGGCGACACAAGCGCCTCTATGATACTCTATTTTGGGCCAAGTTTCAAGGGAAGGGGATAATTTGACTACTTTTGTAGGTAAGATAAAGACATGAAAACGGTTCCTCTGTTGTTGCTCACGAGTGCCGCCCTCATCCTGTCGCCGATGGCCGCCGCGTTCCTGTTCCCGCTGCGCGTGATTGCGCCCATCCCGGAGCCGCGCCCGGCGTCCCCGCCCATTGTGTATCGTCTCCCCCCGGCCCAGCCGAATGACCTGTCCGGCGTTGCGATCAGAAAGCAGAAGGGTTTAGTTAACATGAGTATGAACGCGAGCTGGGACGCGCCGGGCTACGCCCTGCATAGCTTCGTTGCCGCGCTAAAGACCTACCCTCGCGCGCGGCGTGTTCGCATGTCCTGGTATTTACAACTTCCGATGAACCACGCGAACACCACGGTACTGTATGATCGCCGCCAGCGCAACGTCGCGTTTTTCAGCCAGGGAGACGGCGACCTGGGGGCTTGGCGTGACCATGTGCTTTTTACCGGAGTGCCCGAAGCGGTTTTCGTCAAGCTCGCCGAGGCACACCGGGAGGACGCTTCGGAGACTTCCTGGGCGTCTTTTGATGATCTGCCCCTGTACGGTTGCCGCCGGCATGATCTCGGCTCCTGGCGAAAAGACTCGCCGGGCTAGGGCGAGGGGTAAGGCTCCCCTGCCTCACTCACGCCGGCAGGCGGCGGAGGACGAGCATGGCGACGTCGTCGCGGCGGACGTCGCCGGCGAAGGCGGCGACGCCGGCGTAAACGGCGCGGACGCACTCGGCGGCGGTGACGTCGGGGCGGGGCAGCAGGGCGGTCAGGCCGTCCAGCCCGAGGAAGGAGCCGTCGTCGGCGCGGGCTTCGGTCAGGCCGTCAGTATAGAGCAGGAGCAGGTCGCCGGGGGCCAGGGCGTCGCGGCACTCCTCGTAGACGACGCCGCTCATGGCGCCCAGCGCCAACCCGTCGCACGGCGCGAACGGGCGGACGTCGCGGGTCGCGGCCTCGCGGACCAGGGGCGGCTCATGGCCAGCGTTGGCATAGACCGTCTCGCCGGTGCGGGTGTCGAGAACGGCATAGAAGAGCGTCACGAAACCCTCGTGGCTGCTCATGGGGCTGCACAGGACGTCGTTGACGCGGGCGAGGACGCGGGAGGGGGAGCCGGGGGTTTCCAGGGCGAAGCCGCGCAGGGTGTATTTAAGCAGGGCGGTCTGGACGGCGGCCTTCAGCCCTTTGCCGGAAACGTCCGCCATGACCACGCCCCACAGGTGCTCGCCGAGCGAGAAGAGATCGAAAAAGTCGCCGCCGATGTAAGACTCATCCAGCGCGGCCTGATACTTGTGCGCGAACTGGATGGCATCCACCTGGTCATCATCCTGCACGGTCGGCAGCAGGCTCTCCTGGAACTGCCCGGCGATGAGGCGCTCACGATGATAAGAGGCCTTCAGCTCGCTGAACAGGCGGGCGTTTTCCAGGGTGACGGACGCCTGGGCGGCGAGGGCGCGGGCGAAGCCGGCGGAGTCCGGCTGGCGCAGGTGCGGGGCGGCGTCCAGCAGGCAGAGCAGGCCGATGCCCCGCCGGTCGCGCGAGCGCAGGACGAAGACGTAGCCGGGGCTGTTGAGGAACAGGGCGTCCTTGATGTCCAGGCCCAGGGCCGTGGGAGCGTTCTGGACATAGGCGACGGGAATCTCGCCGCCCACCGGGCCGGCGAGGAGCGCGGCGGGCAGGTCCTCGGCGGTGCGGGCCAGGGGCTGGCCGTGGAAGGACCGGAGAAGGGCGCGGCCCTTCCCGGTCTCGTCGCGCTCGGCCCCGTCCTCGTGGGCGGCGAGCGGGACGAACCGCCCCCCGGCCTCCTCATAAGCGTAAACGGCCACGCGGCGGCAGCCCAGGATGCGGGCGGCGTCATCCGCCAGGATCTGCATGAGCAGGGGCGCGTCAGACGAGGCCGCGATGGCGTCGCCCGTCCGGGCGACCAGGCCGCGCAGGATCTCGTCGCGGCGCAGGGTCTTCTGGTAGAGCTGGGCGTGCTGGACGGCGACGGAGATGGTCGCGCCGATGTCGCCGAGCAGCTTCTCGTCCTCCTCGGAGAACCCCGAAAGCGGCGAAAGGGACCCGCCCCGGTTGCCGACTTGGACCAGCCCCAGGATGGTCTCACCCTGCGTGATCGGCACCACGATCTCGCTGCGCATCTTGAGGGCGGCGGCGGCGCGGTCGGTCTTCCAGGTGTCTTCCAGGCCGTGCCGCCTCTGGATGGTGCCGGTCCGCCGCGTGAGGTCGGGTACGCCGGTCCCCAGCCGCTGGGTCAGCGCGATCTGCATCCCCGGCGAGAGGTTGTAAAAGGCGGACGCGGCATCCTCCGACCAGCCGCCGTTCTCGTCCAGCAGCCAGAGCGCGCCGAACTCGCCGTCCACGGACAGCGTGACCTCTTTGACGGCAACGGTCAGGATGGTTGGGAGGTCCAGCGTCCCGCTGAGGGCGCGGTCAATGGCGTGCAGGGACCGCAGCTCGCTGTTCTGGCGCGTGACGCGCTGCTGCATCTGGTCCACGGTCCGCATCACAAAGGGCGCGATGACGATGGCGAGCACGGTCGCGCAGACGTCCAGGATCACGGCCGCGCGGGTCGAGTGCGTGGGCAGCACGAGGGTCAGCAGCAGACTGAGCAGGGAAAACAGCAGGATGCCGATGAGGGCGGGCAGCAGGGTCGTTCCGCCGGGCCGGGCGCCTGTGGGCTGGCTGAAAGGGAGGTTCATGGTTCGTTGTCCCGCAGGAGTTCCAGCGCGCGCCCCAGGACGCGGCGCAGGGCGGCGTCGCCGGCGGCGTCCGGCTCCTCCCCATTTCCCGGAGTCAGCTCGACGGCGGCCAGGACCGGGACGGCGGGCGTCCCGGAGAAGAGGTCGAAGTTTTTCGCGTGGTAGGCGCGATACGGCAGGCCGGGCGCGGCGGAATGGAAGCTCTGGGGATGGAGCACGAAGATGCCCCGGACCGGGGAGCGGCCTCCGTCCGGGGCGCCGATCCCGTGCAGGTACTTCATCGTGATCTTGGTCAGCTCGAAGTTCAGGGCCAGGTAGGGCGAGACGTACTTGGCGTCCAGGATCAGGTACGATGGCCGCCCGGCCTGCGCCGCCTCAAACTTCAGGACGAAATCCGGCAGGAAGCCCGCGCCCCCCTCCATCGTGCGGACGAGGTCCAGGGCGCCGTCCGGCGTCCGCCCGACCTCCGGCTCGTAAAACAGCGTGATCCGCTCCCCGCCGCGCCCAAACGTGTAGACGTTGTCGGGCCGGGCGTCCCAGTCCAGGCCGCGAACGCCCGGCGCGGGCGGGCGTAGCGCCTGTCCCAACGGCTCCCAGCCTTCTTCTCGCAGTGTCTCCACGAGCCGGAACAGGCAGTAGAACTCGTACAGCCGGTCAATGGTCCGCAGGCCGTACAGGAAGCGTTCCCCGGCGAGGTTCAGGCGGCCCAGCCCGTGCCACGCTACGACCTGCCGGAAGGACTGGTGGTAATGCGGGGTGGCGAGGAAGCCGGGTGTCAAGACCGGCATCTCCCGGACCGTCCGCGTGACCGGCAGGTGGAGGCGCCAGAAGGCCAGTTGATCGGCGCAGACTCGTTGCAAGGCGGCGCATTCCGCCAGCAGTTTTGCGAAGCGCTTCCGGCCGACCTTGCGCTTGATGTCGAAGATGCTGCCGTAGCCCGGCGGGATCAGGGCGAGGAAGCCCTCGTTTTCCAGCGCTTGCAGTTGCGCGTGGCAGAAACGCTCCACCTCGGACAGACGCGCGGCGATGCTCTCCAGATACCCGGCGATGACCTGATTCTCATAGACGTTGGTGTCTTCGGAGAGCGCGTAGGTCTCGATCTCGTCCATCTCGTAGAACCGGTTGCCGACGGCGATGCTCCCCGCCGTGGGGGAGCCGACCGGCAGCAGCGTGTCCAAGTGGGTGAGCGCCCAGTGGACGGAGTGCTCGGTCAGGTTCACGGCCTGGGCGGCTTTGATCCGCCTGGGAGTCGGAGCCAGGCGGCAGCGCTTCCGGTAGCGGAACCGGGGCATCAGGGCCGCGACGGTCTGGAGATGGTCGGCGATGGACTGGAGCAGGACCGAAGCCGGGATGTTGCCGCCTTCGGGGGCTTCCCCCCCGTCCCCCCGGTCCGCATGGTCTGCGCCCGGATGGGCGGCGTTGAAGCAGGAGCGGCTGACGTCCTCCATGCGGCTTTCGAGGTAGTCGAGGATGCGCTCCGCACGCTCGGCGTTGGGCTTGCGGGCGAACACCTCGACGGCGGCGTAGGAGACGGCCTCCTTCCCGTCCACCCCGGACAGGAACTCGATGGTCAGGATGCAGTAGCCGAAGTGGTTGAGGAACGGGGGCGGCCCGCCGGGGTGCGGCTCCCACCGGTACTCGACGACGTCGCCGATCTTCTGCCAGTGCGGGCGGTCCAGTTCGACGTCCTGGATAGACAGGAGCGGCTGGACGTCCTCGGGGCAGCGCAGGACGAACTCGACGGGTTCGTCCTCGACCACCCGGACGGGAGGCTGCTCCGTGTCCGGCACGTCCGTCAGGTCCAGCGGCTCCCACGGGTGCCCGCCGCGCCGCACCAGCGAAAATGTCATGGCTTCGTACATGACGCCCCTTAGCTGAAGTAGCGGTAGAACTTCTGCTCGTCATCGCCGGCCCGGAGGATGTAGTCGAGCAGTGAGCGCGAGCGGTCCAGGGGCCGCACGGCTCCCGCGAGGTCTTCCAGGCGCCGGCGGTACTTCTCGCCGTACCCGTTGATGAGCGGCAGGATGTGCTGCGAGACGGCGTAATCCAGCGCGGTGAGCGCGAACCCTTGGCCGTCCGCCCCGCGCATCAGCCGCCTGGCGGCGGCGCAGTATTGCCGGATCGCCTTCGTCTTCCGGGGGCTGATGATCGTCGGGATTCCCTTGCCGGGGTCGGTGCCGCCCAGGGCCTCCTTGATCTTCGCCAGGATGCGCTGCTCCTCGTCGGTAAGGTCGCCCCCGTCGGCGGTGGGGGTGGGCTGCAAGACGGCGTGCAGGTCGTGATAGGACAGCAGCGGCTCACCCGCAGACGGGGGCGGAGCCGGGGCGGCCTCCATCTCCTCGGGCGGCTGGATGCCGATGATGGGGACGCGGTCGATCATGCGCGGGGACAGCGGCTCCGTCGTGTTGTCGTAGTTGATCGTGGCGAGGAAGCGCATCGAGTCGGGGACGGAGAGCACGCCGGCCCGGCCCGGCTCGCCGGTCTTGATCTCGCGGGGGACTTCCGGGTCGCACATGCCGAGGAAGGACGAGAAGTAGTGCTCCATCGGGCTGAGGTTGGCTTCGTCCAGCAGCACCCAGTAGGGGAAGGCCGCCTGCGCGGGGTCCTGGTTCTCGCGCAGGACCTCGTACATCCCGGTCGCGGCGGGCTGGAACTTCTGGGACAGGGGGTTATAAAAGCCGACCACGTCGCGCTGGGACGTGAAGCCGCGCGCCGTGGGGATCAGGAGGAAGCGGTCCTGGGCGCTGACGCCCAGCACGGACGCCAGGCTGGTGACGAGCGAGGTCTTGCCGACGCCGGGCAGGCCAGCCAGCACGACGAGGAAGTTCTGGTCCACGCAGACCAGAAAATTGGCGACATCTTCGAAGCGGCAGGAGCGGCCGTAGCGCGCCTTCAGCTTGCAGCACACGTCCTCGACCATCTCGACCGCGCCGGGCCTGTCTTCTCGCCGCCGGACCGCGCGGGGCGGGAGCGGCGCGCTCTCCTCGAAGACCGGGGCGATCCCGTTCAGCAGGTCCAGATACGGCTTGTTTTCGACGGCGACCCGGAGCAGGTTTTCGCGGCGCGATTCGTCCCCGGCCTGGATCTCCTCGACCAGTTTCTCCCGAACGGCGGCGAGACGCCGGTTGTCTTCCTTCTGCCGCTCGCAAGCTTGCGCCCACCGCTCCTGTTCCGTCTTCAGATCTTGGATGGCGGCGGCGATCCCCAGCGAGGCCAGGACGTTTTTCAGCTCTGCTTCTTTGCTCTTCAGCAGGTCGTTCTGCCGTCCCAGTTCCGTTTGCAGCCCGGAGATGGCTTCGGTCAGCTCGGCCTCCTGCTTGCGCCGAAGCTCCTCCTGGGTTTTTTGGGCTTGGACTTCGAGGTCGCGGACGCTCTCTTCGAGCCGCAGTCTTTCCTCCCCCAGCCGCGCGATCTCGGCTTCCAGTCGCTGGCGAGGCTCCTTCAGTTCCTTCTGCGCGATCCGCTCCGCCATGCCCAGGAAGTCCGCCTCGTTGTCTTCGATGTGCTGCTGGACTTTCGCCTGCCCTTCGGGCGTTTTGAGAAAGTCGTTGATCAGGCCCGAGCTTTGCGAGGTCCAGTAATCCAGCCGGTCAACGAGTTTCAACAGCCTTTCGCGCCTCCCCTCGTCGAACTGGCTGTTCGTCTCGGTGAACTCCGCCAGGGCGCTGCGGAAAGAAACCATCTGCTGCTTGTTGAGTTTTTTGTCTTCCTGAAGGAGCGTGTTGCCTATTTTCAGTAGCTGCTCTTCCGGGATATAGTCCACCGGCTGATACTCGCATTCCAAGATGTCTTTGACTTCCCCCAGGAGCAGGATCTGGTGGCCGAACTCGATGGTGCCGAAATCGGATGCGGGGAACCGGAGCACATGATAATCGGG